>JBGOUV010000389.1:0-6450 GCA_041477815.1 Terriglobia bacterium | reverse complement strand
CAGCGCGTCCACCGCCCGCTTGTCGCCCTGGATCAGGTTGAACACCCCCGCCGGCAGCCCCGCCTCGTGCAGCAACTCCGCGGCCCGGGTCGGCGTCAGCGGCACCTTCTCCGACGGCTTCAGAATGAACGAATTCCCGCAGGCGATGGCGAACGGATACATCCACATGGGCACCATGGCCGGGAAATTGAACGGCGTAATCCCCGCGCAAACGCCCAGCGGCTGCCGGATGGTCTGGCAGTCGATTCCCTTCGAGACATTGTCCAGCGACTGCCCCATGAGGAGGCTGGGCATCCCGCACGCCACCTCCACCATCTGGATGGCCCGCCGGACCGACCCCTTGGCATCCTCCAGCGTCTTGCCGTTCTCCGACGACAGGATCCGCGCCAGGTCGTGCTGGTGCTTCTCCAGCAGATCCTTGTACCGATAGAACACCTGCACCCGCTCCACCACCGGCACTTCCCGCCACCGCAAGAAGGCCGCGTGCGCCGACTCCACCACCCGGTCGATTTCCTCCGGGGTCGCGTAGGGCACCTGGGCCAGCAAGTCTCCCGTCGAGGGGTTCGCCACCACGTGCAGGTCCCGGCTGGACGACCGCTCCCAACGTCCGTTCACGTAATACTCCAAGGGCTTGACCTTGATCGTTTCGGCAATCATGTCTCTTCTCCTGCCAGGCCTTCCTGCCCGGCCATCAGCGCGTAGTAGGTCGCGCCGGCTACCAGAAATCCCACGAACCACGCGTAGTCGTACAGCCACCGCAACCCGGGCACGGCCAATCCCACCAGGGCCACGGCGACGCCGGCCGCCAGGGCCCACAGACTCCGGTAATTCACCCCGCCCGAGTACTCATAGGCGCGGCCGCGCAGGTACAGATCCTCCACCACCAGCTCGCCCCGCCGCACCACGAAATAGTCCACGATCATGATTCCCGCTACCGGTCCCAACAATCCAGAATAGCCCACCAGCCATCCGAAGATGTAGGCGCTGTAATCCGACAGCAGCTTCCACGGCATCATGGCGATCCCCAGCACCCCGGTGATCAAGCCTCCGGTGCGAAACGAGATCCGCCGCGGGTTCAGATTCGAGAAGTCGTTCGCCGGCGACACGACGTTCGCGGCGACGTTGGTGGTTATGGTCGCCACCAGCAGCGCCACCAGTCCCACCAGCGCCACCAGCGGATTCTGAAACTTCCCGAGCAACACCACCGGGTCCCAAATCGCCTCGCCAAAGATCACCACCGACGCGGACGTCACCGCCACCCCGATGAACGCGTACAACGTCATGGTGGTAGGCAACCCGAGCGCCTGCCCCCACATCTGCGCCTTCTGCGACTTCGCGTAGCGCGTGAAATCCGGTATGTTCAGGGCCACCGTAGCCCAGAACCCTACCATCCCGGTCAGCGCCGGGACGAAGAACCGGAAGAACTCCGGCAGCGTCTGAAACTTGCTCGGCGCGCTCAGCACCGGCCCCAGGCCCCCCGCCTGGTTCGTGACCCACCACAACAGCAGCACCCCCACCCCGATCATGAACGGCGCGCTGATCCCCTCCAGCCACTTGATGCAGTCGATCCCCCGCCAAATGACCCAGATGTTCATCGCCCAGAACACCGCGAACGACACCCACACCCCGCCTCCCCAACTCCCCCAAGCCGGCCAGGCCACCTGCAGCATCCCATGAATCGCCTGTCCCCCGATCCAGGTCTGGATGCCAAACCATCCGCAGGCCACCAGCGCCCGAAGTACCGCAGGCACGTTCGCCCCCAATACCCCAAACGAGGCCCTCACCAACACCGGAAACGGGATCCCGTACTTCGCCCCGGCATGCGCGTTCAACACCATGGGGACCAGCACAATGAGATTCCCGAGCAGGATCGTCCCTATCGCCTGCCACCAGCTCATCCCCCCGGCGATCAGCCCGGACGCCAGCATGTAGGTAGGAATACACACGCTCATCCCGATCCACAGCGAAGCGAAGTTGTAGATCCCCCAAGTCCGCTTGTCCGCCGGCACGGGCGCCAGATCTTCGTTATAGAGCGAGCTTCCCGCTATCGCCGGATCCATATCGGCGACCCCCACGCCATGTTGCCGTCCTGCTGCTCCACCCGGACATAGTAGTAGTGCTCTCCCGGCGAAATCGCATTATCCCGATACCGCAGCTCGTAGGACTCCCCGCGCGGCTCCTGCGAATACACGTACTGGTTGTCCCGAATCACCTCCACCTTGCGTAGCGGCCCGGTCCCCACGATCTTCGCCCAGATCTCCGGCACTTCCCGAGCAGTCGCCACGTCCCCCTGCAAGTAGGTCTCGCCCCCGACGTTCATTCGGTAATCCAGCAAGATGTTGGACGTTGCGGCGTAGGAGTGCCGCTTCCGCATAGCGTCCATCAATGCCTCCCGTGTCGAATCCTCGGCGAGCAGGCAGGCATAGGACAAGTGCGTCGACACGTGGTCCGAGCTGGCCTGCACCCCCAGCTTATACCCCTTCGCCCAGGCATTCCAAACAAACCCCAACGGCCGATAGCCACCCGCCCACAGCTCGGTGCGCTTCTCGGTAGGCGACAACGGCGCCCCCTCGTGCTCGGCCGACGTCCGCGCCCCTTGGAAGATCTCGACCAGCGGCTCCAGGTCCGGATCGTTGTCCCGCCAATCGGTTCCCATGTTGGTGTGCGAGGTATGCGACGTGGCCAAGCCGTTGTTCTGCCGCAGATACGGATACAACACCGGCCCGGTGCTGCTCTTCTGCTCCGCAGGCGTAATCGGCAGGATCCGCACGCCTCGTTTAGCGAAAATGAGGTTGCGGTGCCCGTTCGGATACCCCAGGCTCCGCTCCGTTCCATATAGCGCCGTAAAGAATCCCGGCACATGGAACATATCCGCCGACTTCTCGATCCGCCACCACGTATACTCCTGCACCCCCGACTGATGATCCGTCACCAGAAAGTAGTCCATGCCGGCCGCATCCATGGCGTACCGATAGGCATCCCACAAACTCCCGTCCCCCGCTCCATCGGCCGAGATGTCAGTATGCCGGTGCATATCCCCCCGATAAACGCGATAGGTCTTCCCTCCTGCCTCAATCCGATAGGCCCGGAGCGCAGCAATCTGCTCCCTCTCCCGAGGCTCACTCGGCCTCCCCCCTGGAGGTTCTTCCCCAGCAGCGCGGCCCCCCCGGGCCGCGCCGGGCCCCCCGGCTCGGCCGGCATTCAACCGCGCCACCACAATCTCATTGTTCTGCGGCGGATGCCCAAAGTTCGGCCCTCCCCACAACCGGTTATCGGTAACCGCCGCCACCCAAACATTCCCCTTCCCGTCCGCCACCGCCTCGAGTCCCCCCTCATTCCGGCCCACCGTCCCCGGAAGAGGAATCAACTCCGACCATCGGTCCCCGTTGTAGTAGGTAGCCACCGCTTCCCACTTCCCCCCCGCCGCCCACAACGACGTCGGCAGCCGCGCCGAAGTCCGCGGCCGCGCCACCAGCCACATGTTCCCCGCCGAGTCCGCCACCAGCCGAGGTGTCTGAAAATATCGTCGATACCCATACGGGACGACCTCCTCCGGCTGCCGCAGCGGCGCCAGCCATTTTCCTCCCGCATAAACCGCCACTCGAATCGACCGCGACTCATACAGCCCCGTCCCCCCACTCAGCAGAAACCCGACGTCCTTGCCCCAATTCTCCGGCGCCTCATCCCAAGCTACCCAAACCCGATTCTGGGCATCAACCGCCAGACTAGGATGCGCGTGAAACCGCGTAGAATTGGTGACTCGCACCAACTCCCCCGCCTTACCCTCCCGTACCGACCGCAGGTAAATGTTATAGCTGCCGCTGGCGTACCCGTCCCAAGCCACCCAGAAGGTCTTAGCCCGATCCAGCACCACCGCCGGATTCCAGTCGTTGGCCCGAGCATCCCGCCGCGGGTCGCTCAGCAGGACCTCCTGGCGAAGGTCGCTGAAGTAGATGTCGCTGCGTCCCCGTCGCCACTTCTGATAGACCACGCCGCTCTGCCCCTCCCCATCGCCGGCCACGCGCGCAAACAGGTTGTTCCCCTCGCCCCGCGTGACAGCCCGGACTTCGCCCGGACTCCCGGCACCCATCAACTGCCAGTCGGAACCAACGCGCTGGGACCAAATCAAGGAGGTCTTGCCGCTACTCTGGTAGACCAGGGGCCGAAAGATATCGCCCGGCTTGTCGGTCCACTCCTGACGCGCCGTCCACTGGCCCTCCCGATAGCCTCTCAAGAATACCCGCTCGCCGCCGTCCCGATAGCCTTGCCAGGCAACGCTCAGGACGCCACTCGAGGACCACCAGGTCGACGGGTAGTCGTCCTCGTAAGCCGCCTCCGAGATCGTCTCCACCACCGGCGTCCGGTACACCTCCACCGTAGCGGCCAACGGGAAGATTCCCCCCACCGCCGGCACATCCCTAGGCCGGAACCCAAACTCCCCCTTCGGCACCTTCACCCGCAACTCCGCGTCCGCCGGTGCCCGAAACTCCACCGTCACCCCCACCGCCTCGACCGGCGTAGGCCGCGGCTGCGGCTTCTCGTTCGGATGCATCCCCCCGGAAAACGGCGCCCAAGGATGCGTCGCGCATTCCCACCGGTTTCCCTCCACCTTGCACGTCTCGGTGAAGTGATACCCCACCACCCTCTCGATCTTCCCCTGAGAGACCGCGACCTCGCCATCCCACTTCGCCGGCTCTTGATCCTTCGACCCAAATACCAGCGTCACCGCCTGCAACTCCCCCTCGGGCGGCGCCGGCTGCGGCCGCGTAATTTGCGCTTGCATCCAGACCGCCAGACCCGCTACTCCCGCCATCACCACTGCCACCAGCGTCCTCTGGATTGCCATACACCCTCCTCTGCATATCCGCCCGGTTGAAACTCAGTCCGCCGGGAAGCGGGGCTGAAGCCCTGCGCGGGCTAAAAGCCCGCCCTACGTCCGCCAGGCGCCTCCTCGAGCCGCACGCTTGACGTACGCGCCACGTCCCGCCCGCCCCAGCCACGTGCCGCCGTCTACGATCACGTCCCCCCGCGACAGTACCATCCGCGCGTTGCCCTTCACCTTCCATCCCTCGAACATCGAGTAATCGACCCGCATATGATGCGTCGCCGCGCTGATGACGTGCTCCGCCTCCGGATCCCAAATCACGATGTCGGCGTCACTCCCCACGGCAATCGTTCCCTTGCGCGGATACAACCCAAAAATCCGCGCCGGCGTGGTCGACACCACCTCCACAAACCGGTTCAACGTCAGCTTTCCGCTATTCACCCCGTGGTGGTACAGAAGCTGGAGCCGGTTCTCGATCCCCGGCCCGCCGTTGGGGATCTTGGTGAAGTCGTCTTTCCCCAGGATCTTCTGATCGGCAAAGCAGAACGGGCAGTGATCGGTAGAAACTACTTGCAGGTGATCCTGCCGCAGCCCCTCCCACAGACAAGCCAGGTGACGCTTCTCCCGCAGCGGCGGCGTGAACACGTACTTGGCCCCCTCAAACCCCGGCCGCTCCAGCTCCTCGATCGAGAGCAGCAGGTACTGCGGGCACGTCTCGGCGAACGCCGGCAACCCCCGGTCCCGGGCCTCCCGCACCTGGTTCAAGGCGTCCTCGGACGACAGATGCACGATATACACCGGACATTTGGCGATCTCGGCCATCGCAATCGCCCGGTGCACCGCCTCCGACTCCGCCGTGGTCGGCCGCGTCAAGGCGTGGTAGATCGGCGCCGTCTTGCCCTCCGCCAGCGCCCGCCGCACGATCACGTCGATGACGCTCCCGTTCTCGGCGTGCATGCAGATGAGCGCGCCATTCTCTCCGGTCCGCGACATGGCCTTGAAGATGGTGGCATCGTCCACCATCAGCACCCCCGGATAGGCCATGAACAGCTTGAAGCTGGCCACGCCCTCGTCCACCAGCGAGTCCATGTCTTCCAGACCCGCGTCGGGCAAATCGGTGACGATCATGTGCAGGCCGTAATCGATCGCCGCCCGGCCGTCGCCCTTCTTCCACCAGGTATCCAAGGCGTCCCGCATCCGCGTCCCCTTCGCCTGGATGGCGAAATCTACCAGCGTCGTGGTCCCGCCAAACGCCGCCGCCCGCGTGCCGGTCTCGAAATCATCGGCCGACACCGTCCCCCCGAACGGCATGTCCAGATGGGTGTGGGCATCCACCCCGCCCGGCAACAGCAGCATTCCCCGGGCCTCGATCACCCGATCCGCCGCCGTCGCTGGCAACCCCGCCGCGATCTCCTTGACGCGCTCCCCTTCCACCAACACGTCGGCAGCGAACGTCTTCTCCGCCGTTACCACCGTGCCGTTCTGAATGAGTGTGGTCACTTCTCCTCGCCTCCGACCCGACCCTCCATCGCACCCAACCAGGAGTCCATCAGCCCTGCACACTCCGCAATGCGCGAATAGATCGCGTCGGCAAGAGCCTCGTTGTACGTGTGGACGGTCAGATT
>JBGOUV010000003.1:0-47435 GCA_041477815.1 Terriglobia bacterium | reverse complement strand
GCACGGCTTCACCAGGGCCGAAGTGCGACGCCTGGCTCGAAATGGCTTTCAGGCGGCGTTCCTGCCGGAGGAGGACAAGCAGCGGTATCTGGCGTCCGAATTGTGGTAGGATGCTGGCTGCGGAGGCGACAGGATGAAGCGAGTGTTCGCGATCACAGTGTTGGCGGTGGCATGCGGCGCGGCGGCGCTGGCCGGGGAGTGGCAGGGATACCTGATGGATGCCATGTGCGCGGCCAAAATGAAGGATAAGGCGGCCGGACACAAGGCCAAGTGCGCCCTGAGTTGCGCCAAGTCGGGGTTCGGGCTGGTGACGGCCGACGGCAAGTACGTCAAGTTCGACGAGGCGGGCAACGCCAAGGCCCAGGAAGCCCTGAAGGGCACTACGAAGGAACAGGACCTGATGGTGAAGGTCACGGGGACGCTGGATGGGGAGACCATCCTGGTCGAGTCGTTGAGTATCCACTGACGCCTATGGTTCCGCCAGGATCTGTGGCCCGGACGGAACCAGGCGCCGCGTCATACCGTCGGTAGTCCCCCGCGAGGGGGCGAGAACGTGGCCGGCGGTTCTTCAGGGTCTAAACCCATCGCGTTCAAGTGGTCTTTCCTTTCAGACCCCGACTCGGCTGCGAGAATGGGGGGATGGCGGAATAGGGGCGAAGCGCCCACGCGGTGTTCGATCTGCCGCTGCAAGGTTCTGAAGGGTCGTCCGGCGGAGCGGGCCCGGGAGTTGATCCGAACATTTCCCCTGAGGTCTGACAGCGGCTCCACTTTATGGTTCCACCGGGACGGGAACCGGTGTATGCTGAGCGGCGTGAGGCGACGCGACTTTGTAAGAGCAACGGCGGTCACCAGTTTGGGCAGGATACTGGGGGCCAATGACCGGGGCCGCATCGGCCTGCTGGGGACCGGCGGGCGGTGCCAGTATCTGGGAACCACGCTGAAGGGCCTGCCGGGAACCGAGATCGTGGCCGCTTGCGACGTTTACGAACCGCGGCGGCTGGAGGCGTCCGAGAAAATGGGGTCGCAGGCGAAGCCCTCGGCCGACTATCGGGAGGTGCTGGACCGCAAAGACATTGATGCGGTGGTGGTCGGGGCGCCGGACCACTGGCACGTCCGGATGACGCTCGACGCGGTCGCAGCCGGTAAGGATGTCTACGTCGAAAAGCCGGTGACCCACGACGTCGGCGAGGGCGACCGCCTGATCCAAGGCGTGGAGAAGTCGGGGCGGGTGGTGGCGACCGGAACCCAGCAGCGAAGCTGGGACCACTATCTGCTGGCCCAGCAGATCGTGGAGTCGGGACGGCTGGGGCAGATTACCCTGGTGCAGTGCTACTGGTATCAGAACTACTTGCGGCGGGCGCGGCCGGATCCGGAGATCGACGCGGCCAGGCTCGATTGGAAGAGCTGGCTGGGGTCGGCGAGGGAGCAGCCGTTTGATCCGGTGCGGTACCGGCGATGGCGGTTTTTCTGGGACTTCGGTGGGGGTATCTTCACGGACTTGATGACGCACTGGATCGATGTGATTCAGTGGTACATGCGGAGCCCGGCGCTGGAGACGGTACAGGCGTCCGGGGCGACTCAGGCGCTGAAGACGTGGGAGTGTCCAGATACGGTGAACTGCTCGATCCTGTTTCCGAGGGGGTATATGGCGGTTTACAACGGGACCATGGTCGGGTCGCTGGAGGGGGGAGGCATCACTTTCCGGGGGTCGGAGGGGATGATGAAGCTGACCCGGGACGGGTTCCAGGTGTGGCGAGAGGGTCTGATTCCTCCAGAGGGGACGGCGATGCCGGAGCCGACCATCGCCGTGAAGAGTACAGGGGACGGGACAGTGGCGAACTTGCGGAATTGGGTGGAGTGTGTGCGGTCGCGGAAGGAGCCGCAGGCGCATGTGCGGGCGGGGGTGGAGGCGGCGCGTACGGCTCACTTGGCCAACCGGGCTATGCGGGAGGGGAGGACGGTACGGGGGTAGACCCCGCAATTCACCACCAAGACACCAAGGCACCAAGAAATCCAAACCTTGGTGCCTTGGTGGTAGATTGCTCCTATACTTTGACCTTGTCGTAGTCGAACGGCTCGTTCACCAGATGGTACTCGGGCTCCCCTTCCTTCGTTAGGTAGTAGGTCTTGAGCGGCGTGCGCGGAAAGTCGGTTAGCTTGCGGGGGACGGCTTGGCCGTCTACCCACTCGTAGATGGGTACTTCCCAGGGGTTAAAGGTATCGCTGAGGCCGCGTTCCTTGGCGATGCGGTAGAGGTTGATGTTGCCGGGCTCGTGGCCGCCCAGCCAGAGGCCGATGAGGTCCAGACGGAACTTGTCCTTGCTGAACATCACCAGGTTGGCCATGTAGTCGTTGCCGATCTCGAAGCCGTTGCCATCGCGGCCGTAGATGCCTTCGATCATGGACAGGCCGGTCTGCAGGACGCTCTGGTTGTCGCAGGTCTTGTGGGCCCAGATTTCCTGGTGCATGGGGCTGAGGCGGTGCGGGCTGTCGTAGCGGGCGTAGCCGAGGCGGCGGTGGTTCTCGAAATAGCGCTGGACGCGGCGCTCGACTTCGGGGTGGATGTCGGGCTTCATGAAGTCCGGCGCGCCGGTGACCATCTGCCACCCGGGACAGAAGCGGACGAAGGGCAGCACCACCAGTCCCTGCTCGTTTTTCACCGCCTGGGTGAGGCACATGCCGTGGGCCTTCCACTTGGCCATGTTCAGCAGCCAGGTGCCGGGCTCGTTGACCGGGGCATAGTGCGGGATGCGCGAGTAGACCACGGCGTCGGGCACCTTGCTCCAGGTCATCTCGTAGCCTTCCTGGAAGTTGCGGATGCGGCGCTCGCACTCGTTCATCTCGATGCCGTGGCGGTCATTGATGTCCACAAAGCCGCGCAGGTTCCAGTTGTGGTAGTTGTTGGCCTCGACGAAGTGGAACTTCTTGAGACCCAGCTCTTCGAGGCCGGTGACGATGCCGTCGTAGAAATCGGGGTCGGTGCCGGTGCCCCAGGTTTCCACCGCCGGACGCTTGCTGCGGACACTGCACACGTTGGGCTTGAGGATGATGCGGTGGGTAACGGGGACGCCGGGACGGTCCAGGGGGACGAAGATCTCGCGGGCGAGACCGAGGCCCTCGGCGCGCTTGGCGTCGGAGTCCATCTTGTGTGGAACCCGGGTGCGACGGATAAAGACCGCTTTGGGGTTGGCCTCGATGAACGAATGAACACCGAAGTACGGCTTGGGGGCGGGCTGGCGGGCGGCGGCGGCCGCCACCACGGGAGTTTGGAGGAACTGCCGGCGGGTCCAGGTCATGGTCACACCTCGCTGTGCATATTGTACGCCTATTCGAGGATAATCGTTGCCAGGCGGCTTAGGCGCTGGACGGTAATTTCGGTGGTCTGGCCGCGCTTGACCGCGGGAAGGGGCCGGGGGGTGGCGGCGCCCGGCTCTCGCAGGGTTGCCTGGCGGAATAGCCCGTCGACCCGGGCGGGGAATTCTTCGATCGAGTCGCCGTAGTTGACCAGGTGTACGATGGCGCGGGCGCCCGAACTCTGGACGTGGCCGATGACGGCGCCGGCGTTCCAGAGGCGCAGGTCGCGGGTGCGGACGCCCAGGATATCGATGACGTCGAGGGCGAACTCGCTGGGGTCGGCGATGGGGTCGCGGTAGGTAACAATGCGACCTTGACCGAGAGTATAGAAATCGCGGTCGGGGTCGGAGCGGGTCTTGGCGGCTCCGGGCGGAGACCAGCCGGTGGTGATCACTGTGCCGCCGCCACGAGCGAAGGCTAGGATGCGGTCGCGCTGGGGGCCGGAGGGTGGGGGCAGGTTGGCCATTACCAGGCCGCGGAAGCGGGGAGCAGCCCGCGACGGGACGGATTGGGGCGGGATCACGACTGGGAAGAGATTGCGGCGGAACATCAGGCGCAGGAGTTCGCCGGACTGCTCCAGGGTTCCGGCTGCGAAGGCCACGCGGGAGCGGTTGGGTTGGTGCAACACATCGGCTTGACCGCGCAGGAAGCTGCTGGTGCGGCTCAGGGAGCGCCAGGCCTCCAAAGCCTTGTCGTCGCCGCGCAGCAGGGCGGCCCGGTAGTCGCCGGGAAGCGCGAGAATCGCGTTGCCACCGGCCATGACCGCTTCGGCGAGGGCCAATTCCAAGCCCTGCGAGGAGGCGGCCGGGTCCTCGGGCCGGTAGCCCAACAGCGGCGACCGGCGCGGGTATAGATCTTTTAAGTAGGCAATCAGGTAGGAGTTCGCATCGACCCAGGGCTCGCGGCTGGCGGTGGCCACTTCGATCCCACGGCCCCGGACATTGGGCCCGCTGCGGACGCCGGGCCACTGGCCGAATCGCAGGACCGGCTGGGCGGGGGAGACGTCGCGAGAGATCTGGTCCGGGTTCAGGTGGACGAAGACATTAGGACCCTTGTGGCGGGCCAGGTCGTCAGGAGTATCGAGAACAATGCCGCGGAACTCGGCGGGTGGGGCGGCGGCGCCGGGAGGCAGCTCGGCGTAAGGGAGGAGGCCTGCTGCGACGCAGGCGCGGGCGTAAGCGGCGGTGGGAGGGCCGATCGCCACGGTCACTCCGGCCTCGCGAAGGCGAATAAGACCCTCCGGGTCCGGCCAGCGGGCGTAGATCTCAGGCACCGCCCTGATTCTATCACCCCCGGGTGCTTGCGATCCCAATGGTGGATATCTCCAGAATCATGCTGAAGAGAATCGCCACTGCCCATCTTCGTCAGGAATTGAGCTCCGTCCTGAACTCAGTTCAGAACAACGGCGAGGAGTACATCCTTGAGAGAGCCGGGAGGCCCCTGGCGGCAGTTGTTCCGGTCGGCGTGGCTCTACGCCGCGAGCAAGCAAAGAATCGGCTGCGGAACGCGATGAAGCAGCGTACGTGCTTCGACGAGATGAGCGCACGAGCCTTCGACCGAATGATCGACGAAGAACTCCAGGCCGTTCGCAGGATCAGACGCCGAAGGCTTGCTTCTTGAACCCGGTTGTCGTCCTGGACACCGGGGTTCCATCCTCACAAAGGCTTGCCCGTGAGCAGCCGCGCCAGGACCGGCAGCGGCACGGCCCCCGCCTTCAGCGCCCGCTCGTTGAAGTCGGCAAGCTGGTAGGCGCTCCCTTTTGACTGTTTGTAGTGCTCGCGAACCCGAATCCAGTCCCGCCACCCCACGTAGTAGGTAGGAAGCTGGCAGGAAGACAGCTTGGCCCGTTGGAGCTTGGCCGTGGCTTCCTCCTTTTCCTGGTAGGTTTCCTTTTGCATCAGGTCGAGGGCTTGCTGGTCGGTCATGCCCTTGGTGTGCAGACGGATGTCGAGGATGGCGTTGGCCAGGACGCGGAGCTCCTCCTTCATAAAGGTCAGGCGCAGCTCCGGGGAGTTGTTGAGGTAGCCCTCGTCGAGCATGAGCTGGGTCGAGTATTGGCCCCACCCTTCTATGTAGGGGCCGTTGCCGAAGACGGCGCGGAGCAGGCGGCGGGACTTCGGCTCCACGTCGTTGGCGTACTCGAGCTGGACGTAGTGGCCGGGCATCGCCTCGTGGATGGTGAGGAGCTTGAGTTTGTAGAAGTTGTACTCGCGCAGCTTGGACTCGACGCGCTCCTTAGGCCACTCCTTGGGAAGGGGGGTGATCCAGTAGAAAGCGCCGAGCTGGGGTTCCAGGGCGGGGGCCGATTTGAAGCCGCCCACGGCGTAGATGCCGCGCATGAATTCTGGGGTCTCGATCACCTGCAGGTTGTCGCGGGGCGGCAGGGGCAGGAATTTTTTGTCGCGGACGAAGCGGCGGGCTTCTGCGAGGTCGCGCCGGGCGTCGGGAATGTAGGTATCTGGAGTAGAGTGTCGCTGGGCGATGCGGGCGAGGGCCGCAGCCACGTCGCCCTTGGCCAGCTCGGCCATGCGGGCGCGGACCGTTCGCAGGTCGGCTTCGGCGGCGGCCAGGATCTGGTCGGGTTGACGGTCGGTGGCCAGGGCGAAGCGGAACTTCTTGGTGAACTTCTCGGAGCCGAGGCGCCAGTCTCCCGGGGGGCGCTTGGCCAGGTCGCTTTTCAGGAAGTCCTGAAAGGACCGCAGGGCGGCCAGGGCCGGCTGCGCGGCGCGGTCGTAAGCGGGGCGGACGTCCTCGGTGAGGCCGGCCCGGATCACCTTGTCGATCAGGCTGATGTTGCCGTCGTTCTCGGCGGCGGCGACGGTGGTCCAGATTTCGGGGCAGTCGGCCAGGTTTTGCCTGGCCTGGTCGAGGAAGGCGGGGATCTTCTCCAGGCGGGCGATGATGTGGCGGACGCGCTGGGCGCGGGGGGCGTAGTCCAGGACGTGGGGGTCGAACAGGGCGCCGCCGATCAGCTCGACGTAGAGGGTGGGGTTGTGGCGCCAGCCCTGGATCTCGTCGAGCTCGAGGAGGCTCAAGGAAATCTGATCGCTGAGGATGTCGTAGTCGGCGCGGTCCTCGGGGGACAGGCTATCGGGGCGCAGGCGGTTGAGGCGCTCGCGGAAGACCTGGTAGAAACGGCGTTGGGCGCCGATGCCGGCGGGGCTGAGGTCGTCGAGCTGCTCGTCGAGTTTCCGGCCGCGGTGCTCGTGGTAGCCGATGGAGGTGGCCCCCGCGGGGGACAGGGCCAAGGATTCATACACGAACTCCTCCGCCAGCGCAGAAAAGGCCTCCGGGCGCGGAGCCTTGCTACAGGCAGCCAGCATAAAAAGTATCCACCAGAGCCCGGTACGGCGTACGGTGGGGCGGCCCCCCTGGACCGCAGCCGGCCCCCCGGCCGGCTCTCTCTTCGAATGATCCCTCATAGAGCAGGCTCCTCTCCGATCTTCACCACCAGCTTCCCCTGGTTCGATCCGTCAAAAAGCCGGTCCAGCGCCCGCGGCGTATTCTCCAGACCCTCCACCACATCGACGCGATACCGCAGTCTTCCCTCCGCCAGCCAGCGGCCCAGGTCGGCCATGGCCGCCGGTGCGCGGCCCCAGTGGTCCACCACGATGAATCCCTCGATCCGCGACCGTCGCACCAATACATTGGTGAAGTTGTACGGCCCCGGCACGGGCGCGGTGGCGTTGTACTGGGAAATCAAGCCGCACAGGACGATGCGGGCGTGCTTGTTGATCAACGTCAGGATGGCATCCAGCATCCCCCCGCCGACGTTCTCGAAATCGATGTCGATGCCGTTGGGACAGTGGCGGCGCAGGCTCTCCAGGACGTTCTCGGTCCGGTAATTAATGGCCGCGTCAAACCCCAGCTCCGCGGTCAGCCAGCGGCACTTTTCGTCGCTGCCGGCGATCCCGACGACGCGGCACCCGTGGATCTTGCCGATCTGGCCGGCCAGCGACCCCACCGCTCCGGCCGCCGCCGTGACCACCAGGGTCTCGCCGGCTTGCGGCTTGCCGATATCGAGCACCCCCACGTAGGCGGTCAGACCGATGTGGCCGAACACCGCCATATACGCGGTCAAGGGAATCGCCGGATGCCTGCTCTCCCGGCTCAGGCCGGAGCCGTCGCTCAGCGCGTATTCCTGCCAACCCAGCACGCCGCGCACCAGGTCGCCGGCGGTGAAATCGGGGTGCCGGGACTGCTCCACCACCCCCAGCGTGGTTCCCCGCATGACGTCCCCGAGCCGCACCGGCGGAAGGTACGAAGGAACGTCGCGCATCCAGCCGCGCATGGCGGGGTCGAGCGAGAGGTAGATGTTACGCACCAAGAGCTGGTTCTCGCCCGGCTCGGGCGCCGGCTCCTCGCGCCACTCGAAATCGGATTCCTTCACCGGCCCCACCGGACTCGCTAGCAATCGCCACTGTCGATTGACCATGTCCCCGAGTATACCTTTGGATCTATAATCAGAACCTGTCATGAAGCGCCGCACCCTGTTGCAAGTGCTGGCCGCCTCTGTCGGGGCCGCCCAGCAGCCGCCGGCCGCTCCGCAGCGTATCCCCAAAGAAGCTCTGCCGTCGGCCCTGCAGATGCTGGGCCTCGAGTTCACCGAGGCCGAGCGGACCACCATGCTGCCGGGCGTGAACCGGGCCTTGGGGCAGTACGAAGCTCTGCGCCAGATCGACGTGCCGCTCGACACCGAGCCGGCCTTCCACTTCCTGCCACGCCTCCCCGGCCAGAGCCCCCGCCGTGGCCCCGCCCGCTTCCGGCCCACGCGCGCCCCGCGGCCGAAGAAGCCGTTCTGGAAGTCGGTCGAGGACCTGGCGTTTCTGCCGGTCACCGAGCTGGCCCCGCTGGTGCGGGCCCGCCTGGTTTCGTCCGCCGACTTGACGCGCCTGTACCTGGACCGGCTCCAGCGCTACGGCCCTCAGCTGAACTGCGTCATCACGCTGACCGAGGAGCTGGCCCTGCGGCAGGCCGCCGAGGCCGACCGCGAGATCCGCTCCGGCCGCTATCGGGGACCCCTCCACGGCATCCCCTGGGGCGCCAAGGATCTGTTTGCCACCAAGGGTATCCGTACGACCTGGGGCGCCGAGCCCTACCAGAACCAGGTCCCCGACCGCGACGCCACCGCCGTCGAGCGTCTCGCCAAAGCCGGAGCGGTGCTGGTGGCCAAGCTCTCCATGGGAGCTCTGGCCCAGGGCGGGCTGTGGTTCGGCGGCATGACCAAGACCCCCTGGAACATCGCCGAGACCTCCAGCGGCTCCTCGGCCGGCTCCGCGTCGGCCACCGCCGCCGGACTGGTGGGCTTCTCGCTCGGCACCGAGACCCTGGGCTCCATCGTCAGCCCCAGCATCCGCTGCGGGACGGTGGGCTTGCGTCCCACCTACGGCCGCGTCAGCCGCTACGGGGCCATGGCCCTAAGCTGGACCATGGATAAGATCGGTCCCATCTGCCGGTCGGTCGAAGACTGCGCCTTAGTGCTCCACGCCATCTATGGACCCGATGGCCGCGACCTGACCGTGGGAGACGCCCCGCTCGACTGGGACCCGGCGCTCCCTCTCAGCAGCCTGCGAATTGGCCTGATCCAGCGCGACTTGGACGGCCTGAAGGACGAAGAAAAGGCGGTGTACGACCAAGCGCTGGCGGACCTCCGCCAGGCCGGCGTGAAGCTGGAACCGGTCGAACTGCCGGAGACCGGAGCCAATGTGATCCGGCTGCTCCTGACCGCCGAGGCCGCGGCCGCCTTCGACGACCTCACCCGCTCGGGCGGGGTGCGGCAGCTTCGCGGCCAGGCTCCCGGCGACTGGCCCAACACGTTCCGCGCCGCGCGGCTGATTCCGGCCGTCGAGTATATCCGGGCCCAGCGCGCCCGCACCCTGCTGCTGCGCAAAATGGAAGACTTCATGTCGCGTTGGGACGTACTGGTCGGCCGCTCGGGTCCCAGCCTGACCATCACCAACCTTTCCGGCCATCCGCAGGCCGTGGTACCCTGCGGCTTCGTCAAAGGAATGCCCCAGGGCCTGCTGTTTACCGGCAGACTGTACGAGGAGGGCGCCCTGCTGCGGGTGGCCCGGGCCTACGAGCAAGCCACGAAGTGGCACACCCTGCATCCGAAATTGGAAGGAGTCTGACCGGCGTCGAGGTGAAGCCGTCGTTCGCCCGCCCTGCCGAAGGCGGCGCTGAACCTCTCCGACGCCGGCGCCGATAAGACGGTCAAGCTGTTTGGCCCGGACTCGAGCCACCGCGGCGCGCTGCTGTTCATCGCCCGGCATCTCGGCGAGCGTTTGGGTAATTATATACTTGACAGACCACCGAAAAGGGCGTATGCTTAGTTCATGGCCGACATCAAGACACTCCAACAGGCAGTCATCCACTTTAGCGATTTCGAGAATTGCAAGAGGGAGATGGTTGAGCTTCGCTGGCCAGACGGCAAGGTGACGTGCCCACAGTGCGGCTCCGAGAAGGTTTCGTATCTCGCAAATGCCCGCGTGTGGAAGTGCTACGGCAAGCATGACCGCCCCAAGTTCTCTCTCAAGACCGGAACTATTTTTGAAGACTCTCCCATCGGTCTGGACAAGTGGCTTGCGGCTTTGTGGCTGGTCGTTAACTGCAAAAACGGCATTAGCTCTTGCGAGTCGGCTCGGGATCTGGGCGTCACTCAAAAGACCGCATGGTTCATGAATCACCGAATCCGTGAGGCGATGCAGAATCCGAAGACTGGCGGAAAGCTGGGCGGAGAGGTAGAGGTAGACGAAACCTTCATCGGCGGGAAAGCCCGCAACATGCACGCCAGCAAGCGCCGCGAAAAGATCACCGGGCGCGGTTCCGCTGGTAAGGCTATCGTGGCCGCTGTCCTCCAGCGGGGCGGTAGGGTCCGTGCCACCGTCGTAGAGAAGCGTCGGAAGAAGCAATTGCAAGAACTGGTACGGGAGAACGTCAAGGCCGGATCGACGGTCTACACCGATGAACTGCTGAGCTACGACGGCCTGGAAAGCGACTACACCCACCAGACTATCAACCACGCGGAATGCTACGTACAGGGGCAGGTTCACACCAACAATGCGGAGAATTTTTGGAGTCTGTTAAAGCGCGGCCTGAATGGTACCTATGTTTCCGTGGAGCCCTTCCACTTGTTCCGGTACTTGGATGGGCAGAGCTTTCGCTACAACAATCGGAATGAAATGAACGACTACGACCGCTTCAGGCTGGCGCTATCGCAGATCACCGGCAAGCGGTTGACCTACGAACACCTCACCGGCAAAGATCGTGCCGATGCGGAGGGACCGACGGCGGTCATCTAAAGCGGCAACGCAGAGGCAAGCGAAAGGGTGCTTAACCCTTTGGGCTAGCTGGCTTTTTTCTCTTTTGGGCGGTTTTCTTAAATGGATTCGGGACGGCGCTTTTTGGTACCGAGAGAACGGTTTTTAGGGCGCTCCTGAACCGCTGGTACGCTTCCGGGCCTTCGATCATTTCCGGGTGTGGCTTCATAGCTCCATCATGTCACGGATTGAGACAGCCGGGAGGACAAATGCGTCACCAAGGCTGTTGTAGCATTCATGATCTCCAGGGCATTCTGATCGCTGTAGGTTCGGTCTACGTGCATCGTTCGATTCCTCCATGCGATTTTGATGGCGTGAAAATGAGACGAGCACCCCGCGTAGAAATCCGCATGGTCGTGGATCTCTGGTACGCGGTCCTGGGGGTTCTTTTTCAGATGGTCCGAATCCATTTTCAGCAGCTTGTCTAGCCTCTTTATCACAGGGTCCCAATTGGGTCTTGGATCAGAAACGCCAGTAGCCCTAGAAATGGCATGTAGTGCTACTTCCAGGACCCGCATGCAATGAAACACGCACGCTGTATTTCTGCCAAAGGCAAAACAGTGAGACGCTTCCAGCGCGTCATCAATCGCGCTATCGAAATGACCGCTGATCAAAGCAGCAAGAGGCGGGAGCGGGTTTGAAAAGGAATGCGCATGTTTAGCTTGAGGAACATAGAGGAACTTCACGGCGCTAAGTTCGGTACCTACTATCCTGACAAGCGACATAAGCTCTTGAGTGAGCCACCCAGCGTCGAATTTATTACCCGGAGCGCCCTTAGACGCCAGCTCCGTCGATAGCGTCCTGAGCTTATCTTTGGTGACTGGCATATCGAAGATCTGGAAGAGTGCGGTCAGGTTAGACAGCATTCCTGTTGTGTATTCGTAGCGGTCCTCGCGCCAGCGATCGAAATCGGGTCCTCGTCGCCCCCGTCCGAAGTCGTCAGCTATCCCAGCAAAGGCAATAGTCGATGTCTTTAGCAATTCACAGCAAGTCCAACACAACATACCTATTGGAGAGATCATATCCCACAAGCTCACCAGCCTGTATGGATTCTCTTGCCAGAGGCAGACTGGGGGCGCTTCCAGGTTGACCTCTACTTCAGGCATCAAACATGTGGACACCATGACCGCTCCTTGCTACACTGAGATCGGCCATAGTAGCCCAACCCCGCCCAGTGGTGGAACACCGGACGGACGGCCTATGCGAAACCAACCGGAAACATTAAGGGGCAACTCTGTTGCCCCTTTGCCTTTTACAGTCTAGCACAGCGTGGTCTGCGAAGTATATAATTACCAGCGTTTGGGCCGGTCGATTGCTTAGCCTGCAGCCCGAGGCAAAAGTGCCCCGCTGCGACTTGTTGGCAAATTTGCCACCGGCAAGTCGTTGATTCTGCGGGTTGAGAGTCCGGCAAATTTCCCCAGGTCTTATTTCCGCCACGGGCTTATGCTATACCCGAGTCAACGGGATCACGCCGCCCTGGACCGAAGAAGCCCAGCGCCGTACCCAATAATGTAGTATCATCAGATCAAAGCCATGTGGCCCGGTTCCAGTAAGGGGACCGGCTACCTGCTCGTAGCCCTACTCCCGGCTGCCTGCCTCGCAGCCAACGAATCCGCTCAGACCTGCTCGGATTGGCAGGTCAAGTTTCACCACGTACAGGCGACCTGGATCGCCGGCGCTACCACCCGCATCGAACTCGAGCGCCTGTTTGGGATACCCACCCGCACCGAGACCCAGGGCGCCTGCACCCAGCTCAACTACGCCGTCACCGGCTGCTCCTGCTGGTTCACGGTCTGCTCGCAGGGGACCGTGGTCAGCAAGTCCCTGACGGTGGGAGCGGCGGCGGCCCCGGTGTTTCTCCGCGACGATCCGGCGCCGGTGGCCGAGGCCGTGACCAAGCTCCAGCAGAGCCTCCAGGAAGCGCGGGACGAGGTCACGCGGCTGCAGCAGACCTTGGACACGGTGAACCCGCCTCCCGCCCCAGGTCCGGTTACGCTACCGCCACCGGCCGCGGCCAAACCGCCGCCCCCGCTCGCAGCGCCGAAAGTCCACCGCCAATGCGCGGCCAAGACCAGGAAGGGGTCGCTGTGCACGCGCCGGGCGGTGGAGGGCAGCGCCTACTGCTGGCAGCATCAGCGGTAGTCCGGTCTCGGGCCCTATTATCTTGGCCGGTTCAGAGGCCGATCCTACTCGCCGCCAACACCCTCCGGCTGCTCCGGTCCTGCACCAGCACTACCGCGCGCAGGTTCTCGCGCTTCCACGCCGGGTCGAGCGACAGGGCCACTTCGGTTGAGAAGGGCTGCGGCCCGGCCTTTCCCAACACCCTCAGCCGGCGTACCACCGCCGTGTGCCGCAGCCGCCGGCCCGCGTTCTCTCCGCGGGCCACGCTGGACTGCAGTCCGTTTTCGGTGATCGCCAGCAGCACGTCGACGGACTGCCTTGGCAACGCGTCAACCTCTACCTGGAGCCGGTCCCCGACTATCTGCAGCCGCACCCCCGCCTTGCTCTCCCGGGCCGCAGCTACGATCTCCCGCTGGGCCCTGCCGGAGTCGCTACCTACCAGTTCCACCCGACCATCGATCACCATTTGAGGCGTGTAGATGTTGGCGGTGCGGAACACCGTGCCATACTGCTGCTGGCGCGCGGTAAACTCCGCCGCCGAGAAGGGATCCCGCCACCCCAGCCGGTTCCAGTAGTCCACGTGCTGGCTAAGGGCAATGACCTCGACCCCCGGAAGCGGCTGGGCCTCGTCCAGCCGCAGCAGCAATTCGTCGGCCGCCGGACAACTGGAGCACCCTTCCGACGTGAACAACTCCACCACCACCGGCGTGCGCTGGCCGGCCGCAGCGGCCGCGAGCCAGAACCATGTAATCCAAAGGGCCATCTCTCCCAGTTTAAGTGATCTCCGCGCCGTGAAGTTGGCACCAGCCTCCGCCCGCCGGTCGCGGTTCGGTGCAGCTAACGCCCCATCATTCCCCTGGCTAGTCGCAAGTTCTTCTGAATGCGGCCGGACTGGGGCATGGCTTCGGCCGCTTGCTCGAAATGGCGTAGAGCCTCGGCGGTGCGTCCCTGCATCAGGAACAGGACTCCCACGTCGTTGTGCGTGATCGCCACCTGGTCTCGCAGCTGGGGACCCGGAGCCAGGCGGCGCAGCATCGGACTCATCCCCAGGAACGTCTTCATGGCGTTCGCATCCGGGCCGCCGCGGACGAACTGAAAGAAGGACAGGTGCAGATGCAGCAGCACGGAAACGAGGAGTGTAACCGCCGCCAGGGGCCGCCAGCGAGGCCAAGCGGTGCCGCTGCCCGCCGTACCCGCGCCGGCAAACGCCAGGATCAGAAACTCCGGAATGAAGTCGTGCATGTAGCGCCGGCTGGCCGCGTCGAAGCAAAGCAGCGAGAGAAACACCAGCAGGGCGGAGCCGCCCAGGGCGGCGAGAAAGATGCGTAACGGGGCCGGCGCCGGCCGGCCTTTGCGAAAGTGACGCCAGGCCAAGACGCCCAGCAGGAGAAACGGCGAACCCAGCAGGAACGAGGACATCTCCTCCGCGCGCTCGGTGCGGACCAGGGGCGGCCAGCCGGTGTGCGCCAGCCAGGGCAGGTCGCGGCTGAATCGGACGGGCGCGAGCACGTAGTGCCGGAAGTTCTCCGGAATCCGGTTCCAGGCGTAAGCTCGATGGTCCGGGCTGCGCAGGTATTTCAGACCGTACTCCCAGGGCGAGCCGAAGCGCGCGTAGTTGTACGCCAGCATGGTGCAGCCTCCCAGCAGGATGGGAATGGTCAGGGCGGCCAGGTGGGCCAGGCGCGTTCGCCACGGCAGCCGGCGCCAGTGCCCCAGGGCCGCCGTGCCTCCCGCCAGCCCAGCGGCGTACAAAGCCAGGGGAATCCGGGTGGTGAGGGCCAGGCAAAGCGCCAAGCCGGCTCCAGCGGCCCACCCGGCCGAGGGCTCCTCGAGGTAGCGCAGGCACGCCAGCCAGGCCAGCAGGACGAACAGGTTCGCGATGACAACACTCTCGTCATAAATGGTGGCGTGAAAGGTCACTACAGCAGTCGGAGTTGCCAGGGCGAAGGCCGTCAGGAAACACGTGGTCACCCACTTTGGCATGGCGGGAAAATACCGCCGGCGCAACCGCAGGAGGAGGGCGAAGAATACCAGCGTGGTGAGCCACCCGGCCGCCAGGCAGGCGACGCGGTCCGTGAGGACCCAGCCCGCCAGTTTAGGGGCCAGGTGGAGTATCCCCGGCCAGGGCCCCCATTGCAGGTAATACCGGCCCTGGTAGGGGATCATGTCATCAATGTTGCCCTGGTTAGGTTGAGGCCGGATGTATAAGTGCCCGTCCAGGAAAGCATCGGCCAGCAGGTTGTAGTAGCCCATGAACTCGCTGAAATCAAACTGACCCCAGGTGGCGAGTACCGTGTAAACGAGCAGCAGCACGGCGGCGCAGAGCAACTTCTCCCGCGTGGTGAACTCACCGGAAAGCGGCGCCTCCGGCCGCGCCGCGGGGACCCCTGGGGGAGGGTCGGGGCGTTTCTTGTGCTCGCGTCGTCCTTTCATGGGCATTCCGGAGAACACCGAGCCGCGACCGCAAGGGACCGGTTTCCTCGGTTTACCGTACCAACCACTCCCCTATACGTGTGGGGCGGACCCCCCGGGCCGCGCCGGGCCCCCTGGCCCGGTCTGCCCTTCCTAAGCCGGTCAAGCGGGCAGCCCCACATTTTCATCCGTCGCTGTGGCCGGCGGCCATGGGGAACTCCCCTGTAAATAGGCGCCTGGGCCTCGCTAAGTTGTTCCTTCTTCGTGGAGCGTCTATTTTCATCCATCGTTGTGGCCCTGCAAGGGCCAGGGGGAATCCCTGACGGTCGCGTTTTGGTGCCGGGTGTTAGAGTTTAACAAATGGCAGAGCCCCCGACGCGAGCGAGAAAAGCGCGGCCCAGGACCTCTCCAGCAGCGGCCGTAAAGGGCGCGGCAGCGCACACCCCCGCGCGCTGGCTGGCCCCCGCGGTGGCAGCCCTGGCCCTGGTCGTACGCCTGTACCGGCTGGATGCCATGCCCATGGGCGGCGATGAGAGCGGGTATCTGCGGTGGGCCGAGATCATTGTCCACCAAAAACAGTGGTTCATCTCGCTGCTCGACGGCAAGCAGCCCCTCACCTGCTGGCTGCACGCCCTGGCCCTGGCACTGTGGCCGGAGGAGCCGCTGCTGGCGGCGCGCTGGGTCTCTGCGGCGGCCGGCGCCGCTGCCGCCCTGGGAATATTCGCCGTCGGACGCCGTCTCGGCGGCACGCTGGCGGGCCTGATCGCCGGCTCTCTCTATGCTTTCCTTCCCTATGCCCTGCTGTACGATCGCCTGGTGTACACGGAAGCCTACGTGAACCTCGCCGGGGTGGTCATCGTGTACGCCTCCCTGGTGTGCTTCGAGAATCCGGCGCCCACCTGGAAGCCCGGCCTGTGGTTGGGGTTGGCCCTGGGTCTCGGCTTCTTCTGTAAATCCACCGTGCTGCTGTTCGCCTTCTTCCCGCTGGTGGCGGCCTGGTGGCTCCGTGGGCCGCGCGTGGTCCCGCGCCTGCTGGCCGCGTACGGCGTGGCCGCCGTGTTTCCCCTCCTCTCCTGGGCGGCCGTGCCTCGGGCGCCTATGATGCAGACCCATAGCCTGCTGGTCCACCAAACCAGCTTCTTTGTGGCTCCCGCCGAGTTGCTCCGCCATCCACTGACCGTGGCCCCGGGCAACCTGCTGCTGCTCGGCCAATACCTCCAAACCTACTTGACGCTGCCGGTGGCGCTGGCCGCCGTCGCGGCGCTGCTCTACCTGCTGTGGCTGCGCTCCACGGCTGCGGTGGCGCTGGTCTCGGTCTCGGTACTGCCATGGCTGTTCCAGGTCTTCACCTTGCAGAAGATGTTCCCCACCCGGTACCTGTTCCCCCACGTCTGGCCCTGGCTGGTACTGATAGGCATGGCCATCGCGCGCCTGCCGCATCCCCGGGCGCCCTGGCTGGCGGCGCTGGTCGCCCTCCCCGTGGTCGTCCGGGGACTGTGCGTGGTCCAAACCCCGCAGGAGTGTCTCTATCCCGAGGACGCGAAGTGGTTCCTCGGCTCCGGTCCGGCGGCCGGATACGGGCTCCGGGAAGCCGCTGATTTCCTGCTCGACGAGGCCCGTTCCGGCCCCCTCACCGTGTTCACCGACGCTATCTGGGGCCCCCCGGCGGACTCCATGTTCATCTACCTGAACCACCGCTCCGGCATCCGCCTCTACGAGGCCTGGTGGACCACCATCTCTCCCGAGCACCGGATCCTGCCGGCGGTGCCGGTGGAGATCATGAAATCCCAGTACGAGCGGGTATCCGCCGGCCTGCTGGACACGCGCCAACTCGACCGCGTCTACTATGTCACAGAAGTGCAGTACAACCCGCCGGAGGCCGTACTGCGCCGGGAGCCTCGCGCCCGCCGCGTGTTCTCGTTCCCCAAACCGAGCGGTCATAATTCCATCGACGTGTACCGGCTGCGGTAGAATCGCTGCATGCAGCGACGCGATGCCCTGAAATCCCTGGCCGGCCTGACGGCGGTGGTGCGGCAGCCGGCGACACTGTTCGCCGGGCCACAGCAAGCGGAGGTCAGCGACGAGTTGACGCCCCTCCCTTCCGCCCAGCCCGACGAAGCGGGCGACCCCGGCCCCCGCCGTTTCTTCACCCCCGAGGAGATGACCGCCTTCCGCCGCCTGGCCGACACCCTGCTCCCCAGCACCGGCACTCCGGGCGCCCTCGATGCCGGCGCTCCCGAGTTCCTCGACTTCTATCTCTCGCAAGACGGCCCCGGCCGGCAGAAGCTCTATCGCGACGGCGTCCGCCGCTGGATGTCCGGCGCGTCGCTCGATCCCCTGAAGCAGCCTTGGACCCCGCAGCCCCCCGCCGACTCCTGGGCCGCCTTCCTCCGCACCGCCAAGGACGACCTCTGGCGCGCCACGCTCAGCTCCCGCGCCTGGGCCGGCGCCACCGAGGGCCGCCGGCGCGTGACCGGCGCCACCTACTGGTACCCAGTGGAGTCCTAAAGCCATGCCGACATACGATGCCATCATTGTGGGCGCCGGCATGAACGGCGGCGCCGCCGCCTACGCCCTCACCGCCAAGGGCCTGTCCGTGCTGGTCCTCGACGCCGGACCCCTGCTCGACCCCGCTCGCCACCGGGGCAGCAAGTCCGTCTACGATCTCCCCTATCGCGGGTTTAACCGCCCCGGACGCTTCCCCCACATCACCCAGGCCAGCGAGTTCAACGCCAACCTCTGGGCCGATGAGCAGCTCAACCCCTATACCTATCCCAAGGATCAGCCCTACTACTGGGTGAGAGTCCGCCTGGTGGGGGGCCGTAGCCTGCTGTGGGGCCGCTGGTCGCTGCGGCTGAGCGACTACGAGTTCCGCAACCACGATCACGACGGCTACGGCGACAACTGGCCGCTGCGCTACAAGGACCTCGAACCCTACTACGACCGCGCCGACCTCCTGCTGCGCGTCACCTCCAAGCCCGAGCACCTCCCCCAGCTTCCGGACAACAAAGGTCCGGCAGACAATTCCTCCGATTCCCCCGCCGTCGCCCGCTTCCGCGCGGCGGCGGACAAAATGGGTATTACCGTGACCAAGCCGCGCCGCGCCGGTGGCGCCTGGGCCAGCTCGGTGAACCTGCTGCTGCCGCGCGCCTCGGCCACCGGCCGCCTGACCCTGGTCCCCAACGCGGTGGTCCGCGAGGTGACCACCGACAAGAACACCGGCCGCGCCACCGGCGTCGCCTTTGTTGACCGCGTCAGCCGGCGCGACTACACTGCCCAGGGCCGCGTGGTGGTCCTGGCGGCGTCCACCCTGGAATCGACCCGTATCCTGCTCAACTCCGGCCTTGCCAATTCCTCAGGTGTACTGGGCCACTACCTGTTCGACCAATTCTACGTCAAAGGCGTGGTCCAGGCCCTGGTCCCCCGCGGACTCGACGCCGGCGGCGGTGGCTACGTGGTCCGCTTCCGCAATCTCAAGGACCGCGACAAGCGGTTCCTGCGCGGCTACTCCTACGACTTCGGCACCCGCGGTACCCCGGACGCCCGTCTCTATCCCCTCTACGGCGAGGCCCTCAAGCAGGCTGTCGAGGCCAACGCCGGCCGCGGCTTCTCCATGACCACCATGGGCGAGGTCCTACCCCTGTTCGAGAACCACGTCTCCATCGACCCGGACAAAAAGGACGCCTGGGGCATCCCCGCGCTACACATCCGCCAGACCTACGGCCCGAACGAGCACGCCATGGCCCGCGACTCCATGGAGACGGCCGAAGAGATGTGCCGCCGGGCCGGTTTCGAGGCTTTGGCTAAGCACGACCGCATGGTCCCGCCCGGGGAGTCGATCCACGAGCTAGGCACGTGCCGCATGGGCGACAGCCCCAAGACGAGCGTCCTGAACCAGTTCCAGCAGTCGCACGACGTGAAGAACCTGTTTGTAGTGGACGGCTCCAGCTTCGTCTCGGGCGGCGTCCAGAACCCGACGCTCACGATGGTGGCCCTGGCCCTGCGCTCCTCGGACTACCTGGCAGAGGAAATGCGAAAGCGGAATCTGTAGTGGCCAAGCCCTACGACCGGCTCTTCAAGACACTGGCCGAGGAAGACCCGCGCGGCCTGCTGTACCTGTTCGGCTCTCTTTCGCTCGACGAGCCTGCTGAGATTGAGGTAGTGGACCGGGAACTGGTGTTGCCCGCACTCGCCGTCGATCACGTCTATCGGGTGCGCTCCGGCCCCCGCCGGTGGATTGCTCACTACGAGGCTCAGACACGCTACCGCGCCGACTTGCCCGAACGCATCGCCTGGTATGCGATGGCCCTCGCGATGCGGTTTAAGATCGAGGTGGAATCCACGCTAGTTCTGCTGCTGGAGCGCCACGCGCCGCTTTTCGTCCCCGATGAACACCAGACGCTTTTGGGTTCGGTGGACATTACCGTCCGCTACCGCGTGGTCAAGCTCTGGGAGGTAGACCCGCACGCGGCGCTACGGAAGGGTCGGCCCAACTTGTTGCCCTGGATCACACTGATGCAGTCTCCCGAGCCGGTCCTACCGGAGGCGGCCGCCGAAATCGCCCGCACCGGGGACCGCCGCCTGGCGGCTGAGTTCGTCCTACTCGGAGGATTGCGCTATGATAAGAATGACTTGGCGGCCATGCTGGCCCGAGGGGGAACTATGTTCCGGTTAACCCAGGAAATGATCGAAGAATCCAGCTTCTACCAGATGATCCTCGAGAAGGGGATGGAGAAGGGGATGGAGCAAGGCGTCGAACGCGGCCGTCTGGAAGCGGCCCGCCGCTTCATGCGGCGCATCCTGGCGGCACGGTTCCCCGGCCTGGAAACTTCACCGGAAATCGACACCGTCACCAACCCGGATCGCCTGGAAGCCTTGCTGGACGAGGTTCTCAGCGTTCGTGACCCCGATGCCGCCCGCGCCGCCATTAGCCGCGCGGCGACTTCCTGAGCCCCCCTCACTCCCGCAGCTTCCGTTTCTTCTGCTCGACCTCCTGCAGCCGCTCCACGATCCGCTTCTCAGCGCCTCGTTCGGTTGGGAAGTAGTACCGCTTCCCCCGCAGCGACTCCGG
Source organism: Terriglobia bacterium (assembly GCA_041477815.1). Taxonomy (GTDB): domain Bacteria; phylum Acidobacteriota; class Terriglobia; order Bryobacterales; family JACQDG01; genus JBGOUV01. The sequence continues at coordinate 27,158 of JBGOUV010000003.1, read as the reverse complement.
CAAGCACTCCATCCCTACTACGGCGTCGTCGGCCTGGTGGGCGTGCTCGTAGCCCTGGGCATATCCCAACTGCGACATGAGCCCGGTCACGGCATTACGCAGATGCAGCGGGACCGGCTCGGCGGCCGTCTTCTCGGCGTCCTCGTTCACGCGACCCATGGCCCGGTACACGGAATCCGACTTCGGCGAACACGCCAGGTAGACGGCCAACTGCCCGAGCGTCAGGTCGCCTTCCGGCTGTCCCAGGAAGTGCACGGCCTGCATGGCGGCGACGGCCTGCTCCAGGGCGCCAGGGTCGGCCAGGCCGATGTCCTCTATGGCCGACATTTCTTGCCACGATTATTGGTAAGATCCTATGTTGCTGACATAGTTCTTGGAAGGAATCCTACATCGCAGCGTAAGGCGCATTGTGAAGTGAGCTTTCGGCAAGCGTGTCTGAATCCCGAAGCACTGGACAAAAGCCTGTCCAGAGTTGGAGCGAAGCCGTCCTACTTTACCGACATCAGCGCCGGGCTGCTCGTGACGCCCCCGACGCTAATCGTCACCGGATAGTCGCCTGGGGAAAGGCTTGCCGGAACTGTAACGTTGGCCTGGTACAAACCGATCGATCCTGGTGTCAAACCAGAGAATGCCAATTGGGCCGGCTGTCCACCGATCATCACCGTGGTCGCCAACTTCGTCTGCATCAGTATCGTGAGTGGCGCCGGTACGCCCGTCCGTCGATCGCCATTCACTAAGCCGCCTCCCGTGAAGTACACCACCAGGCTTGCGCCCGCTGGGATCGCGTTGTCCGGACCGTTGAGGCGGTAGTCCGGCACGTTCTGTGCGACAGCCCGGTTGACGCCATATTGGAAAATCTGCGGCATGGCCGGCACAATCTGCACTGTGGCGCTCCTGCTGCTTCCGGCCTTGGTCCTAACCACCACGCTCGCCGGACCCACTGGCATGTCCGGGGGCATTTCGGCATTGATCTGACCGGTGTCGACGTAATTCAAACGAGCGATCTGGCCGTTCACGGTCACCACCGTGCCGCCCAGTTGCTGTGGCAGCGGCGTAGCCGCAGCCTGGTATTTTCCGTCGCTCAGGTTCGTACCCTGGATGGTGAACCAGCCACCGGGGGCAATTTGTCCGGGGCGGAAAGTGGCGCCCTCCACGACGCCATTCGTAGGGATTGAAGGGGCATTCGCCGCTGCCGCCGCAGTGCCGGGCTGCGACCCGATGCCATAGACGTACCCATTCGCTCCCACGACGACGATCTCCAAACGTCCATTCCCCTCCGCGTCCGCCAGAATGGGAGTGTCCAACATCGTGCCCAGGTCCAGGCTCCAGAGAATTTTTCCCGACCGGTTTCCAGGGTTCGCGCCAGTCACGTAGATCTTGCTTCCGCAGGCAAAGATCGCCTCATCGCGTCCATCGCCGTTAATGTCGCCAACGGTTACCGGTGTAGGGGCGGGGTACGGAGATCCGCCGGCTGCGAAAGTCCCGCACTCGGGAAGAGGAATTGACCACAAAAGTTCACCCGTGCTGCTTCGTTGAACTCTCAAAGTGGAAGGCCCGCTCGGTGGGCCCGCACCGGCGCTCACCAGAGACAGGGTTCCATCCCCGTCCAGATCGGCGATTCCCTGGAGGTATCCGGGCGTCCCGGGCATCCACGTGGTGTACCAAATTGCGTTTGCATTCGGGTCGAGCAGGCCGAGGGCAGATGTGCTGCCCCCGAATAAGATGGTATCCGTGCCGTTGTTCAGGAAATCGGCCACGACTGGCACACCGCCATTTGCTTGCTTCGAGAAACTTGGAAAGACGGGCGAAAACGCGGGATTGAAGGTCCGGGTAATCAGATTCTGGTCCTGCCCATTCTTCACCCAAAAAATATACGTCATCTCGTTGACGATCTCATCTAATCCATCGTGGTTCCAATCGTAAATGGAAACCCAGCCTCCGCCGGGCCCATTCGAGCCCGGCAGCAGGCTTGCAGCCGGGGGGCCATATGAATCGGTCCAGACAAGCTGCCCGGTGAGTCCGTCCAGTAGATTCAGTTCCTCACTACCGGTTCCGCCTCGGCGCGTGAAGGCCACGACATCCTCGTGGTTCGGGTTGCGCAAGCGGCCGGCAAACGCCAGGGTGGCGCCGGGTGCGTTCCAGGGTGGGGGCGCTCCCGGAAAGCGGTCGAGATCGCTGGTCCAGAGGTCACGGCCGTCCGGTTGGATAGCAACGACTCTCGCCTGACCCGCTGGCCCGCGCGTGAATGCAATCGTCTGGAGCGTGCCATCTCCCGTGAGGGAAGCCAGCAACGGGCCAGAAAATCCATATTGGCCCTCAGGGTTACCCGTCGTCCCACCGCGGCCAGGGTGGGTCCACACTACGGTCGCCCCGCCGGTCGCTGAAGATGGCCGAAACGCGACCAGTTCTTCCAGCGCGTTCTGCACAACTACCGTAGGTGGGTCTCCGGGCCGGAGGTGACCCACGGCCACGCTCGAAAGAGGGGCTGGGATCAAGCTCGACTGCACTACGGTCCCGCTTGCGCCGCTAACGGTGATGCTCCCCGCGCCATTCCCGCTCGCCGCCGCCGTGACCTGGAAGCCAGGCGAACCTGCAGCCGCCGCCCGCGTTGCCAACACTCGCAGATTCGGCCCGGTGATGGTTCCAAGCTTCGCGAAAGCTCCGTTCGACCACTGCCATGGCGTCAACTCAATGGTTCCCTTGGACGCATCCACTACGCGGCGGGTGAAGAAAACCGGAAGCCCGCCATTTGCAATCGGGCCGGCGACGGGAGCCGCTAACTGAACCCACGTGTTTATGTTCAGAGGCAGCCTCTCCACCGGCTGCGTTGCCAACCCCACTCCGCTCAAGTCCAATAACGTCTTCAAAGTCCGGCTGCGAAAATTGACGACGTCCACCTGTCCGTACTCCGGGACAAGCAGACCCTTGGTCGTAATTGTGAACATTTCCGCCGCGCCATCCCCATTCACGTCGGCCATCCCTACCAGGAACCGCTGTGGCTGGTCGAGCAAAACCGTTCCGGTCATGCCGTCGCGCGCCACCACGTGCCATTGCCCATCTCCGGTCTCGTTGTAAAGGGACGTCACCACGTCAAGTTTGCCGTCGCCATCGATGTCCTGGACCGGGTACGCTCCAGGCACGTGCACCGTTCGATGGTCGTCGAGGTGCGCTTCGATCAAGTGATCCCAGAGTTTCACCAATTGGCCGTTCTTCCAGCCCATCACCGCGATCAAGTTCTGGAAATCGCCAAGCGCCACAAATTCCTGCTTCCCGTCGCCGTTGAGGTCGAAAGCGCCGAACCATCCATATCCGCGCCCACTTTGCGCGCCCTCCGGCGTGAATTGGGCAGTGTATTTCAAAGCGCCAGTCAGTAGATCGAAAACCTGCACGTTGTACCAGGGTTCCACCGCCACCTCGAGCCTGCCATCGCCGTCGAAATCCCCGACGATGGTTTGAGGTTCAAAAAGTATCGGAAATGGGTCTGTCCTCCACTGCTCGACCCAGTTGCCGTTCTGCCATTGGTACAGATACCCCCGTGGCAGATTCGTGCATCCCGAGGGATCGCCGCCGCATGTCCCGAACGCGCTGTCGAACCGCACTTTCTGGAAAGCCGTGCTGCCGTCCACGAAATTCCCGATCTTCTCGCCCACATCGATCCACAAGGTTATGGGGTTGCCGTTATGGTTCAGATCATAGGTCGGCGGGCCAATTCCCCACGTGGCATTTGCTGCCAGGGCGCCCGCGTTGGAATTGGCTGCTGGCAAATTGATCGTGCTTGCGGCTCCCGCAGCGGCCTGAAACGCCACCGATGTCTGTCTGGCGCCGATGAATTGGGACCAGAGGATCGGGCTCGGCTGAAAGAGGAGATCGGTGAAAGGGGTGGCGAATCCGATTACGTCGTTCAGGCTCCAGACCGGAAAGCCCGAAGCGTTCGGCGGCATGTCCACTCGAGAGGCATTCTGATAAATGCTCGCGAGATTGGCCGCGATTGCAAACATCAAACGCTGCAAGGGGACAGACAAAGAACTAACGTCCGAAATCGAGGTCGCCCGCGTCGATGGGTCGGCACTGAAAAAAATATTCTGCGTGAGCCCCGGAATGTTCTGCAAGCTTTGATCGTTCGCGCCGGCGAACTGTAGATCCAGCTTGGTAGTGCCGGTTGTGTGGCCGAAATAAAAGCCAAACGTGGGGAGCGCATAGCCATCGGATGTGCGGATGTTCTGGAAAACCACATCGGCGTGCTGATCCCCGAGGGCTTGCCCGTTGTTCACGAAACGATTCGTGTGGAGGTTCACGATGGCGGAAGAGTAGGAGACGGTCGGGAGCGTTTCGCGGCGAGGAATCCCGACGCTCGCGGAAGTAACGGCAGGAAGCAGTATACCGCCCACCAGACGCGAGCGTCCCGTGAGCTTCCGGTCGCTCCGAAACTGCAACCAATCTCCCGGGAATGCCGCCGCCGGATGGGGATTGTTAGTTACCTGCCCGGAGGAGGAGCAAGCACAGATCAGGAACACAGACGTAAGGGCCCTGAGCATAGCGGCGAGTGCATTATAAAATAACGCTGCCGCTGAATTCAAGTTTGCTGGACTTCCATACCCTGAAGCACTGCCTCGCTGAAATGGGACCTGCTCTGGCACGGCGGTAGGGTGCCGCCAGACCATCGGCAATCCGCCTCCAGGGCCATGGCTCAAAACCCTATCCGATTTTGGCCTTCGGAGATTCCCATCCAGGCTGTTCCAACTCATCCCGAGGTTCTGGCTTCCCGAACGCGCGGCGCATCTTCATTCGCGCCGTTTCCGCTTCTTCTCCTCGACCTCGGCCATGCGGTCGGCGATGCGCTTTTCGGCGCCGCGGTCGGTGGGGAAATAATACCGCTTTCCGCTTAGCGACTCGGGCAGGCACTCCATGCCGGTGATGGCGTCCTCGAACACGTGGGCGTGCTCGTAGCCTTGGCCGTAGCCCCACGAGGCCATCAGGCCAGTGGGGGCGTTCCGCAAGTGTAGCGGGACCGGCTCGGCGGCCGTCTTCTCGGCGTCCTCGTTCACGCGACCCATGGCCCGGTACACGGAATCCGACTTCGGCGAACACGCCAGGTACACGGCCAATTGTCCGAGCGCCAGGTCGCCTTCCGGCTGTCCCAGGAAATGCACCGCCTGCATCGCCGCTACCCCTTGCTCCAGCGCCCTCGGATCGGCCAGTCCGATGTCCTCGATGGCCATCCGCATCAGGCGCCGCGCCAGGTACAGGCGGTCCTCGCCGGCTGCCAGCATCCGTCCCAGCCAGTAGAGCGCCGCGTCGGGATCGGACGCCCGCACGCTCTTGTGCAGCGCCGAGATCAGATTGAAATGCTGCTCGCCGGCCTTGTCGTAGAGCGCCACCTTGCGTTGGATGGCGTCTTCCACCGCCTGCGCGGTGATCTCCGGCGAGGTTTGCGCGGCGGCTTCCAGGGTGTTGTACGCCGTGCGCGCGTCGCCCCCGGAGAAAATCGCGATCTGGTGCTGCAGCTCCGGAGAAATCTTCCACTGCATTCTTGCGGCGGCCCCCGCCAGCAGCGCTTCGATCTCCTCCAGCGCCAGCGCCCGCAGGACGTACACCTTGGCCCGCGACAACAACGCCGCATTCACCTCGAACGACGGATTCTCGGTGGTCGCCCCAATCAAGACGATGTCGCCCCGCTCGACGTAGGGCAGGAACGCGTCCTGCTGCGCCTTGTTGAAGCGGTGGATCTCGTCGACAAACAGAATGGTCCGCCGGCCATACCGGCGGAGCTTCTCCGCCTCCACCATGACGGCCTTGATCTCTTTGATGCCACCCAACACCGCGCTGAAGGGCACAAATTCACCGTGGGTCAGCCGCGCGATGATCCGGGCCAGGGTGGTCTTGCCGACTCCGGGCGGCCCCCACAGGATCATCGAGGAGAGCTGGTCGCGCTCGATCTGGGCGCGCAGCGGCTTGCCCGGTCCCAGGATGTGCTCCTGGCCGAGGAAGTCTTCCAGACGCTCCGGCCGCATCCGCTCGGCGAGCGGCGTGGCCGCGTCGGCGTGGGGCGCCGGAGCTGCGTCAAACAGGCTCATGCCGGAGTCCTCTGGCGCGCGGCTTCGTACAGCACCACGCCCGCCGCCACCGCCGCGTTCAGCGACTCTACGGCCCGGGTGGGAATCCGCAACTTGACGCTGTTCTCCGCGAGTCTCATCTGCACCCCTTGGGCCTCCGATCCGATCACCAGGGCCGCCGGACCCCGCAGATCGGCCCGCGCCAGCGGCACGTCGCCCCGCGGGTCAGTCGCATAGAGACACACCTGGCGTTGCCGCAGTGCGGCCTGCACCGGCTCGGCGTCGAGCCCCGCGAGGAAAGGCAGCCGGAACAGCGACCCCGCTGCGGCCCGAATGGTCTTGGGATGATAAGGGCTCACCGTCCCCTTCAGGAACAGCACCCCGCTCGCCCCGAACGCCTCCGCCGCACGCACGATCGCCCCCGCGTTACCTGGGTCCTGGACCCCGTCGAGCACCACCACCAGGGGCACCCCGGCAAACACTTGTTCCAGCTTCCACTCGGGCGGACGCACCAGGGCGATCACCCCCTGGGCGGTTTCGGTGCTCCCCACCCGTGCAAGCAACGAGTCGCTCACCACCAACACCCTGACTCCGTCGCGCCCTCGGACGTGGCTCTCTACCTCGCCCCGCACTCCCTCGGCCGCTACCACCACCGGGACCGCCAAGCCGCTTCGCAACGCCTCCTCCAGCAGATGGAACGTCTCTACCACCATCCATCCTTCCGTTGTTCGACCCCCGCGCGCCGCCGCCCGCCGGATCTCCTTCAGTACCGGATTGGAGGCGCTGGTGACGAGGGTCGCCTTTCCCATGGCGACTCCATCGTAATAGAATTAAGCCCATGAAGAAACTGCCGCTTCTCCTCGCCCTGGCCGCGGTGACCTTGCCGGCCCAGAAAATCCATGAGGAGTTCGATGCGTCGATCGACTTCTCGAAGTACAAAACCTACGCGATCCGAAACGGGCGGATCCGCAGCAAGCATCCCGCGTTGGACAATTCACTGGTGCAGAAAAGGATCGAAAACGCCCTCCGCACCCAGCTCTCGGCCAAGGGATTGCAAGAAACTCCCGAGCGCCCCGACCTGGTGGTGACCTACGTCCTGGGCGCCATCGACAAACGGGACGTCGACCTGGTTCCGGCCGGCTGGCGTGGCTTACGGACGCGCCGAGTGGCCCATCGCTACACTCAGGGCACTCTGGTCATCGACCTCCGCGACGCCCCGAAACGCGAGCTGGTCTGGCGCGCCACCTGCACCGACAGCGGCAACAACCCTTCCAAGATCGAAGAGCACATCGACAAGGACGTCAAAAAGGCCTTCGAGAAGTACCCGCCAAAAAGGAAATGAAATACTGCGAGTTTGCACCGTCACCGCGGCTGGCAGCCGACGTCGAGTGCTTCTGGAGCCTCGAGGCGGGCGAGGCCCGTCCCGGCTATCCCGTGCTGCCGGACGGCTGCGTGGACATCGTATTTTCGCGGCCCGCCGAGCTCCGCGCGGTCGGAACCATGACCCGGCCACAGCGCTTCGACCTGCCCGCCGGGCAGTTTATCTGCGGCGTCCGGTTCCGCCCGGCGCGAGCCTACAGCTTTCTCCCCGTGCCGGGTCCCGTCCTCACCGACCAATCCATCGCCTTGTCCAACCTCTGGGGCTCCCGCGGCTGAGAGGCTTCGCCGCCGGCTGGAGGACGCCTCGTCTCCCCTCGCCGTGCTGGAGGCGCATCTCGATCCGGCGCCCCCCGGCTTGGTCCAACAGGCGGCGGGGTGGCTGGTGGCGCGGCACGGCAACGTCCGGCTCGACGAGTTGGCCCGCCACACCGGTCTCAGCTCCCGGCAGCTCCGCCGCCTCTTCCTCGACCAGACCGGTCTTACTCCCAAGCAGTTTTGCCGCATCCTCCGCTTCCGCCACACCCTCGGCCACCTCCCCCGCCACCGCGGCGACTGGGCCGGTCTGGCCGCCGACTGCGGCTACTACGACCAGGCCCACCTCATCCGGGATTTTCACGAGTTCGCCGGCGCCGCCCCCGGCGACTATGTCCGATTTTTCCAATCGCCCGCTCCCGCTCCCCCGCTAGCATCGGGAGCATGAAAATCACTCCCGTTCTCTTCGTCGACGCCATCGAGCCGTCGCTTCCCTTTTGGATCGACCGGCTAGAATTTACCAAGACAGTCGAGGTGCCCGAGGGCGATCGGCTCGGCTTCGCCATGCTGATCCACGGACCGGCCGAGATCATGCTGCAGACCCGGACGAGCCTGGAGAAAGATATGCCGGCACTGCTCGACCTGGCCCGGCCCTCCGGCTGCCTCTTCATCGAGGTGGATGATTTCGCCGATCTGCTGCGGCGCGTGGACGGCTGCGAGGTGGTGGTGCCGGTGCGCGATACTTTCTACGGCATGCGCGAGATCGTGGTCCGCGAGCCGGGCGGCCACTCCCTTTGCTTCGCCGCCAGAATCCAGACGTAATAGAATTGCCTGGTGACCCTTCCCGAGGCCGCCGCCCTTATCCGCAGCGGCCAGATCGTCGCCATCCCCACCGACACGGTCTACGGTCTCGCCGCCGACCCCTTCCAGCCCGCCGCCGTGGAACGCCTGTTTCGCCTCAAAGGCCGGCCGGAGCACAAGCCGATTCTGCTGCTGGTCGACTCGCGCCAGCAGGTGGAGATGCTGGCCCTGCGACTCCCTGCCGCCTTCGAGCGGATCGCCGCCCGCTTCTGGCCGGGACCGGTCACCGTGATCCTGCCGGCGGCCTCCTGCGTCCCCGGGCGCCTCACCGCCGGGAGCGGCACGGTGGCGCTGCGGATGCCCGGCTCGCTCCTGATCCGCCGGCTGATCGCCGCCGCCCGCGTACCCCTGACGGGCACCAGCGCCAACCGCTCCGGCCGGCCGCCCGCTCGCTCGGCGAGCGAGGTTCGCGAGCAGTTCCGCGGCGCCGGCCTGGAGGTGCTGGATGGCGGGCCCTCTCCCGGCGGCCACCCCTCCACCATCATCGACCTGACCGGCGAGCCCCGCATCGTCCGCGAGGGAGCGGTGCCGGCCTCGGCGCTGCTATGCTGCCTGACGTGACCCGCTGGCGCCGCCCGCTTGCGCTTGCCGCCCTGGCCGCCGGCATCCTCGCCGCCTGCTGGTTCCTGGTCTTCGTTCAGGTCTGGCGCCAGGCCAACCGGGATGAGGCCACTCCCGCCGACGCCATCGTGGTATTCGGCGCGGCCGAGTATCGCGGCCAGCCGTCGCCCGTCCTGCGCGCCCGCCTGGACCACGCCCTCGATCTCTACCGCCGCGGTCTCGCTCCCCGCATTATCACCACCGGCGGTCACGGCGGCGACCCCGTTTTCACCGAAGGCGAGGTCAGCCGCTCCTACCTCGCCCTCCACAATGTCCCCTCCGAGATGATCCTGGTCGAAAGCGACGGCGAGAGCACCATGGAAAGCGCCGCCGCCGTCGCCGAAATCATGGACCGCATGCGCATGACCTCCTGCATCGTGGTCAGTGACGGGTATCATATCTATCGAGTCAAGCGCATGCTGGAATCGCGCGGCCTCCGGGCGCTGGGCTCGCCGCGCTCCCCGGGGTCCGATTCCACCGCGCGCCGCGCCTGGTATTACGCCCGCCAGGCCTGCGGGTACCTGTTATGGAGGATGGGGATCCGCGTGTGACCGCAGGCTGTTCATGCTATACTAAAATATATATGAAGTCTATATTGATCCAGTTGGATGACCAAACCTATCGACTTCTCGATCGAGTGGCCCCGGCCGCCAAGCGCCAGCGCGCCCAGTTCATCCGTCGGGCGCTGCAAAAGGCGATCGTCGAGACCGAAGAGGCTCGCACCCGGGCGGCGTACCTGGCCCAGCCCGACTCGGAAACCGATGCCGACGACTGGTCGAACGCCGAGGAGTACCGCAAGTGAAGCAGTACGAGATCTGGTGGGCCAGTCTGTCTGAACCGGTCGGGCGGCGTCCCGTGCTGCTTCTGAGTCGCGATTCCGCGTACGAATATCTGAACAAGTTCGTAGTCGCCGAAATCACCACCGCGATTCGCGGCATCGCGCAGGAGGTGGCTCTCGGCAAGGCCGAAGGGTTGCCGCGTGCCTGCGTCGCCAACCTGGACAATCTCCGGACGGTTTCCCGCTCGGCGCTGGCCAAGATGGCCGGGTCGTTAGCCCCGCGGCGACAGGTGGAGGTCAAACGAGCCTTCGGTCACGCCTTGGCCTGGACCGAACTGCTGCACCTGTAACCCGAATCATCCTATGATGTAGATTCAATCCTTCGTTACCAGGAGTTCATTGTGCCCTTACCGCAAGGAGCCGCTATCCGTCCGGCCGAGGGAAGACTCGGCATTCTGACGCCCGGCATGGGCGCTGTATCTACGACCTTTATCGCCGGCGTCGAAGCCGTCCGTCGCGGCCTGGCCCTGCCCATCGGCTCCCTCACCCAGATGGGAACCATCCGGCTGGGTAAGCGCACCGACAACCGCGTTCCCAAGATCAAGGACTTCGTTCCCCTGGCTTCGCTCGACGATCTGGTCTTCGGCGGCTGGGACATCTTTCCCGATAATGCCTACCAGGCCGCGGTCCACGCCGGGGTGCTGGAGGCGAAGCTGCTCGACCCCCTGCGCGAGACCCTGGAAGCCGTCCAGCCGATGCCCGGAGTGTTCGAGCAGCGCTTTGTCACGCGTCTGCGTGCCACCAACGTCAAGCAAGGACGCAACAAGCGCGAGCTGGCCGCCCTGGTAGCCGACGACATCCGCCGGTTCCGGGAAACCACCGGGGCGGCGCGGCTGGTCATGATCTGGTGCGGGTCCACCGAGATCTTCCAGCGGGCCGGTCATGTGCACTCGTCGCTCCAGGAGTTTGAGTGCGGCCTCGATCGTAACGATCCCGAGATCGCTCCGAGCCAGATCTACGCCTACGCGGCCTTACAGTGCGGCGTGCCTTTCGCCAACGGCGCCCCCAACCTCACCGTCGACACGCCCGCCCTCCAGGAGCTGGCCCGCGAGCGCCAGGTCCCGATCGCCGGCAAGGACTACAAGACCGGCCAGACCTTCCTGAAGACCCTGCTCGCCCCCGGCCTGAAGTCCCGGCTGCTGGGCGTCTCCGGCTGGTTCTCCTCGAACATTCTGGGCAACCGCGATGGCGAGGTCCTCGACGATCCCGACGCCTTCCGCACCAAGGAAGAAAGCAAGCTGTCGGCCCTGGAGATGATCCTGCAGCCTGAGGTTTACCCCGAGCTCTACAGCAACATGTATCACAAGGTGAGGATCCACTACTACCCGCCGAGGGGCGATAACAAAGAAGGCTGGGACAACGTGGACATCTTCGGGTGGCTGGGCTACCCGATGCAGATCAAGATCGACTTCCTGTGCCGCGACTCCATCCTCGCCGCCCCGCTGGTGCTGGACCTGGCCCTGTTCCTCGACCTCGCTCAGCGCACAGGCATGCACGGCATCCAGGAGTGGCTGTCGTTCTATTTCAAGTCGCCCATGACCGCCCCCGGCCTCTACCCCGAGCACGACGTCTTCATCCAGTTGATGAAGCTGAAGAACACCTTGCGGCATCTGCGCGGGGAGGACTTGATCACGCACCTGGGATTGGAGTACTACGACTGAGGGTCAGGAGTGCACAATCGGCGCCGAGCGCTCTTCCAGGCGGGTGACGCGGCGGTCGAGGTCTCTAATCGCATTCACGATGTCCCGCAGGACCGGCATGATCTCAGCGCGGAATTCGTCGATGCGCCGGTTAGTGTCGTCGATACGCAGGTTAAGTGTGTCGATATGTTTGTTGTGGAGCCAGGCGGCCACAAAGATCGTGAGCGCGATAGCCATCGTGCTCCCGAAGTACGGCATCCAGACCTGGAAGCCCGTCATCACGCCCCTATCCTAACATGACTCGAAATGTCCTGGTCATCGGTGGCACCCTCTTCATCGGCCGCGAGTTGGTCCGCCGCCTCCTCGCCCGCGGGGACCGCGTCACTATCCTCCACCGCGGCCGTTCCCCCCTCCCGCCGGGGATTGACGCCATCGTTTGCGACCGCAACGACACCGCCGCCGTCCGTCGCGCGCTCACCAGCCGCTCCTTCGACGTAGTCTATGACAACGTCTATGACTGGGAGCGGGGCACTACGGCCGAGCAGGTCCTGGCTGCCGCCGAGACCCTCGGCGCGGGACTCGGCCGATACATCTTTCTGTCCAGCGTGGCCGCCTATCCCGAGGGCCTCGATCATTCGGAGGACGATCCTCTGGCCGTGGAGTCGGTGATCCCGTACGCCCGAAACAAGGCTCGTACCGAGGCGACCCTGCTCGCCTCCGGACTGCCGGTGGTGACACTGCGCCCACCCTTCGTCTACGGCCCGGAAAACCCGTTCTACCGCGAAGCCTTCTTCTGGGACCGCCTGGCCCGCCGCCGGCCGATCCTCATCCCCGAGGACGGCTCGCGTCTGATGCAGTTTGTCTATGTCCGCGACCTGGTGTGGGCCATGCTGCGCGCCGGTGACGCCGACTTGCCGGCCGGCCGGTCCTACAATGTTGCCGATCCGGCTCCTGTTAGTCAGTTGGAGGCCGTAGAGGCCTTCGCCCGAGCCGCTGCCTGCGAGGTGGAACCGGTCTTTGCCCCTCGCGCCCGCCTCGCAGCCGCCGGCGGCGGGGTCTTCGCGCCCCCCTTCTATTTCGGCCAATACTACGACCTTCCCCCTATCACCCTGCGCATCGACCGGGCCCGCCGCGATCTCGGTTTCGACCCTACCCCTTTCGACGCCGGCCTACTCCAAACCTATCAATGGTATTCAAAACAAAAACGCTCCGACCCGGATTTTTCCTGGGAAGACCGGTATAATGGGACTTAACCGCTGCGTCCATGTCTTCTTCCGCTGATCGAAGTTTTCTGCTGCGCCGCTTGCATTCCGTTTCCGGGATCTTCCCCATAGGCGCCTTTCTTCTCGAACACCTCTACACCAACTTCCAAGCCACCCGCGGGCCGGAGGCTTACAACCACGCCGTCCGCAACCTCACCGAACTGCCCCTGGTGGTGGCGCTCGAGCTGTTTTTCATCTGGATTCCGATCCTCTACCACGGCCTGTACGGGATCTATGTATGGTGGCGCGGAGAGACCAATGTCGCCGACTACCCGCTGCGCGGCAACTGGCTCTACTCGGCGCAGCGCTGGACCGGCCTGTTCGCCTTCGCCTACATCGCCTTCCATGTCTGGGAGCAGCGCTTCGCCGGCGTTCACATCATCACGCATCCGGAAGTGGCGTTTTCCAAGGTGCAGCACAGCATCGCCGTGCCGGCCGTCCACGTTTTCTATTTTTTCGGCATCCTGGCGGCCTGCTTTCACTTTGCGTACGGCCTGTGGCTGTTCGCGTGCAAATGGGGCGTGACCCCCGGCATGCAGGCGCAACGCACGCTGTTCTGGGCTTGCATGGCTCTATTTGTAGTGCTTAGCGGCGCGGGCCTGGCCAGCTTGAACAGTTTCTACCACTCCACACTCTTGCCCCGGCCGGAGCAGCTCGTCCGGAGCCCTTAACCCATGGCAGAACCCAGGGTCATTATCGTTGGCGGCGGACTGGCGGGCCTGATGGCCACCATCAAGGTCGCCGAGCAGGGCGTACCGGTGGACGTGTTCTCCATCGTCCCGGTGAAGCGCTCCCATTCGGTCTGCGCGCAAGGGGGCATCAACGCCGCCAAAAACCTCAAGGGCGAGGGCGACTCCACCTGGAAGCATTTCGACGACACCGTCTTCGGCGGTGACTTCCTGGCCAACCAGCCTCCGGTGCGTGACATGACCGAGGTCGCCCCGGGCATCATTGATATGCTCGACCGCATGGGCGTCATGTTCAACCGCACCGCCGAAGGTCTGCTCGACTTCCGGCGGTTCGGCGGGACGCTGTACAACCGCACCGCGTTCTCGGGCGCCACCACCGGCCAGCAACTCCTCTACGCGCTCGACGAGCAGGTCCGCCGTTTCGAGGCCGAGGACCGGGTCCGCAAGTTCGAGCACTGGGAATTTCTATCCGTGGTGCTGGACGCGCAGAAGACCTGCCGCGGCATTTGCGCCATGGATCTCCGCACCATGGAGGTCCACACCTTTCCCGCCGACGCGGTCATCCTGGCCACCGGCGGCGTCGGAGCCATCTTCGGGAAGAGCACCAACTCGGTGGCCTGCACCGGCAGCGCGCAGGGCGCGGTCTACCAGCAGGGCGCCTTCTACGCCAACGGCGAGTTCATCCAGGTGCATCCCACGGCCATTCCCGGCGAGGACAAGCTGCGCCTGATGTCGGAGTCGGCACGCGGCGAGGGCGGGCGGATGTGGGCCTGGAAGGACAACCAGAAGTGGTTTTTCCTCGAAGACTGGTATCCCAAGTACGGCAACCTGGTCCCTCGCGACATCGCCACCCGCGCCATTCATAAGGTGGTCTTCGAGCTGGGCCTCGGCGTCGACGGCCAGCCCGCCGTCTACCTCGACCTCACCCACATCGATCCCAAAATCCTCGACCGCAAGCTGGGCGGCATTCTGGAGATCTACGAGAAGTTCGTGGGCGTCGATCCCCGGCACGAGCCCATGAAGGTCTTCCCCGGCGTGCACTACACCATGGGCGGACTGTGGGTGGACTTCAAGCACCGCACCAACATCCCCGGACTGCTGGCCGCCGGCGAATGCGAATACCAGTATCACGGCGCCAATCGTCTGGGCGCTAATGCCTTACTGAGCTGTATCTACGCCGGGCGGGTGAGCGGCGTCGCGGCGGTGGAATACGCCCGGGGCCTCTCCAACGGCGCTGCCTCCGTTCCCGCCTCCGTCTTCGACCAGGAGAAACTCCAACAGGAAGAGCGGAACCGGCATCTGCTCCACGGCCAGGGCGGCGAGAATCCGTTTACCATCTGGAAAGAAATGGGCCGCTGGATGACCGAACACGCCACCGTCATCCGCTACAACGACAAGCTGCAGTTGTGCGACAACAAGCTGGTGGAGCTGCTCGACCGCTACCAGCGTATCAACCTGAGCGACCAGTCGCGCTGGTCGAACCAGTCGCTGACGTTTGCGCGGGAGCTGGGGAACATGCTCCAGCTCGCCCGGGTCATCACGCTGGGCGCGCTCCGCCGCAACGAGAGCCGCGGCGCCCACTATAAGCCCGACTTCCCTACTCGAGACGACCAGAACTGGCTCAAGACTACCAAGGCCTGGTTCGCCCCGGACGCCGGCGAGCCGCAATTCGCCTACGAGCCGGTGGATACGTCGCTGCTCCCGCTGCGGGAAAGGAAGTACTGATTGGCCTATGAGTAAGACGGTTGACCTTCGCATTCAGCGCCGCCTGACCCCGGACGCCCGGCCCCACTGGGAGACCTTCCGCATCCCCCACCGGCCCAGTCTGAACATCATCGGCGCCCTGATGTACATCGCCGAGAACCCTGTCACCGCCGACGGTCAGGCCACGGTGCCGGTGAGCTACGACTCCAACTGTCTGGAGGAGGTCTGCGGCTCCTGTACCATGCGCATCAACGGCAAGGTGGGGATGGCCTGCTCGGCGCTGGTGGACAAGCTCCAGGAGCCCATTCGCCTGGAGCCGCTCGGCCACTTTCCGGTGATCCGCGACCTGCAGGTGGACCGCGCCCGCCTGTTCGAGGACCTCAAGCGGGTTAAGGCCTGGATACCCATCGACGGCACCTACGACCTGGGACCCGGTCCCCGGCTCTCCCAGCGCGATCAGGAAGCCGCCTACAACTTCGCCCGCTGCATCTCCTGCGCCTCTTGCCTGGAGGTCTGCCCGCAGTATAATGACGAGACGCAGTTCGTCGGCGCCGCGGTAATCGGACAGGTGCGGCTGTTTAATACGCATCCCACCGGCAAGATGAACGCCCACGAGCGTCTGGAGGCGCTCATGGGACCGGGCGGGATCCACGAATGTGGGTACGCGCAGAACTGCCTGGAAGCCTGTCCTAAGGATATCCCGCTCACCGAGGCCATTACCCAGGTCGGCGGGCAGGTGATGCGCCACGCGCTGCTGGGATTCTTGAAGAAATAAGAGGTGACACCGTGAGAAGAACTTTTCTGCTGTTGCTGACCGCCGCCTCGCTGGGATGGGCGCAGGAGCCCAAAGCCGCCGTGAAGAAGGCCCCCGCCGCCCCGCCGGCCGCTCCGGCCCCGGTCGTGGAGCGCGAGCCCGGCCTCTACGCCTCCATCAACACCACCATGGGCACCATCGTGTGCAAGCTGTTTGAGAAGTAGGCCCCGCTCACCGTAGCCAACTTTACCGGCCTCGCCCGCGGCACCAAGGAATGGACCGAACCCAAGACCGGCGCGAAAGTGAAGCGCCCGCTCTACAACGGCACCATCTTCCATCGGGTGATCTCCAACTTCATGATCCAGGGTGGCGATCCGCTGGGCACCGGCATGGGCGACCCGGGGTACAAATTCAAAGACGAGTTCGTGCCTTCCCTCAAGTTCGACCAACCCGGCCGCCTGGCCATGGCCAACGCCGGTCCGAATACCAACGGCAGCCAGTTCTTCATCACCGAGGTCCCCACCCCGCACCTGAACGGCCTGCACACCATCTTCGGCCAGGTGATCGAAGGCCAGGATCTGGTCACCAAGATCGTCAACGTACCCAAAGACTCGAACGACAAGCCTCGGACGCCGGTAGTGATCAAGAGTATCCGCATCCAACGCTTCCCGCTGGCCCCGCCGGCGCCGGCGAAGAAAGCGGGCGCTCCGGCCGCGGCCCCAGCCAAGAAGACAACTGCCGCCCCGGCCGTGAAGAAGTCAGCGGCTCCCGCCGAGAAGAAGTAAAAATTGCCCGGCGGAACAGGAGGGGAAAGTCCGCCGGGCCTAGTTGAGGCGGGGAAACTTATCTGTTGCTTATTCGAATAGACGGTGAAGCCCGGAAAACGTCATCCGCGGGACGGCAGTTTTTTTTCGGAGCGGCTGTTGGCCTGGTTCGGGTCCCAGCAGCGACCGCTCCCCTGGCGCCAAACCCGCGACCCCTACCGCATCTGGGTCTCCGAGATCATGCTCCAGCAGACCCGGGCGGCGGCCGTAATCCCCTACTACGAGCGTTTCCTGGCCCGCTTCCCTGACCTCGGAGCCTTGGCCCAATCCGACGAAGCGGAACTCCTGCAACATTGGAGCGGCCTCGGCTACTACTCCCGCGCCCGCAATCTCCGCCGCGCCGCCCAGCAAATCGTCTCGGAGTCCCGCGGCAAACTGCCCCACACTTATGAAGCGTGGAAGACCCTGCCCGGCGTCGGCCCCTACACCGCCGCCGCCGTCGCCAGCATCGCCTTCGGCGAGCCGGTCGCCGTCCTGGACGGAAACGTCGCCCGCGTCCTCGCCCGCCTGACCAACCACCGGGGCGACCTCCGCTCCCCCCAAGTCCGCGAGGAGCTACGCACCCGGGCCCAGGAGCTTCTAGACCGCCGCCATCCGGGCGACTTCAACCAGGCCATGATGGAGCTGGGCGCGACCGTCTGCCTGCCCCGCCACCCCCAGTGCCTGCTCTGCCCAGTCTCGGAGCGCTGCGAAGCCCTCCGCCTAGGCCTCCAGCACGAACTGCCCGTCAAACTCGGCCGCCGCGAGCCGGTCCAGGTGGAGCTGTCCGTGGCAGTGGTACGCCGCCAGGACCAGCTTCTCCTGCGCCGCCGCCCCGACGATGTCTCGTTGATGCCCGGCTTCTGGGAACTCCCCGGTCCCGACGGCCTCACCCTGGACGAGCCGGCCGGCTCCTTCTCCCACGCCATCACCCACCATCAATACACGGTGACCGTCTATCCGGCCCCCCCGCCCCGTCGTCTCCCCTCCGGCTGCCGCTGGATCGCCCTCTCCGGCCTCCCCACCCTGCCCCTCACCACCATCACCCGCAAGGCCCTACGCCTGGTCCCGCCGCCGGAAGATCCGTCTTCGCGAAGTGCTCGCCGGTGAACAGCAAGGGCCTCCCAGCTACTTTGGCTACGGCATAGCTCCCGCAATCCCAAAGTTCAGTCTCGCCGGGCGCCGGCCCTTGCCGTAAGCCAGAAACGTATCCACTGCCACGCTCCAATGTTCGGCCTCCAGCGACGCCACCTCGATCCCGGCTTTCTGGTGCGGCGTAGGGAGCGCGCGACGATCGTGGCCGTGGGGGCGCCGGTGCTGCCAGAGACGGCCATGGTCCTGACCCGTCACTTGGGCAGGGATCCCAGGCCGTGGCGGCACTTTCGCCGATCCTCCGGGAAAGACTCGCCCGGGCGGGAAAGACTCACCCGGGCTCGCGCCCGCGACTAGATTCTTCCCGTGAGGTTGCCGGACAATTCCTAGAGCCGCACCTGCCGCAGCCGCAGCGCATTCCCCACCACCGACACCGAACTGAAGCTCATCGCCGCCGCCGCGAGCATGGGGCTGAGCAGGATCCCGAACGCCGGATACAGCACCCCCGCCGCGATCGGCACGCCCAAAATATTGTAGACAAAGGCCCAGAACAGGTTTTGCCGGATGTTGCGCATCACCGCCCGACTCAACCGCCGCGCCCGGGCGATGCCGCGCAGGTCGCCCTTCACCAGCGTAATCCCGGCCGACTCCATGGCCACGTCGGCGCCGGTGCCCATCGCAATCCCGACGTCGGCCTGGGCCAGCGCCGGAGCGTCGTTGATCCCGTCTCCGGCCATGGCTACGATGTGGCCTGCGTCCTGGAGCTTCTTTACAACCTGGACCTTCTGGTCAGGCAGTACTTCGGCATGGACTTCGTCGATGCCCAGCTCCCGCGCCACCGCGTCGGCCGTGGCCCGGTGGTCGCCGGTCAGCATGACAACGCGGATTCCCCCGGCGCGCAGGAGCCGGAGGGCCTCGGGGGTGGACTCTTTGATGGGGTCGGCGATGACCAGTTGGCCCGCCAGACGCCCTCCGATCGTCACGAAGACGCCGCCCTCCGCCGGCGCCGCGATGCCCTGTTGCGCCAGCAACGCCCGATTTCCGAGGCCCACGATGCTGCCGTCCGCGATCGCCACCACGCCCTTGCCCGGCAGCGCGCGGAATCCGATGACCTCCGCCGGCGCGATCTCCCGTTCCTCGGCCGCCGCCAGCACGGCTGCCGCCAGCGGATGCTCGCTCCCGCGCTCGACGCCGGCGGCGAGGCGCAGAAGCTCGTTTTCTTTCCCTTGCCACTCACCAATACCTTCCACGACGGTGAGCCGGGGCTTGCCGGCGGTCAGGGTGCCGGTCTTGTCCACCACCAGGGTATCGACCTTCTCCAGGATCTCCAAGGCTGCCGCCGACTTCACCAGAATCCCCGCCGCCGCGCCCCTCCCGACCCCCACCATAATCGACATCGGCGTGGCCAGCCCCAAAGCGCAAGGACAGGCGATGATCAGGACCGCCACCGCGTTCACCAGCGCATACACCAGTCGCGGCTCCGGACCCAGCCACGCCCACACCCCAAACGTGACCACCGCCGCCAGCACCACGGCCGGAACAAAATACCCGGCCACCGCGTCGGCCAGCCGCTGGATAGGCGCCCGGCTGCGCTGCGCCTCGCTCACCATCCGCACGATCTGGGCCAGCACCGTATCGGCTCCCACCCGCTCCGCCCGCAGGATAAAGCTGCCGGCCGTGTTAATGGTGGCTCCGGTGACCCGATCCCCCGGCAACTTCTCGACCGGCATCGGTTCGCCGGTAAGCATCGACTCGTCGACGACGCCATTTCCCTCCTCGACCACGCCGTCCACCGGCACGCGCTCCCCCGGCCGGACCCGCACCCGCTGGCCCGGCGTCACCTGTTCCAGCGGAATGTCCTGCTCGACGCCATCCCCACGCACCAGCCGCGCCGTCTTCGGCGCCAGACCCAGCAACGCCCGGATCGCGCCGGAGGTCCGGCCCCGCGCGCGCAGCTCCAGCACCTGCCCGAGCAGGACCAGGGTCGTGATCGCCGCCGCCGCCTCGTAGTACACGGCCACCTGGTCCCCGTGCCGGAAGGAGTGCGGAAATACACCCGGGACGGCGGTCGCCGCCAGGCTGAACAGATACGCAGCGCCAGTGCCTATAGCGATCAAGGTGAACATATTCAGGCTGCGGCGCCGCACCGAGGTCCAGCCGCGCTCGAAGAACGGACTACCTCCCCACAGCACCACCGGCGACGCCAGCAGGAGTTGCGCCACGTTCGGCAGTTTCCCCAGCATGCTCCACGCCACCAGCGGAGCAGTCAGGACCGCGCTCACCCACAGCCGCCGGGTCAGGTCCACCAGCTCGGGATTCGGCCCCTCTTCCGCGGTCACGGCCAACGGCTCCAGCGCCATCCCGCACAGCGGACACGACCCGGGTCCCTCCTGCCGAACCTCCGGGTGCATCGGGCAGGTGTAGATCGCCCCGGGCGGAGTCGGTGCCGGGGAAGGCTTACTCCCCAGATACCTCCCCGGATCCGCCTGAAACCGGGCCAGACAATTCGGGTTACAGAAGTAGTAGGTGCTGCCTTGGTAGTCGAGCTGGTGCTCTGCCCGCGCCGGATCGACCGACATCCCGCATACCGGATCCTTGCTCACTACGAACATGTTAAAACTTTCCGCCACCTCTCGCCCTAGAGACTTTTGAACTTCCCTTGGGTTCTAATAGGGGACTATGGGGAAGCTGTTTGGGACCAGTAGTGTCGGCGCTCTCTGCTTTGTCGGTCTGCTGTGGGCGAATAAGGATGGCGCCCAGCCGCGCAAGTCAGGCGGGCCGTTTCCCGCCGAATCGGTGTGTTCAGAATGTCACAGCCCCACGCCTCCGCTGAATCCCGGGCCCAACCGCGGGCCGGGTAGCGTCGACTTCTCGGTGCAGAACTACCGGCCCGGCGAGACGCAGCGGATCACCGTGACGGTCGCCGACCCTGCCCAGTTGCGCTGGGGATTCCAGTTATCGGCGCGTCCGGCCAACAACCAGACCCAGCAGGCGGGCTCCTTCCGGGCCATCGACGGCAACGCCCAGGTCATCTGCGACAACGATAGTGTGGCGCCGTGCCCCGCTGGGATGCTCCAGTTTCCGACCCACACGCTGGCCGGCACCCGCCGCGGCACGCCCAGGACGGCGAGTTTTGCGATCGACTGGACCGCCCCGCCGACCGACGTCGGCGAAATCATCTTCGCCGCCGCCGGCAACGCCGCCAATGGCAGCGACACCGAGTTCGGCGACAACATCTACACCAAGCAGGTGCGGGTGTCGGCGGCCGTTGGGGCGCCGACCTTCACCAGCGTATCCTCCGCAAGTTTCGCGGCCGGCTCGTCTCTGGCCGCCGAAGTGATTGCCGCCGGTTTTGGCAGCGGCCTGGCTCGGGACACCGCGATCGCCACCACGGTGCCTCTTCCGACAGAATTGCTGGGGACCAAAGTCGAGGTTACCGACAGCCAGGGGACGACGCGGCTGGCCCCGTTGTTCTTTGTTTCGGCGGGCCAGATCAACTACTTGATTCCGGCCGGCACCGCGCTCGGAGCAGCGCGCGTCACCGTGACTTCCGGAGCCGGTGGAACGATTGCAGGGACCGCCCAGATCGAACGCGTCGCTCCCAGTCTGTACACGGCGAATGCGCAGGGAAACGGCGTGGCGGCTGCCTTCTTCTTGAGGGTGGCCGCAGACGGAACACGCACCCAGGCATTGGTTTTTGACCCCGCCCCCGCCGCCCGTCCGTCCGTTCCCATCGATCTGGGTCCGGCTTCCGATCAGGTCTTCCTGTTGCTGTTTGGCACCGGCGTTCGCGGTTTCGCGTCCGGGGTCACGGCGACGTTGGGCGGTCAGAGTATCGCCGTCCTGGGGGCCGTTCCCCAGGGGCAGTTCGTCGGACTCGACCAGATCAACATCGGCCCCATCCCTCGCACCCTGGCCGGCCGAGGCGAAGTAGACCTGATTTTGAGCGCGGACGGCAAGGCGGCCAATACGGTGAAAGTCAACATCAGATAGAATAAGAGCAGGCCACTCCAGAAAATGCCGGTTTCGCTGTTGGTCGCAGCGGCGGTGCTGGCCGCTGCTGACCCGGGGCCTCGTCCGGCGGCCCCCAGCATTAACCCGGGAGGCATCGTCAATGCCGCCACCAACCGCGTGGCGCCGGAGAATTCTGTTTCTCCCGGAGCCATTATTTCGATCTACGGCACCGGGCTCGCCACGGTGACCCGCGAAGTTAGCGCCGGCGACATCGAGAACGGCTTTCTGCCCGAAACCCTGGCCGGCGTCGCGGTCTTCTTCGGGGGTGTACCCGCCCCCCTGTTCTATGTCTCTCCACTACAGATTAACGCTCAGGTCCCCACCGTCCTGCAGCCGGGGGAGTGGGAGGTGCGGGTCCGGGTGGAGCGGCTGGAAAGCCGCGAGAAGGTAGTGGTGCGCGCCTATTCCCCCGGCCTGTTTCCAGTCGCGCGGCACGCCGACGGAACGGTGGTCAACAGCGCCGCCCCCGCCCGGCCCGGGGAGTTCATTCTGTTCTTCGGCACCGGCTTTGGCTCCACGCGCCCCCCGGCGCTCTCCGGCGCTCTGGCCGCCCCAGCCCCTACCTGGATGACCACCCGCGTGGAGGCCCAGATCGCCGATGCCCCGCTCGCCGCCGAGGACATCTACTACTGGGGCCTGGCCCCGGGTTTCGCCGGCCTCTATCAGTTCAACCTAAGAATCCCGGCGGCCGCCCCCTCCGGCGACGCCGAGGTCCGGGTAGGGGTAGCCGGCGAGTGGTCCCAACCCGGCCTCCGCATTTCGGTATCCCAACCCCAATAAAAGAAACGACCCCCGACCCCCTACTCGTCTATACTAGAGAGGAGATGCCGCTCATGAAAGCCTCGCTAGCCCTCCTGGCCACCCTGTGCGCCGCATCGGTCCCGGCCGAAGAGACGCCGGAATTCGTGGTCAAGACCGGCACCCGGATCCCGCTGGCACTCATCAACAGTATCAGCACCAAGCATGCGGCAGCCGGCGACCACGTCTACCTGGAGTCGGTATTTCCCATCGTCATCGACGGCAAGATGGTGATCCCGCCGGGCACCTACATCTCCGGCACCGTCACCCAGGTAAAGCGGCCGGGCCGGGCGAAAGGACGCGGCGAAGTGTATCTGCGCTTCGACTCCATGATCCTGCCCAACGGCGTGACCCGCGATTTCCGGGCCCGCGTCGGCGGCATTGACGGCCGCGCCGCCGAGGACCTGGATCGCAAGGAAGGCAAGATCACCAGCGAAGGCAACAAAGGCGGCGATGCCCGCAGCGTCGGTGAAGCGGCCGCCGGCGGCGCCACCATCGGAGCCATCGCCGGCGCCGCTGCCGGCCGTCCCGGCTTCGGCGTGGGCGTGGGCGCCGCCGCGGGCGCCGCCGCCGGACTCGCCGGTGTCCTGCTCTCCCGTGGTCCCGAGGCAGTGCTGAGCAAAGGCACCCAACTGGACATGCTCCTGGACCGTGACCTCAACTTCACCGCCGCCGAGCTAAACTTCCCCAACTCCGGTCAGCGCGTATCCGTCGACACCTCGCCCGGTCCCGTATCCCGCAAGGAGCGGGAGGGCATGCCGCGCCTGGGTGGGCGCTACCCGTAACGTGCCGCAGCACCGGGCCGCGACCGTAAGGGAGCGGCTCCCCGAGCGTTTCTTCCGCGCCCTGTTCGCCGCCTACGGCCCCCAACACTGGTGGCCGGGCGACGACCCCTTCGAGATCATCGTCGGGGCCATCCTCACCCAGAACACCTCCTGGACCAACGTCGAAAAGGCCATCGCCCAACTGAAAGCCGCCAACGTCCTCACCGTCGAGGCCATGGAAGCCCTGCCCGAGCCCCAGCTCGCCCAGCTCATCCGTTCCTCCGGCTACTACCACCAAAAGGCCAAGAAACTCAAAACCTTCCTCCATTACCTCCGTACCCAACATGACGGCTCCCTCGACCGCCTGTTTCGCCTGCCCACCCCGCAACTCCGCCGCGAGCTGCTCGGCCTCCCCGGCGTCGGCGAGGAAACCGCCGACTCCATCCTGCTCTATGGCGGCGCGCATCGCGTCTTTGTCGTGGACGCCTACACCCGCCGCATCCTGGAGCGGCACCATCTCATCGACGCCGGCGCGTCCTACCAGGACATCCAAGGCCTGTTTCACCGTGCGCTCCCCGCAGACGCGGCGATATATAATGAGTATCACGCGTTGCTGGTCCAGGCCGGCAAGCGCCACTGCCTGCGGCCGGCGCCGCGCTGCGTGGGCTGCCCCCTGGAACGGTTCCCGCACCAAACGGAGTCGCCCCAGTGAACCGCGACCTCAAAAAGCGGTGGTATCTCGTCGGACTCAGCGTCCTGCTGCTGGGCCTGATGACCATCGTTCTCTGGCAGACCTCTCTGTCCTTCGGCGACTTCCGCCCCTCCGGCCTGCAGCAAACGATCGTCCTGTGGGGCATCTCCACCCTCGTATTCCTGGGGATGGTGACGCTCGGATTCATCTTGTTCCGCAACTTCGTCAAGCTGTACATGGAGCGGCAGGCCAACCGGGTGGGGTCGAAGATCAAGACCCGCCTGGTGGCCGGCGCCCTGGCCCTCACCATTCTGCCGGTGGTCTTCCTGGCCTCCTTCGCCTTCAGCGTCCTCAACCGCACGCTGGACAAATGGTTCAGCGCGCCGGTTGACCAGTTGCAGGCCAATGCCCTGGCCATGATCGAGGAGCTGCAGGACGCCGCCCGCGACAAGGCCGACACCCTGGCGCGCTGGCTGGC
Source organism: Terriglobia bacterium (assembly GCA_041477815.1). Classification (GTDB taxonomy): domain Bacteria; phylum Acidobacteriota; class Terriglobia; order Bryobacterales; family JACQDG01; genus JBGOUV01. The sequence continues at coordinate 2,485 of JBGOUV010000003.1, read as the reverse complement.
CGCGCTGCCGGAAGTGCAGGAGAGATCGGCCGGCCTGAAGACGGCGCTCCAGCGGTTCGCCGAAGAAAATTCGCTGTGCTACGCCGCCGTGGTGGAGTCGGAGGCAGCCGCTCCACTGGCCGAGTACGCCGCCGCTCCCCGCTACGCCGGCCTGTGGCGCCGGGCGCCCGACCCTACCTCCCTGGAGGACACCGTCTTCGCCATCAGCCCCGTCGGAGACGGCGCCCGGGTGGTGGCCGGCTGGCAGATCCCCGCCGACCTCGCCGCCAAGCGCCAGGCCATGGACGCCCAGTATCGCGCCTACCAGGACCAGCGCCAGTCCTTGCGCTTCCTCCGCTATACCTATGTCGGCATGCTGGCCCTCATCACCCTGTTTGTCCTCTTCGTGGCCACCTGGTCGGCCCTCTTTTTGTCCAAGCAGATCGTCATCCCCATCGATCGCCTGGTCCGCGCCACCGCCCAGGTATCGCTGGGACATCTGGACTACCGCGTGGAGACCGGCGCCATCGACGAGCTGGGTCTGCTGGTCCGCTCCTTCAACCAGATGGCCGAACAGCTCGAGCACAGCCGCGCCGAGTTGGACGCCCGCCGGCGGTTCACCGAGGCGATCCTCGAAGCCATCCCCACCGGCGTCATCTCGCTCTCGGCCCAGGGCGAGATCCTGCGGGTCAACCCGTCGCTCGGCCGCATCTTCCCGCCCGAGCGCGCCGCCCCGGCCCGCTGGCTGGAGGATCTGTTTACCGGCGAGGACCTGGCCCAAGTTCGGCGGCTCATACGCCGCGCCGAGCGGACCGGCCTGGCTACCGGCGCGCTCGAACTGCAGCTCGACGGCCAGGCGAAGCACCTCGCCGTCACCGTGTCGGCGCTCGACCCCGAGGGCGGCTCCCGCGGCTGTGTATTGGTCCTCGAAGACACCAGCAGCCTACTCCGCGCCCAGAAGTCCCTGGCCTGGCAGGAAGTAGCCCAGCGCGTGGCCCACGAGATCAAGAACCCCCTAACGCCCATCGCCCTCTCGGCCGAGCGCATCAATCGCCTGCTGGCCCGCTACGGCCCCCACCGGGAGGTGCGCGACCGCCTGGAAATGGACCGCCTCGTCGAGCGCTGCACCGCCACCATCACCCGCGAGATCGAGACCCTCAAGACGCTGGTCGACGAGTTCTCCCAGTTCGCCCGCTTTCCCACGGCGCGCCCCGAGCCCGGCGACTTGAACGACATCGTCGAGTCGGCCCTCGAAACCTGCGTGGGACGCCTGGAGAGCCTGCGCATCGAAAAGCGCCTGGCCCCCTCGCTCCCGCTGGTTTCGCTGGACGCCGAGTTGTTCCGCCGCGCCGTGGTGAACCTGCTCGACAATGCCCTGGAAGCCATGACCGTTGGCCCCGAGCGGGTTCTGTCCGTGGCGACCGCCCTGGGAGCCGCCGGCGACACCGTCGAGCTGCGGGTCGGCGACACCGGTCACGGCATCGCCGCCCAGGACCGCGAAAAGCTCTTTCTCCCCTACTTCTCCACGCGCCGGCGCGGCACCGGGCTGGGCCTGGCCATCGTCAGCCGCATCGTCGCCGAGCACCAGGGCTCCATCCGCGTCGAAGACAATCATCCCCGGGGCGCCCGCTTCGTGGTCGAGATTCCGGCAGTCGAGACCCGCGTCCCCGCCGAGGCCCCGGCATGAAGAAGAGCTGGGTACTGGTAGTCGACGACGAGCCGGGAATCCGCGAGTCGCTCAGCGGCGTGCTGGAAGACGAAGGTTACGCCGTCCGGGCGGTCGAGACCGGCGAGGAAGCCCTGTCCCAGCTTACCTCTCGCTCCTATCCGGTCGTACTGCTGGATATCTGGCTGCCCGGAGCCGACGGGCTGGAGGTTCTGGCCCGCATCCAGGAGATCGATTCGGGGAGCCGCCCGGCGGTCATCGTCATCTCCGGCCACGGCACCATCGAGACCGCCGTCCGCGCCACCAAGCTCGGCGCCTACGACTTTCTGGAGAAGCCGCTCTCGATCGAGAAGGTCAACGTCGCGGTAAAGAACGCCTTGGAGCACCGCCGCCTGCAGCTCCAGAACCAGCGGCTCAAGGATGAGGTGCAGTCGAAGTATTTGATCATCGGCGAGAGCGTCTCCATGAAGGCCCTCCGGCAGCAGCTCGGCCTGATGGCCCCCACCAACGGCCGCGTCCTGATCTACGGCGAAAGCGGCACCGGCAAGGAGCTCGTGGCCCACGCCATCCACGCCCAGAGCCTCCGCGCCGAAGAGGCCTTCGTCGAAGTGAACTGCGCCGCCATCCCCGAGGAGCTGATCGAGAGCGAGCTGTTCGGACACCGCAAAGGCTCCTTCACCGGCGCCCACGAGGACAAGGTAGGCAAGTTCCAGAAGGCCGACGGCGGCACGCTGTTCCTGGACGAGGTCGGCGACATGAGCCTGAAAACCCAGGCCAAGGTCCTGCGGGCCCTCGAAGAACAGCGCTTCGAGCCGGTAGGCGCGTCGAACTATGTACAAG
>JBGOUV010000078.1:0-19871 GCA_041477815.1 Terriglobia bacterium | reverse complement strand
TGGCCGAGCGGGCGCGGGCCGGAGCCCGCTGGGGAGTGGTCAACACCTACGACGCCACCAACATACGTAACGTGGTCATTTACGGCAACGCCGGCGGCACGGGCGGCGCCCTGTTCGGCCTGACCGCCGGATTGGTCAGCGTGAACCAAGTCGACCTGGGTGACGGGATCACCAAGATTCAGGTCCGGATCGACAACTATCCCTTTCGGATGTACACGCCCTTCCTCGCCGGCGACCGTACCCTGCCCCGTGTGGAGGTGTCGCTCACCGCTGAGAGCCTCGGGGCGACGTAGGACCCTCAATAGAACAGCTTGATCCGATAGGCCCCCAGGCTCCCGCTCCCGTTCCCCTGCCCGCCCGACGCCGGCAATCGCTCCGCGCTCCCGACGTACTCGGCACAGCACGGCTGTGGGTTTCCCGACCCGCCGAGCGCAGTGCACGGGTCCACAGGGATGAAGAACATGGCAAAGCCCACCACTATATCGTTGGTCGGATTGTTGACCGGCACCGTGACGATACGCCGCCCGTTGCCCCGGGGCGGCGATGGTGGCGTGACCCCCGGCGGGTCGATGGCGTAGTAGGTTCTTCCGGGCGGCTCCAGCCCTACGCCGGCCGCCGGCGCTGTGTAGTAGGTGGGCGTGGTGGGATTGGTGTCCTGGGCGAGTCGGGCCAGAATAGCGTCCACTTCGGTCTGCTTGTTCCCGTTGGCGTTGGCGATGGTGTCGCCCACATTGATGGGATCCACGTCCACCTTCCCCAGAATGGCGTCGCGAATGAACGAGGCGCCACCGCCACCCCCGCCTTGCTGCAAGTCGATGTAGCCGCGCTGGCCGGCGTTGTCGGCGCCGGGGATGAAGCCCGCCGTATTCATGTCACCGGCGCATCCGATCACCTTGTTGCCGCTGCGGTTGGTGATCCCGGTCTTGCTTCCTTTCCCCACGGGATCCCAGCGCATGGTGTACAACTCGCCCTTGATATACCCGAAGTTGCCACTGGGATCCACTGGTATCGGATTGGGCACGTGGGCGTCAGGGGAGAACGGAAACGCCCCATCGCCCAGCTCGTTGGTGTAGGTCTGGCCGGCCACAGACATGGCGGAGACCGTCCGGGAGGTCCCCAGCCCCGGCAGGATAGTTAGAAAGTAGAGCCGGACGTCGCCCTGCCCGCGCACCCGCGCGAACCGGTATCCGGTGGCCGGATTGGGATTGGAGACCCAGGGACCCGCCGTGGCCGTCGCGAAGTCCACGGTAACCGATGCCACCGCGCTTTGACCGAACGCCCACCGGTTTCCATTAGTGGTGGCTTCGGTAATGGCGTTACTGATTCCTGTGGTAGTGCCGTCCAGCCGGTTGGTGGCGGCGATAGAGGCGGCATCGGAGTAATTCTGCAGCTCGTTTTTGGCTACATACATGCGGGCCAGGTCCAACGACAGACCCACCATGCCCATGACCAGCACCGCCGCGGCTGCCGTGGAGAGCAAGACGTACCCTCGTTGCCGGCCGATTTCCATACGCATTGAGCACCTCTCTGTGCTCTTATCGGATCGGCGACGACATTTCATGCCAAAAAGAGATCCAGGCGGCAGCGTCCGCACCGCCGATACGCCTCACGGGGGGAATATGGGATCCGCCCCGGGCACACCAGAACGCCAGCAGTTCGGCGCCAGTCCTCTCCGCTCGAACTAAGAGGTTAACGCCCTTACTAATCGGCCGAATCTTCCGTGGCGATGGTCGAGGGACTCTCTGGAGCCTGACCCCACGAGGGGCGCGCCATCCTGTATAGGACATGGCGCCGAAACCGGTGCCCCTCGGGCAATGCCGGATGGTCGAAGTCGTCGGCCGGGTTACGAACCATCCCGATCCTCTCCATGACCCGGCGCGAGCGAAGGTTGCCCGGCACGGTGAAGGAAACAATCTCGCCCAGTCCCAGGGTCTGAAAGCCGAAGGTCAGCGCCGCGAGAGCTCCTTCGGTGGCGTACCCGCGACCCCAGTGTTCCGCGGCGAGGCGCCAGCCTATCTCCACGCAGGGAGTAAAGTGCGCCTCGAAGCGGGGGATGGAAAGGCCAATGAATCCGGCGAAAGAGGTGAAGCTGGGGATCTCCACCGCCCACACGCCGAAACCGTACTGCTCGAAATGGGCCTCGATGCCCGCGACCAGGGTGTCGCTTTCTTCCCGCGATAGAGCTGCCGGGAAGTGTTCCATCACGCGCGGGTCGGCGTTCAGCGCGGCAAAGGGCGCTCGATCGGTGGGGAGCCACCGCCGCAGCCGCAGCCGATCGGTGCGGAGTTCCCGCGCCACGCGGTCTCGCCCAGCCATGCCATCGTGAATCGCGATCTGGTTCATACTCACGTTCTCGGTCAGACTCTAACGGCGAGGGGAGCTGAAGGCCGCCGTGCCTGCCTGTGCCGCAGCCAGCCGGTGGCGGGCCTCCCCGAAGTCCGGCTGCAGCCGGATCGCCTCCCGGTAAGCTCGCATCGCTTGGTCGCGGTCGCCCTTCGCCTCCCACGTTACTCCCAGGTTCAGCCAGGTGAGGGGATGATCGGGATGGGTGCGGCGCGAAGTTTCCAGCAGGCTGAGCGCTTCGTCGAGGCGGCCTTCGGTCGCGTGCAAAACCGCTAAGGCGTTCAGCGCCACCGGATCCGAGCTGTCCCTCCGGAGCGACCGCTCGAGCGTCTTGCGAGCCTCGGGGCGCTTGCCTTCCCGCAGCAGCGCTTCGCCCCGCGCAGCCAGATTGCCCGCCGATTCCGGCAGCCTGCGATAGGCCTCCGAGGTGCGTTCTCGTTCCGCCCGTTGCAGGGCTCGGGCCAGCGCCAGCAATTTCGGCGCCGCACTCGTATAGAACGGCACGATCTCGCCCGTGTAGGGCGCGTGGCTCTCCCCTGCCGGCTCCCGAAACGACGGCTTTCGCTGGATCCAATGGTCGGTCATGGCCACCTGGATGGCGTCCTGGGTGCGGCGCTGCGGCATATGACATCCGGCACACTCACTGGACTCGCGGGCGTGGCTCGACTCGTGACATCCCGCGCAGGCATTCCGCGCGCGGGCCGTATGCGGATCATGGCAGGTGGTGCAGGTAAGCCGGCCCGCGCTTTTCTGAAAGCACGCCGACTGCAACAGCCGGTACCCCGCGTGGTTCACCTCGAAACGCTCCTGGGGGGGCGGTTCCGCGCGGTCGAAGTACGCTTTGTAGCCGGCCAGCCGTTCCCCCGGTTGAAAGGAAAACACCGTCCGCCCCGGTAGCCGCACCGAGTCCGGTATGCCGCGGCTGGCGGTCTCCAGGTGACAGGAAAGACAGAGGTCAAGCTGGAGGGCGGCAGGAAGCTTGGCCGGGTTCAGAATGTTGCCGCGCCCGGGCTTGGCCAAGTGGGCGGCGGCAATTCCATGACACCGCTGGCAATCGATGGCGCGAGGCGGGCCGGGCGCCGCCTCCGGGTAAGCCGCATGGCAGAACAGGCAACTGTCGTTGATCTCCCGCCGGAAGTCCAAATGATCGGGACGGTCATAGCCCGGAGACATGGCCAGGAATCCGCCGGCCCGGCTGTACCAGGTGATCGGCAGCTCGATCAGGCAGTTCTCGGGCGAGCGATGTACGAACGTCCGCGCGTGATTGCCGGAACCGATCACCAGGTCGATCGATTTCTCGACCCGGTTGATCTCGGCGCCGGCGGCGTCGATCTGGACCCGGCGTACGTGGTTTTCTTCGATCCGATAATGCCGGTTCGACAGGCGATGATAGAAGCTGCCGCTGACCGGGGCCGGCGCCGCGATCGACCGGCCCATCCCGGTTCGCAAATACGCGTCCACCTGGGCCGCGTGGCACGGCCGGCAGGCGGCGGGGCTAGAACTGAACGCGAGCGCCAACCATAAAGCTGCGTTCATTGCGGGTCGAGGTGATCCGGCCGAAAGACGCCGGGGTCGAGAAGCTGGTCCCCACTCCATTCCACTGGGTGTGGTTGAAAATGTTGAACCCGTCGGCGCGAATCTCCACCTGCCGCCCCTCGTGGAGGCGAATCAGCTTCATGAGAGACATGTCGAACTGGTTCCAGCCGGGTCCGCTGAGGATATTGCGAGCCACCGGTGAAAAAGTCCCGTAGTCGGAATTGGCCACGGGGCGGTAGGCGGCGGCCGAAAACCAGCTCGTGATCGTACGCTGGTCCCGCGACAGGAAGGGACTTCCCACCGCGAAAGGCCGCTGGCGGGTGGAACTGCCGACCCCGGCGACATCCAGACCGAGCTCGGGGCTGATGGGCAGACCCGTCCGAATCGTCACGATGCCCGAATACTGCCACCCGCCGATGACTTTGCCGACCAGGTCCTTCCGCTCCTTCAGGAACGGAATATCCCAAATATAGGAGGAGATGAAGTTATGCGTGGCGTCAAAGCTCGCCCGGCCGCGCTCGCCGGAAGAATCGAGAGTGTTCGGGACGAAGCCGTAGATGCCGCCGGTGAAATCGGCATTGTCGATGGTCCGGGACCAGGTGTAAGCGACCTGGGTCATGAAGCCACGGGAGTAATTGCGGTTGAGGCCGACCTGGAGCCCGTGATAGTTGGACATGTAACTCTGCTCGCGGTGGTTGATCACGGACCAGCCCTTGTAGGGACGCACGGCGTTGGCGTTGATGCGCGTCCCAAAGTTGGCGCTGGCGATGCTGCGGTTCGGCAAGGGCTGGTTGATGTCCTGGGTGCGCATCAGGTGGAGGCCGCGCGAGCCGGCGTAGCCGACCTCCAGCACGGTGTGGCCGCCCAGGCCGTGCTGAATATTGAGATTCCACTGCTGCGTATAGGGGGTGAGCTGGTTGGTGTCGATCGATCCCAGCGTGATCGGAAGATCGAAGTTCCGAGCGGAGCCGCCGCCGGGATTGGACAGTAAGGCATTGTCAATCGTTAGAAGCTCCGAGAACGGAGGATTACCCGACATCAGAATAAAGGCGCCCAGAATCTCGCGGGAGTAGAAGATGCCGTAGCCGCCGCGCAGCGACGTCGTTCCCTTGCCAAACAAGTCGTAGGCGAAGCTGAAGCGCGGGGCGAAGTTCTTCTTGGAGGTTTTCCAGAAGGGCTCGGGCTTCACCAGGCCGTTGAAGCGGTCTCCGGCGCCACGCCCCACCTGGCCGGCGGCATTCACCGTGACCGCCTTGGCCGGATCGTACTGGCTGGGCACAAAGACGCGGAAGCGGTCGTCCGGCTCATGCGCGGGCGGGAAGAACGAATAGCGCAGGCCGAAGTTCAGCGTGAGCCGGCGGTTCACCTTCCAGGAGTCGTCGATGTAGGTCTCGAAGGCGTTACGGCGGTTGTCGTTGAAGGCGACGGTGTTGGTTTCAGCAAAGCTGGCCGCGCGGCCGAGCAGCAGGTCGGCGAAGGCGTCGCCGGTGGAACCGGTGCCGGAGGTGGCGCGGCCGTCGAAGTTGAAATCGCCGAAAACGTTGGTGTTGGTGGGCTCGAACTTGATCTCGTAGGCGTAGCTGAAGCCGGTCTTGATGGTGTGGGCTCCCTTGATCCAGCTCAGGTTGTCCTTGAACTCGTAAATGGTCTGGTAGTTGCTCCAGGGGGCCGAGGGGGCGACGCCGGCGTAGCCGACCAGGCTGACGTTGGGCACGCGGTCGGGGACGCGCGACAGATTGAGGCTCTGGAGCGGATAGGTCTGCTCGTTGTCGGCGAACAACTGCGGGATATTGATGTTCCATTTGCTGGCGGCGAGGTCGGGCGGGAATTGCATGATGCGGTTGTGCGAGCGCACCCAGTTGAAGTCGTTGATGAGGTAAGGGGTGAGGATGGCGTTGTAGTTCACCGCCATATTGCGCGCCGGCGTCCTATCCTCGCGGCGCAGAAAGTCGAATCCAGGCGCCACGCGGTAGTTGGAGAGACGGTACTCGGGCGTGTAACGCCACATGATGCGGTGGTTGTCCTTGAAAAGGTGATCGATGCGGAAGTTCTTCTCGTCGGTGTTATCCTTGCGGCCTTGCAACGCGGTCCAGTTGCGACCGGCCGAGTCGAGGAAATTCGGCTGCGGGTACATGCTGACGTAGCCCAGGGCGTTGCGATCGAACCGCGACGAAGGGATGATGTTGTTGCCGAAGGGCTGGGAATTGAGCGGGTCGTAGAGAGTGCGGTTCAGCCCGCTGAAATCGCCCGAGCGAAACGGAAGAGTCGGCAGGATCTGGCTGAAGCGTTCCTGGCGGCGCTCCTTGATGTAGCCGAGCAGGACGAAAAAGAAGGTCCGGTTCTTGCCGTTGTAGACGCCGGGGATATAGACGGGTCCGCCCACCGAGAACCCGAAGTCATTGCCGATGAAGGGATCGCGCGCCACCGAGAAGGTGTTGCGCGCGTTGAGCTTGTCGTTGCGGTGGAACGAGTAGACGGAGCCGTGCAGGCTGTTGGTGCCTCCCCGGGTGATCACGTTGAACTGGCTGCCGCCGCCGGTGCCGAACTCGGCGGAGTAATTGCCGCGGATGGCGCGAAACTCGGCCACGGTCTCGATGTTGGGCGCCAGAGGAGTGCCCCAGTTCCCGCCGGTGTCGATGTTGTAGCCGCCATCGAGCAGCCAGGCGTTGTGGGTGGGACGGATGCCATTGACCGAGGAGTTATTGTTCCGCCGGTCGTACGGCGTGGTGGACACCACGCCCGGCATCAACAGGGCGAAAGGCAGAACGTTGCGGCCGCGCGACGGCAGCCGCACCATGTCGCGCCCGTCGAGAAGCTGGCTGGTAACCCCGCTGGCCGTGTTCACCGCCACCGCCGCCGCTTCCACGGTGACCTGTTCCGCGAGCTGGCCCACCTCCATGTTGAAAACGATGCGCCGGTTGTCATTCACGCGCAACACGACGTCGGCGGCCACGGATTTCTTGAAGCCCTGCGCCTCCGCCTGCACGGCGTACGTGCCGATCGGAAGCAGCGTGAAAGAAAAGTGACCGGATTCGTCGGTGACCGTGCTGCGGGTCAGCCCGGTTCCCAGGTTGCGCGCCTGCACTGTCGCACTCGGCACCACCGCCGACGAGGCGTCCTGGACGACGCCGTAGATTCCGGCTGTCACTTCCTGTGCCGGCGCGCTTGCCGCGCAAAACAAAATCGCAAGAACTCCAGCCTGCCAATTCTTCATGTTTCACCCCCTCCAAACCAGCGGAAGATGTAGGCAGTATACTGCCCCACGTAGGTCGAGCGCAAGGGTGAACTTGGGTGCGCCCGGGCCGGTTCGGGGGACAGGCCGGAGGCCTGTTCTACAGCGGGTCTGTTACAATTGGGCGTATGCGGCGGAAAATCCTATTGGTAGTTTTGGCAGTGGCGGCCGTTCTGGGAGCCCAGACCCCGGCGAAGAAGGCAGCGGCGAAGAAGTCCGCCGCGCCGGCGGCTCCGGCGGAGAAGTCGGGGCTGAACAAGCAGCATCTGGAGGCCTACCTGCGCCACATGTTCCTGTGGAACCCCCAGATCAAGGTGGAGATCGGCGACTTCACGCCGTCGCCGGTTCGCGGTCTGATGCAGACTAGCGTGCGGGCCTCTTTCGGACCGGCCTCGGAGCAGACCACCTTCTATGTCTCGTCGGACGGGAAACACATTTTGAACGGGACGATGCACGAGGCGGCGGCGAATCCGTTTCAGAACGAGATCGGCAAGATCACCACTTCGTTGCAGCCCAGCTTCGGAGCTCCGGGAGCCCAGGTGACCCTGGTGGCGTTCAGCGATTTCCAGTGCCCGCATTGCCGGGACGAGGCCAAGGAGCTGCGGGAGAACGTGACCAAGGCGTACCCTACCCAGGTGCGGTTCTATTTCAAGGACTTTCCGCTGTCCAACCACGACTGGGCCAAGCCCGCCGCCCTCGCCGGACGCTGCGTTTTCCGCCAGAATCCGCTGGTCTTCTGGGACTATCACGACTGGGTCTTCGACAAGCAAGGAGAGATTACGGCCGCGAATTTCCGGGAGAAGCTGGGAGCTTTCGTCAAAGGCAAGGAGATCGACCCGCTGCAGCTCAACCAGTGCCTCGACCGCAAAGAGACCGAGGCGGAGGTGGACAAGTCCATAGCCGAAGCCCAGAGCCTGCGGGTGAACTCGACTCCCACGCTGTTTCTGAACGGCCGCCGGCTGGGCCGGATTCCTTGGCCGACCCTGAAGCAGTACATCGACTTCGAGATCGACTATCAGAAGACGGCCAAGAACGCCGGTGAGCAGGAGTGCTGCGAGGTCCGGCTGCCGACGCCATTCTCGGGGCAAAAATAGGAGACTTCATGAGGGTGCGACGGTACTGGCCCGCCGCGTGGGTCCTGGCTCTCGCCGCCGCGGCTTGGGGGGCGGGGGCCGACGCCGGGCGGTATGTGGGGCACGTCCGGCAGCTCGCGGCGCCGGAGATGAAGGGCCGGGGAGCGGGCTCGCCGGAGCTCGAAAGGGCCGCCCAGTACGTGGCCCGGGAATTTCAGGCGGCGGGGCTGGAGCCGCTGAACGGCAAGTCCTTCTTCCAGCCGTTCACCCTCAGTACGGGAGCCGTGCTGGGGCCGGCGAATCGCGTGGAGGTTCGTTGGGGAGAGAAGCGGCAGGGACTGCGTCCGGCCCAGGACTTCCTGCCCTTCAGCTTCTCCAGCCGGAGCACGGTGTCGGGCGGCGTGGTGTTCGCCGGGTACGGGATCACAGCGCCGGAATATAAATATGATGACTACACGCATCTGGAGGTGAAAGACAAGATCGTCCTGGTGCTGCGTCACGAGCCGCAGGAATTCGACGACAAGAGCGTGTTTCTGGGGAAGGATTTCACCCGGCACGCGGCCTTCATCGACAAGGCCATCAACGCGCGCAACCGGGGGGCGCGGGCGCTGCTGGTGGTCAATGATCGCGGGGCGCATCCCACCGAAGAGGACGTGCTGGTAAAGTTCGGGGCGAGCAAGGGTCCGGAGGACGCGGGGCTGCCGGTGGTCCAGGTGAAGGCCGAGGTGGCGGAGGCGTGGTTCCGGTCCGTGGGCAAGTCGTTAAAGGATATCGAGGCGCAGATCGACAAGACGCTCGACCCGCAGCCGGTGGCGTTTCCCGACACCCTGCAGGTGACCGTGCAGGTGGATATCGAGCGGAAGCTGGCCACGGTGAACAACGTGGCGGGATGGCTGCGGGGTCCCGGCGAGGAGTACATCATTATTGGAGCGCACTACGATCACCTGGGCCTCGGCGAGCAAGACTCGCTGGCGCCTTCGCTGGCCGGCCAGGTGCATCCGGGGGCCGACGACAACGCCTCGGGGACGGCCGGGGTGCTGGAGCTGGCCCGTTTGTTTGCGGCACGCCGCAGCTCCCTGCACCGGAGCGTGGTGTTCCTGGCGTTTTCGGGCGAGGAGCTGGGACTGCTGGGATCGAACTACTACGTGAGCCACCCGCTGAAGCCTCTGGACCAGGCCGTGGCCATGATCAACCTGGACATGATCGGGCGGGTACGGAACGGCAAGCTGTACGTGGGAGGCGTGGGGACGGGGTCGAATCTGAAGCCGCTGGTGGAGGAGGCGGCGAAGCAGTCTTCGTTCCAGTTGGACTATTCGGCGGGCGGATACGATGCCAGCGATCACACCAGTTTCGCCGCCAAGCAAGTGCCGGTGCTGTTCTTCTTCTCGGGATTGCACGGGGACTACCACAAGCCGTCCGATACCTGGGACAAGATTGACGGGCCGGGGACGGCGCGAGTGCTGGACCTGATCTTCGACGTGGCCGGCCGTTTGGAGGGCGCCCGGGAGCGTCCGGCGTATGTGCGGGTGACCGAGCCGAAGCCGGTGGCCGGAGGTTCGGCGGGCGGGGGGTATGGGGCGTATTTCGGGTCCATCCCCGACTTCGGGCAGGTGGAGAACGGCGTGAAGTTCGCCGATGTGCGGGAGGGCTCTCCGGCGGGCAAGGCGGGACTGAAGGCGGGGGACGTCCTGGTAGAGTTTGCCGGTAAACCTATCAAGAATCTCTACGATTTTACCTATTCCTTGCGCAGTCACAAGCCGGGCGACGAGGTGGAAGTGAAGGTGGTGCGCGAAGGCCAGGCGGTGACGGCCAAGGTCGTCCTGGAGCAGCGCAAATAGGGAGTATCGCAGCGGAGGTTTTTGGCCGATGAAGATTGAGACAACCTGATGCCAGCGCCGTATCAACTGCCGCCCCTCATCCTGCATCCATTCACCGATGCCGCCACGTCCGCGGAGGTGCTACAGACGGCCAAGGAGGCGGCCGAGAAGCTGCTGGCGGGTGAAGATGCGGAGAGCCAGTCGGACCAGCTCCGCCGGCGGGTGCTGTCGGGCCGCTACGCCGAGTTGAAGATGCTGCTCTTTGTCGGCAAAGACCTGTTTCGCTGGCTGGAGCAGTGCGTGGACTTCGCCGGGCGCAGTCCGGAGTTGCACTCGCGGGGGTACGTGGAACAGAGTTTCGCCGAGTTCCTGATCGGACACACGCCGCCCGAGGTGGATGCCAAGCTGCGGCGCTGGGGCGTGCATGATTACTCGCGCATCTTTTCCCGATCCATCGGGATCTACTCGCAGTTCCAGGGACCGCCCGAGCAGCCCTTACTGCAGCCGGACTACTTGCGTCACTACTATCGGTTTGCCGACTACGCCTACGCCTGCTGGCGGGATGCGGCTAAGTCTCCGGCGCTGTCGGCGGGGGAGTTCACCGTAGCGCTGTTCGCTTCCGGGGAGTACTCGAAGTTCCTGGAGGAGCAGTGGCAGCGGTAGGCCGGAAGAGATTTGAGAATTTGAGAATTGGAGGATTTGAGAATTGCCCTACGATGCGCCGGCATTGCCAATTCTCAAATCCAGTGCGGGTGAAATCCGTTCCGACAGGTGGGCCACATAGAGCGCCGCGAGGATCGCGGTGAAGATATCCATCGTGTAGTGGGCGCGGAGCACCACCACACTGGCTGCCTCGAACAAGACAATGACGACGGCAAGCAGCATCAGCCAACGCCGGCCCAGGCGCGCCAGTTCGGTCGCCGCGAAGACCGCGATAGCGGTATGTCCGGAAAAGAAATAATCGTTGGCCACGCCATAGGTAACCAGCAGCGACGGAAAACCGGGATAGTTCCAGATCATGTTGTCGGGTGTGGGGAGCGCGCAGAGAGCCTGCATGACCTGCCGCAGGCCGATCAGTATAACCAAGCCGAGTAAGGGACGGACGCCGCGTCCGAAGATCCACTCGGCAAGCACGAATATCGCCAACAGATCGATGAGGCCCGAGCTGACGATCAGGAGGGCGTTGGCAGCGCTCGGGTGCTGATGCAGGTACTGGTTCATGGGCGCCGTAAGAACATGCAGGCCATCGCCGATTCCAGACGCGGGAGGCGGTCTGGTGCTGATCAGCGACTGGGTCCCGAACCAGAGAGCGATGGCGATGGCGGTCATTGCGAGACGGACCACCAGCGCCCGTCCCCTGCTCCCCCCGGTCGTGCTTGTGGATGGCATGTGACTAACCCGACGATCCGCGCGCAATCTCTCGAATGCGGCGCAAATCCAGCTTGCCCGTGCCGAGGAGGGGCAGGGCTTCCACGCGCACGAACTGCTCGGGGCGAGGCTTCCACAGGGGAGGCAGATCGCACTGCGCCAGCCCGGCCAGGCACTCCTGCAGTTTCGCTTCGGTCACCGTATGAAGCACCATCAGCCGCTCGCCCTTCCTCTCGTCGGGAACGCCCGTCACCGCGAAAATCTGCTCGCTTCCGCCCGCCAGCTCGTGGAGTTTGTCTTCCACTTTGATGTGCGGCACCATCTCGCCTCCAATCTTGCTGAACCGGCTCAGCCGATCGGTGATCCAGATGAACCCGTCTTCGTCGACGGAAGCGATATCGCCCGTATTGTACCAGCCCTCCTGCAGGACTTCGGCAGTCTTCGCGGGCTGGTTGAGATAGCCCTGCATCACATTCGGGCCCCGAACCAGGAGCAGGCCTTTCTGGCCGGCGAGTGCCGGCTGCCGGGTCTCCGGATCTACGATCCTTACGCTCATGCCCGGCAACGGATGACCGATGCTGCCTCGCTTCGCTCCAACCTGCCGAAAGGTGGCGGCACGGAAATCGCGCGTGCTGACGGCCACGGCGGGCGAACACTCCGTGCAACCGTAGGCTTCCAGCGGGCGTATGCCAAAACGGTCCTCGAAGGCCATCGAGACGCGTTCCGGCAGCTTCTCCCCGCCTGTCAGCACGCACTGCAGGCTGCCGAAATCTCCCGGTGCGCAACGCCGGGTATACGCCTGGAGAAAGGTCGGAGTCGAGAGCAAGAAGGTCACGGCGTATTGGCTGACCAGTGCGCCAATGGCTTTGGGCTCCAACGGGCTGGGATGAAATACGACCCCGGCGCCGACTACCGCCGGCAGACAAAGGGTGCCGGTGAAGCCGAAAGAGTGAAAGAAAGGAAGAATCCCGAGTATGCGATCGCGGATCCCCAGCATGAAGATCTGATTGAGCTGCTCGATGTTGGAGCCAATGTTGTAATGGGTGAGCGCAACTCCCTTCGGGTCCCCGGTACTGCCGCTGGAAAAGATAATGGTGGCAACGTCGTCCAGTTGCACGCGCCTTCCGCTGCCGACTGCCCTTTCCAGCAGCCCAACGGGCAACAGCCAGGCGATAAGTCCCGCCGCCAGCTTTTCGCTCGATCGGGGGCCTGCTGCAAGGTCTTCCATCAGGATGGCGCGGGCGGGCGGCTGCGTATGAATCCGCTCGAGAAAGGCCTTGGAGGTGATGACCGTCTGGAGGCCGCACTGTTGGGCGCAGGACTGGAGAACGGCATTGGAGGCCGTGTAATTCAGGTTGACCGGGATCTTGCCCATGAGAAGCGCCGCGAGATTCACGGCGGCTCCGGCGATCGACGGCGGGAGCAAGACGCCCACCATCCGCTGGTCGCGCCAAACCTCTCGCAGGCGGCGGGCGAGAAAGAGGGTGCGCATCAGCAAGGTGGCAAAGCGCAGGGGCGGGGTGCGGGAGTCGGCCATGGCAAAACGGAACGGGTGGCGGCGGCATGTTTGTACGAACGAGCGGTGCAGCGTCCGCATGGAGCGCTTGCGGTGCCGGTACACTTCCGCTCCCAGTTCCTGCACCGCCTGGCGGGCTTCCAGGGAGGTAACCGTGGAAGGCAGCGGTTTTCCGAAGGCAATGGTGACCGGGTACGGAATCCGGCGGGGCAGCTTCCATAGAAAACGCCCGCCCTCAAAGCTGAAGATCGAGCCCCAGATGCCGTCGATGTGGACCGGGATGACGCTCGCGTCGGCGCCCTTCATGATCCGTTCCATACCGCGCCGGAAGGGCAGCATCTGGCCGGTGCGCGTCATCTCGCCTTCCGGAAATATGCCTACGAGCTCGCCGTCTTTGACGGCCTGCGTGGCCGCGCGGAGGGATTGGATCATCTCGCGAGGGCGCTGCTGCGAGGAAATGGGGATGACCCCCATGATGCGGGCAAACGGCTTGATCAACGGATGTTCGTAGGAGTCCTTGAACATTAGGAAACGGATGAAACGCTCCGTGGAGGCCAGGAGCAAAACGGCGTCCACCATGGAGACGTGATTGGGGACCAGCAACGCACCGCCCTTCGCCGGAATGTTCTCGCGGCCTTCGAGATGAATCCGGTACAGGCTGTGAGTGGCCAGCCAAAGCAGCAGGCGGAGCAGCGCGTCGGGCAAGAGGTACAGCACGTAAGCGGTCGCGGCGATGGTAATGACGGAAACGGCCAGAAAGATGGCGGCGGGCCCGAAATGCAAGTAGCGCGTCAGGACGTAGTAAGCGGCCGACGCCGCGAACACGCCGGCGAACGACAGTAAATTGGCGGCGGCGATTACACCTCCCTTCTCCCGCTCATCGGGGCGATGTTGAATCAAGGCGCTGATGGGAACAATGAAGAAGCCGGCCGTGAAGCCTAACGCCGCCAGAAGAATCAGCACCGCAGAGAACGAAAGGCCGGACGCCGAAAGAATCGCTCCGAAAACGGTCATGCCGATCGATCCCAGCGGGATCAGGCCATACTCGATCTTGTTGCCCGAGAGATACCCGGCGGCGAGGCTGCCCAGGCCGATGCCGATGGCCACGGCCGCTTGGAGAACGTCGTTATAGGTAGCACTGATTTTCAGAAGATCGCTGCCGTAGAACACGATGTTGAACTGCAGCACAGCAGCCAGAAACCAGAAGTAGGTGTTGCCCAGGACGGCGAGCCAGAGGACGCGGTCCCGGCGGATCAGACGGCCCTGGACCAGCAGGTCGGCGAGGAAGTTCGCCCGAAACTGCTTTGCCGGATTGGCGGCAGGAACCTTGCCGATACCTAAACTACAGGCCAAGCCTGCCAGGGAAAGCGCGAAGAAAAACAGTCCCGACCAGGCCGGGCGGCCCTGAAAGAAGTCCGACAACATGGCGCCGGCCACGCTGCCGGCAATCAGGGCGAGAAAGGTTCCCAGCTCCAATACCCCGTTGCCCCAAGAAAGGCGTTCCTCGGGCAGAAGCTCGGTAAGCAGGCCGTACTTGGAGGGACCGAAGAGCGCTGCCTGGGTGCTGGCCAGAAACACGGCGGTCAGTTCGAGAGGGAGGCTCTGACGGGCTAGTCCGGCCACTGCGAGCAGCATCACACCTGCCTCGAAGAATTTCGTTCCGATGGTTACGGCGCGTTTGCTGTAACGGTCGGCCAGGTAGCCGCCGGCCATGGAAAAGAGGAGGAAGGGCAGTGAAAACAGGGTTCCGACCACCAGGACGAGGCGATCCCGCTCGAGATGGCTCAACCCCATCCCCAGGATGATGAAGATGATGAGGTTCTTGAGGCCGTTTTCGTTAAAGGCCACCTGGAACTGAGTCGCAATGAGACTCCAGAACCCCCGTTTCCAGTCCTGGCCCGTCTTCCTCATGTGATTCTCCTCGGAATCGGGAGAATGCCGCTTACGGGCCCCGAGTCGAGGCCGGCGCCGATGGGCGCGAGCACCTCGTAGGGGCCGAGACGGGTGTCGGGGGATAGTGGCATAGGAACGGGCTGCTGCATTATAGAACGGCGTCCAAATCTTGGCGCTAGTAGGTTTTGGAAATAGTTAAGTTCCTGGAGGAGCAGTGGGAGCCGCAGGGGGGAACCCCACAATTCACTACAAAGACACAAAGACACAAAGGCACAAAGGCACAAAGAGAACCAGGATTTCTTGGTGTTCTTTGTGTCTTCGTGTCTTTGTGGTGGATTGCGGGTTTAACAGCCCGTGGCAAAAGGAAACTGCCCGCAAATTTGCGGTCGATAGGTCCCGCAGAATCAACGATTTGTGGCTCCGATCCCCCGGGGGAGCGTGGTTTAGCCTCGGGCTGTTAGCGCCGCTTGAACAACAACCCGGACCACGTCGCATCCACCGCGCAGACCTTGTAGTCCACCAGTCCGGCGGCCAGGCCGACTTCTCTTACCTCCTGCTGCGTCAGGTCCGTCTCCAGCCCGGAGGCCTTCTTGCGCCAGATCATCCACACCGGACCTTCACACCGCACCATCTTGCCGATGCTGCGATCCAGGTCGCGCCGGCTGCGCAAAAACCAGAGGGTCAGGCTGGCGGGGACGCCGGGTTGGTCGCGAAATTGGACGCCGTCGGGGAGCGTGCCCAGCGTCTTTCGAAAGTCGTCCGGCGCCCCGACCAGCGCCACCACGGCCCCCGTCTTGATGCCGAGTTTCTTGGGGAGCGGGACGCCGGCGTAACCGTCCATGATCGACTGCGGCTTGATAGGATTCTCGGGGGGATGGGCGATGGCTTGCTTCAGCGCGCTGCGGATGCGGTTCCAGGAAGTGTAGACGGCGTCGGGGAGAGTCTTCCGAATGCGCTCGACCTTTTCCCGGTCGCCGTCAGCGAAGACGAGGGGGACGTGGCGGGTGCCCTTGGCTTGGCGGAGGCTCAAAGCCACCTGGAGGCCGTGAGAGGGGAGCCGGGTAAGGTCGATAACGATGGCGGCCGGCGGCGCGCTACGCAGGTCGCGCAGCAGGGCCGGAGGGTCCGCCAGGCGGTCTTCGTAGTCCACCTCATGGCCGGCGGCCTCGAGGAGCGCGACGCGGGGCGCCGCCTCGGCCGCCTTCCAATGAATTAGCCTGATTCGCGGCATGTTTCATCCTACAATTGCAGCCATGATCTCCGCCATTGTAGCTGTGCTCGTCTGGCTGGCGCCGCAGCTCGATATTCCCAAGCCGGCCGAGCGGTAGCTGCGGCGGGTGAATTACCACCGCGTCACGTCGAAGCGTAGCCCGGCGCCGGAGCCGGGGGCGGAGCAGACGCCCATCCCGTCCATCGCGCCGAAGAATGCCGAGGAGTGGTATCGGGTCCGGCGTCCGCAGATCGTGGCTGCGTGGAGGCAAATCCTGGGGAAGATCGAGCCGGCCCCCGAGGACCGCCCGTGGTTTGGCGACGTAACCAAGGTCGCCGAGATCAGCCGGCGGGAGGTGGAAGGCTACACTCGCATCGACCTGGATATCCCGATCGAGCGCGACTTCTACCAGCGCCATTTGCTACTGCTGCCGAAAGGGCAGGGCAGCGGCCCCTTCCCGACCGTGATCGCGTGGACCTCCTCGACGCCGGACTACCGGGAGCCGGAGGTGTCGTGGGGGGCCTACCTGGCCCGTCATGGGTATGTAGTCCTGACGAGCTGGTCGTTTATCCGCAACTACCGCCAGGGGACGCGGTCGAAGCCGGCGATCGAGCTGCTCTACGAGCGGTTCGGACGGTGGCTGGCGATGGGAAAGATGGTTCACGACGTGACGCGGGAGATCGAGTACCTGCGCAGCCTGCCCCAGGTGGACGGGCAGCGGATCGGCTTTATCGGCTTCTCGCTGAGCGCCAAGGCGGCCGTGTACGTAGCGGCGTTCAACCCGGATGTGAAGGCCACGGTGGCCCTCGACCCGCACATCGCCATCAACGGCGGAACCAACTGGTACGACCCGTGGTATCTGGACTGGACCCGGCGGTTTGACGATATTCCTACGCCGCAGAAGACGGTTCTGAGCCTCCTGAACCCGGATCCGGCCAGGCCTGGCTTCGAGCACGACCACCATGAACTGCTAGCCCTGGCGGCTCCGCGGGCGTTTCTGCTGATTGGCAACAGCCAGTCCGAGGATGCCGGAGGCGACTCGGACGATCTCCAGAGCTGGGGCTATTTCAATCGAGCCAAGGAGGTGTATGAGGTGCTGGGAGTGGGCGAGCGCCTGCAATTCGCCTCCACCGACGAGGGCCACCACGCCAACGGTCCGAAGATCGACGCGGCCTGGCAGAGCTTCTTTCGGAGGTTCCTGTAGGACAGGAGGCCTGCCCTACGGTGCATACATCCGGTCAATTACCTCCCGGTAGCGTTTTTCCACCTCCCGCCGCCGGATCTTCATGGTCGGGGTCATCTCCCCGTCGGTGATCGAGAACTCCCGGTCGAGCACCGTAATCTTCTTGATCCTTTCGAAGGGCGCCAGGTCGGCGCAGCGGCCTTCCACCTCCTTCTCGAGACGTTCAATCACCTTGGGATGGCGCGCCAGGTCCGCCGGGGCGGCGACGTGAATTCCCTGCTCGCCGGCCAGCCGCTCCAACGCGGCAAAGTTGGGAATGATCAGGGCGCTCGGGAAGTGGCGGCCGTCGGCGATGACCAGGGCGTCGGCTATGTAGGGACTCGCTTTTAGCTTGCTCTCGATCGGCTGGGGCGTGATGAACTTGCCGCCGGAGGTCTTCAGAAGGTCCTTCTTGCGGTCGAGGATGACCAGGAAGCCGTCGGGATCTAGCATACCTATGTCGCCGGTGTGGAACCAGCCGCCGGCCAGGGCTTCCTGGGTTTCGGGCTCCATCTTGTAGTAGCCCCGCATCACGTTTGGCCCGCGGACCAGGATCTCGCCGTCCTCGGCGATCTTGATTTCCACGTGGGGGATGGGTTTGCCCACCGTGCCGAAGCGCAGGCAGCCGGGTTGGTTGGCCGAGATCACCGGAGAGGTCTCGGTAAGACCGTATCCTTCGTAGATCGGCAGCCCGACCGCGTAGAAGAACTCGGCCATCTCCCGCTGCAGCGGCGCTCCACCCGAGATAAACTGCCGGAGGCGTCCCCCCAGCCGGGCCCGTACCTTGGAGAAAGCGAGCTTGTCGGCCAGCCGGAATTTCAGACGCAGCCACGGCGGCAAAGGCCGGCCCTCCAGGCGAAAGGGAATAGTCTGGAATCCCACGCCGATCGCCCAGAAAAAGATCTTCCGACGGAGGGCGGGGGCCTGGCGGATCGTATCCATCAGGCGCGCGTACATCTTTTCGAAGAACCGGGGCACCGCGGCCACCAGCGTGGGCCGGATCTTCTGGATGGCCGGCAGCACTTGGTCCACCGCGCCTACATGGGCCACGGCCGCGCCATGCAGGTAGTAGGTATAGTCGGCCATCCGTTCGTAAATGTGGCACAGGGGCAGGAACGACAGGGTCACATCGTCGGCGTTCACGTCCGGCTCGGTATCGATCACGTTGCTCACGATGTTGGCATGGGTGAGCATCACCCCCTTCGGCGTACCGGTGGTTCCGGAGGTATAGATAATGCTGGCCAGGTCGCTGGGCCGGACGTCCCGGATCGCCGCTTCGAACTGTTCCCGCTCGGGCGTCTGGAGGGGCGCCGTGTCGAGCCAGGACTCATCGAAACAGATGACGTGCTGGAGGGCCGGCAGCCGGTCCCGCACCGCCAGGATCTTCTCCTTTTGCGCGGCGGTAGAAACGAATACGGCGCGCGCATCGGAATTCTCCAGCATGTAGTGCACCTGCTCGGCGGTCAGGCTCGGATAGAGCGGCACGCTTACGATCCCGGCGGTCATCATGCCGAAGTCGGCCACGGCCCACTCCCAACGGTTCTCCGAGAGCAGCCCGCAGCGGTCGCCCTGGGTCAGCCCCAGTTTCCGGAGCAGCAGGTGGGTGCGGCCCACCCTGCGGTAGAACTCCTGCGACGACACCGTCACCCACTTCTCGCCCTGGGGCACGATCAGGTGGTTCAACTTCTCGAAGGAGGCGCTGCGAAGAAACAGCTCGGCTAGGGTCTGCGGGGTCCCGGGCATGAATCCTCTTAGAATACCAGTCCCACCGCCGGAAGAACGGTTTGACGGGACTGGACGCGGCTTCTACACTGATAGGCATGGAAGTGCACCTGACGCCTGAAACGGAGTCCCGCCTCCACGAACTGGCCACGAAGACCGGTCGCCCAGCCGATGAACTGATAGAAGACGCCATGGCCGGGTATTTGGAAGAACTGGCCGAGGTGCGGACTATGCTCGACAGCCGCTACGATGACATCAAAAGTGGCAGGGTGAGACCCATCGACGGTGAGGAATTCTTTGAAGGGCTCCGGCGGCGCGAAGACGAACTGCTCAAACAGCGCCCATCGCAATGAGTGCCGAGCAGGCATTGACCTTCACCCGGAAGGGGCACAAGACATCACCGATTTGGCAATTCATCGCCGAGGACAATCCGCTCGCTGCCGGACGTGTACGCGAAGAAATCCGAGACGCTATCCGCAGGCTGGTACCCTTCCCCCATCAGGGTCACAGGCGGCGCGATCTGACCTCTCGGCCATTGAGATTCCAAACGGTACGGGACTACCGGATCGCCTACGCGCCGGAGGAGAGCCCGTTGGTTGTGATTGCTGTACTTCACGGCCGCCGCAGCCCCAGGGTCATGGCCGCGATTCTAAGGGGTAGAGAGTAAACAGGGCTGCCATCACCCCGAGTTCACCTAGCCTGGCGAGACCAGTAGTACTACAATCGAAGCCTCAGACGGGCCATCCCAGACCTCGATCCCCACGCCCTCTCCAACTCGCCTGTCCGCCCTGCATGTCTGTGCATGTCTGTCCACATTGTATGCGAGCCGCCCCAAATAGGTTACACTGAAAGTTGATGCCTCCGGCCATCCGCACTCGCGGGTTGCGCAAACTTTATGGCTCGAAGGCCGCGGTTGACGGCCTGGACCTGACGGTTCCC
>JBGOUV010000398.1:0-6237 GCA_041477815.1 Terriglobia bacterium | reverse complement strand
CGTTTCGCCGGGCGCGTGCAGGCGGGCGACCTGGCGCTGTTCTACTACGCTGGACACGGGGCGCAGTTGCAACAGGAGAACTACCTGATCCCGGTCGATTTCCAAGCCACCTCACCGGCGGACGTGAAGTACCGGGCGTATCCGGCGTCGCTGGCCAGGGAAAAGCTGGAGGAGCGGGGGGCGCGGCTGCGGATTCTGATTCTGGACGCCTGCCGCAACAACCCGTTTCGGGCGACGCGGAGTGGGGCCGATGGTTTGGCGGCGATGAAGTCGGATGCCGAGGGAACGCTGATCGCGTTCGCCACGGGGGACAACAACGTAGCCGCTGATAACCCGGCCGAGACCAACGGCCTGTTCACCAAGCACCTGGTGGCAGCCCTGCAGACGCCGGCCCTGAGCTTGGATGAGATCTTTAGGAGGGTGAAACAGGACGTCTACCTGGCGTCCGGGCGGAAGCAGAACCCGTTCACCTACGACAACATCGTGGGCCGGTACTACTTTCAGCCCGGTCCGGCAGCGGCCGCGCCGGTAGCCTCCCCCGAACTGGACCGCCAAACCGAGCTGGCCTACTGGACCTCGATCAAGGACGAGAACAACGCCGAGTTGCTCGAGGAATATATGCAACGATACCCGGCGGGCCAGTTTGTGACCATCGCGCGGGCGCGGCTGGCCCGACTGCGCACGCCGGCGGCCGCGAGTCCCCCACTGCGAGTGGAAACAGGTTCCGGCGAAGTCAGGGTTAATCCCAAGGACGGGCAGCAGTACGTCTGGATTCCGCCGGGCAGCTTCGAGATGGGTTGCTCGCCGGGGGACCGCGAGTGCGATGCTGACGAGAAGCCTGCCCGCGCGGTCACGATCAGCCGAGGTTTCTGGTTGGGGCAGACGGAGGTGACGGTGGAGGCATACCGCCGGTTCACCCAGGCTTCGGGGCAGAGGATGCCGGAGGAGCCCAACTTACTGAAGAGGCCGCTGAACCCAGGCTGGTCGAATGGGCGGATGCCCGTCGTCAACGTGAGCTGGGAGGACGCCAAGGCTTACTGCGCGTGGGCTGGGGGACGGCTGCCGACCGAGGCGGAATGGGAATATGCAGCTCGAGCCGGCAGCACCGAGGCGCGCCACGGTGCGCTCGATCGGGTCGCATGGTATGCGGACAATAGCGGTAGAGGGCGCTTGAACAGTACCGCGATCAAGGAGAAATACGAGTATTGGCTGAGGGACAATGGCAACAGCATGCATGAGGTCGCCGGGAAGGAGTCGAATCGTTTCAGCTTGTATGACACACTGGCGAACGTCGGGGAGTGGGTCGCCGATTGGTACGACAAGGACTACTATGCGCAAGGTTCCGGCCGCGACCCGCGGGGCCCTGATGCGGGGCAAGCTCGGGTTGTTCGCGGGGGCGCCTGGTACAGTCGTCCGAGGTACGCCCGCGTGTCCAGCCGCATGAGCGGCGGACCGAGTAACCGGAACGACAGCGTCGGGTTTCGGTGCGCCTGGGAAGTTCCTTGATTCTTTTCCCCCTTGCTGATGTTGGCGGGAGGCTGGTGTGAAGAAGGGGTAATAGGTCCCGGGGGCAGAGTCCCCCGGCGGCGATTCTTGGACGCGATGACTGCCAAGAAGGGTCTCGAGGCGGCGGTGGTTGTGCCGAGGAGCTATGATTTTCTGCCGTGGCTTCTGCCGAAGGTGGAGAAGGTCCCTCGGTCTTTCTGATTCCAGCGGTCGGGTTGACCAAAGTGGGCTGGCCGCAAAGCGAACGGACTACGCTGCCTACGGGTTTCTCTGGAGTCCTTCGAGTCGCGCTCGTTCAGTCGAATGGCAATGCCGGCGTAGTCGATAAACCCCCGAGCCCCGGGACCCGACGCCTAACCTGACGACCCGTGGAAAAAGCCTTCTCCCCCGTGGCCGTGACTAGGTAACTCGCTGATTCTGCGAAGGCGAACCTGGGTGCAAATTTGCACCCAGGTTCGTTTGCCGTCGGACTGCTAACCCCTGGCGCCGTCCCCGCCGATACTTACTCTGTAGATCTGCGTACATGTTCGTCATCATCGGCATCGTAGTCGTCTTCGGCGCCATCATTGCGGGATACTTGATGGAGCATGGCAAGCTTATGGTCCTGCTCCAGCCGGCCGAGCTGGTCATCATCTTCGGGGCCGCCGTCGGTACGGTGTTCATCGCCAATCCTCTTCCGGTGCTTATCAAGATGGGCAAGGGCATCGCCGGCGCCTTTGGCACTTCTCCTTTCACCAAGGCCTTCTACCTGGAGAACATTAAGATGCTCAGTGAGCTGTTTCAGTTGGCCCGCAAGCAGGGCCTGATGAAGCTGGAGAGCGATATCGAGGAGCCGGAGAAGAGCGCCATCTTCAGCAAGTACCCCAAGTTCCTTCAGAATCACCATGCTCTGCATTTCGTCTGCGACACCCTGCGCATGTCCATTTCGGGCGGCATCGGCGCCTTCGACCTCGACCAGATGATGGAGTCCGACATGGACGTGCATCACCACGAGGTCAACGCGCCGGTGCAGGCCCTCAGCACCATGGCCGACTCGCTTCCCGGACTCGGCATCGTGGCCGCGGTGCTCGGTGTGGTCATTACCATGGGGGCCTTGGGAGGCCCTCCGGAGGAGATCGGACACAAGGTGGCCGCCGCTCTGGTCGGCACCTTCCTCGGCATTCTGCTGTGCTACGGTCTGTTCGGACCGCTCGCCGCCAGCATGGCCAAGGCCAACGAATCCGAGCAGGAGTACTTTCAATTCCTGCGGGTGGCCATCCTCTCCTCCATCAAGGGCTTCGCTCCCATCATGGCCATTGAATTCGCCCGCCGCGTGATTCCGGCCCACCTCCGGCCTACCTTTCAGGAGATGGAGCAACTCACCAAAGGCGTCCCGGCGGCCGCCCCACCTGCCAAGGAGGCCTGATGGCGGAGCCGGAAGGAGCACCCACATCCAACCCGCAGCCCCCGATCATCATCATCAAGAAGAAGGTCTCCGGCCACGGTCATCATGGCGGGGCCTGGAAAGTGGCTTACGCCGACTTTGTCACGGCCATGATGGCGCTCTTTATCGTCCTCTGGCTGCTCAATTCCTCGGCCAAGGTGAAGAAGGCCGTGGCCGGATACTTCCAGGACCCCACCGGCAAGGGTCGCCAGATCGGCAGCGGCGAGGCCGGCACCGGCGAAACCCTGGCCATGGCCAAAGACGATATGAGCCAGCTCAAGGAGAAGCTGGCCCAGGCGATGAAGGAGATCCCCGAATTCCAGGAGTTGAACGACCAGGTGCAGATCACCGTTACCGGCGAGGGCCTGCGCATCGAGTTGCTGGAGACCGAGAAGGGTATGTTCTTTCAAAGCGGGAGCCCCCAGCCCACCAAGACCGGAGAGGATCTGCTCGTGACCCTGGCCCGCGAGCTGGCCAAGCTCCCCAACGACATCCTACTGGAAGGACACACTGACGCCAAGCCCTTCGCCGGGGACGGCAAGTACTCCAACTGGGAACTCTCCAGCGACCGCGCCAACGCCGCCCGCCGCCTCATGCAGTCGAGCGCCCTGCGGCCCAATCAGGTCGTCCAGGTGCGGGGCTTCGCCGACCAGAAGCTTCGCAAGCCGGAGAGTCCGGAGGACCCCTCCAACCGGCGGGTGTCTATCATCGTGCGCTACCTCCGCGCCCCCCCGTCCGATGCCGAGCCCGTCGCGGAGCCCCCAGCCGTAGAGAAGAAGGAGTAGCCCGCGTGACGGCTGAAGCCAAAATTCTGCTCGTGGACGACGACCCCATCAGCCTGCGCCTCCTCAAGCGCGCGCTCGAGACGGCCGGCGTCTACGAGATCCGCACCGCCCCCGACGGCCGTACCGGGCTGGCTGAGGCTCTCGAATTCGTCCCCGACCTCATCATTTCCGACAAAGTAATGCCTCATATGGACGGCTTCGAATTCTGCCAGCGCGCGAAGGCCGAGCCGGCGCTGGCCTCCAGCCTGTTCATCCTGCTCACTTCCATGAGCGAGCCGGAAGCGCGGGTCGAAGGGCTCGAGCAGGGCGCCGATGATTATCTGGTCAAGCCCATCACCGCCGAAGAACTCAAGGCCCGCGTTCGCAACATTCTCCGCCGCAAGCCCTCCGGCGAATCCCTCACCGAGGGCGCCCTGCCCGGCGTCCTGCCCACCTCCCAGGTCATTCACCTGCTGGTCCAGATCGCCGACCTCGCCGTTCCCGGCGCCGCCAACCGCGCGGTCCACCTCGTCGCCGCCGCGCAGTGGATGGCGGAACACCTCCACATGGCGCCCGCCCTCCGTCCCCATCTCGATCTCGCTGTACACCTGTACGAGCTCGGCAAGATCGGGCTGCCTCCCCGCCTGGGGCGCCAACTCCCCTCTCAGGTTCACCAGAACGATTGGGGAACTTTCCGCGCCTTCGCCGCCGTCTCCTACGTCCTGGTGCGCCAGGTGGAGGCCCTCGAACACGCCGCCCTGCTCGTCCGCCACCTCTACGAGAACTGGGACGGCTCCGGCGCCCCCGACCACCTCCACCAGACCCGCATCCCCTTGGGCTCCCGCATCCTCCGCCTGCTGGCGGACTTCTTCGAGGACGTCGGCCACATCGCCAACGCGGAGGCCCGCCAGAAAACCCTCGGAAGCATGAAGGAGCGAGCGGGCAAGGTGTACGACCCCGCCGCGTTTCTCGGCCTGATCCAATACGCCCAGCACCACCTCGACGCCAGCCTCACCCGCAACCGCCGCTCGGTCCGGGTGGAAGATCTCCGCCCCGGTATGCGGCTCGCCGCCGACCTGGTCACCAACTCCGGCGCCTTGCTGCTCCGCCAGAACGAAGTCCTCGGACCCGCCGAGGTTCGCCGCATCGAGCGCCACCACGCCATCGATCCCTTCCTGTTCAGCATCTCCGTACACCCGTCGGCGGAGAGATGATCCAGTCAGCTTCGCGCTCCACGATCTTCACCCAGGGCCGGCCACGGGTCGAGGTTGTGGCCAGAAGCGAGGTAGCGGCCCTGGTCCGGGTCGTTTTTAGCGGCGCCTCGTCGGAGTCCGGCGCCATCAGCGCTGGTTGATCTCCTGGGTGACCTCCACGCAGCTTAGGAGGGGCGTCCTTGCCGACTTCCTTGCAGGTGCGCGCCATCGAAATAAATCTTGCTGCGAGGCGGGGCCCTCCTGGCTCCCAGTCAGGTTTCCTCACCCGCTTCGCTACAATGCCCTAGGAGAGTATTTGTGGTCCCCCGGCTGGTCTGCAGCCTCGCCATCGTCGCGGCCGTCACCCTGGCTTGCAGCCGCGTGTTCGCGGTCAACGCTATGACGGCCGGGTTCGTCTACCTGGTGGGTATTCTGTGGCTGGCCACGGCTTGGGGTCTGGCGGAGGCCCTGCTCGCCTCCGCAGCCGCGATGCTCTGCTTGAACTTCTTCTTTCTGCCGCCGGTCGGCCAGTTCGCCATCTCCGATCCGCAGAATTGGGTGGCGCTGTGCACCTTTTTGGCCACGGCCCTGGTAGCCAGCCATTTGTCCGACCACGCCAAGAAGCAGGCGCTGGAGGCCCGGGCACGCCAGCGAGAGACGGAACAGCTCTACGCCCTGAGCCGGTCCATTCTGTTGAGCGACCTCCAGCAGTCCATCGGATTTCAAGCCGTCCAGCACATTGCGCAGATCTTTGAATGCGGCGGGGTGGCGCTCTACGACGCCAAGAGCGGTGAGACCTTCTATGGCGGGCCGGCGAGTCTGCCGGACCTGAAAGCCCGGCTCCAGCAGGTGGCCCTGCAGGGAGCCAGCCTGCAGGACGCGGGCGCCGGATTGCTGGTGGCGGCGGTGACGCTGGGCGGCCAGCCCATCGGCAGCCTGGCGGTGCAGGGGATTACCGTGTCGGACGGCGCTCTGCAGGCGCTGCTCAATCTGGTGGCGATCGCCCTGGAGCGCGTGCGCACCCAGGAAGAGGCCAGCCGCGCCGAGGTAGCGCGCCAAAGCGAGGAGTTCAAGTCGACTCTGCTGGACGCCATCGCTCACGAGTTCAAGACGCCGCTCACGTCCATCAAGGCGGCCTCCACTTCGATCCTCGCCGCTCCGGCCATCCTCTCGCCGCAGCTCCGCGAACTAACCACCATCATTGATGAAGAGACCGACCGCTTGAGTCTGCTGGTCACCGAAGCGGTCCGTATGTCGCAGATTGATGCCGGGAACGTTCGCCTGGAGCGGCGGCCGCTGGAGGCGCCGGAGCTGTTGCAGCGTGTCTGGGAGCACTTCGAGCCGAGAATGG
>JBGOUV010000490.1:0-4318 GCA_041477815.1 Terriglobia bacterium | reverse complement strand
TGTCCCGACTTCGTGGTGGAGCTAACCTCCCCCAGCGACCGCCTGAGCAAAGTACAGGAAAAGATGCGCGAGTGGATGGACAACGGGGCGCAGCTCGGCTGGATCCTCCACGCCGACGGCGAAGAGGTTCATGTCTACCGCCCCGGTGGAGTAGAGATCCTGAAGCGGCCTGACCAAGTCGCCGGCGAGGGACCGGTAGAGGGTTTTGTCCTGGAGCTGGCGGAATTCTGGGAACCCAACTGGTAACGATGCCGATCATCAGCGTATTCGGCAGCTCGTCGCCCCCACCTAGCTCGCCGGACTACGAAGAAGCCCGCGAGCTCGGCTCGCGCCTCGCCCAAGCCGGGTTTTCGGTCGCCTCCGGCGGCTACTACGGCGCCATGGAGGCGGTCTCCCGAGGCGCGCGTGAAGCCGGCGGACGGGCCATCGGTCTCACCACCCCGTTCTACCGCCTCGAGCCCAATGCCTACCTGGACGAGGTGATCGAGACGGAGCGCTGGCAGGACCGTCTCTTCGCCCTGATCGAGAAGGGCGACGGCTATGTCGTTCTCAAGGGCGGCACCGGGACCATGCTGGAGCTGGCCGCCGTCTGGGAGTGCCTGAACAAGCGGGCCATTGCGTCCCGGCCCTGCGTGGCCCTGGGCTTCTGGGCGCCCGTGGTGGACTGCGTCCGCGAAGTCGAGCGCGAGCGGAACGGTCGCCGCTGGGTCGAGCACGGCTCCGGCCTCATCCACCTGGCCCCCAACCCGGCCGCGGCCGTCGAGTACCTCACTCGGGGTATAGCAAGCCTCCAGAAACCAGGCCGCCAAGGAACGTGAATGCACGCCACTAGTCCTATTCGTCGGAGACTTCTGTCGGCCAGGAGGTTTGCCCACGATCCACGATCTACGATCCACGATCCGGGACAGGCCGGAGGCCGTCCTATTCGCGTGCATTCGCGTTCATTCGCGGCTCGTTCTTCGGTTTCCAGGTGAGCATGTCCGGCCAGTGGTTCTTCTCCAGGTACGGCAGGTACCCCCGGTCACCCTTCAAGTACACGCCGCAGAACGCCGTACTATAGGCATTTATAATCTTGTAGATATCTTCCATGGGCGTAAACCCCTCCCCCACCCCGTCGCCGAAGTTCTTGTTGATCTTGAACATGTCGGTGAACGAGTAGTGGCCGCCGTTGGGCAGCTCCAGCAGGTAGGCCGGCCCCTGGTGTTTCTCCCAATAGGCGCGTATCAGCTCGTTGCCTCGGGCGCCGATGGTGCGGTCCTTGGCTCCCAGCATCGGCAGCGTGGGGACGGTGACGTTGGTGTTGGTGAAGGCCACGGCGGCCATGGGAATAGCGGCCTTGAACCGCGGCTCCACGTCCGCCACCTGCACCACCGTGAACCCGCCAAACGACATCCCGGCGGCCGCCACGGCCTCCCCCTCAATCCGCCCGGCGAAGCGGCTATCGGCCCCCCGATTCCACCGGAGCATCTCGTTCAGCAGAAAGATCATGTCGCGGACGCGGTCGTCGGCCGAGTTCAGCCGCTGGGACGTCTGGTACGGGATGACCTTGCCGTCGATCACGGTATGCCGGGCGTTGGCCGTGTGGTCGGCCGAAACGATGATGTATCCGTGCGACACCAGATGGTCGTACCAAAAGGTGTTCTGGAACCGCGTGCCGCCGTTGCCGTGAGAGAAGACGATCAGCGGATACCGCCCCGGCCGGACCCGGGCATCGCGGACGCCCTCGTTCCAAAACACCTGGTCGATCTCGGCGGCGGTCTTCTGGTGGGTCTTCAGCAGAATCTGGTCGATCTCCGGCGTCACGCCCCCCGGGAAGAAGTCCGAGTAGCGGCCTTTGGGAAGGGCGCGGGCGTCGTCGGTGGCGGGGTACCAGATGTCGGTCACCAGCGTCCGCGGCTGGCTGGTGAACTTGTCGGTGCGACCGTGGTCGACGAAGACGGTGGTGGTGACGCCGACCGGATAGGGACCGGGTCGGGTCGGGTCGAGGGCGGCCGCCGTCAGGAGCACCAGCGTGTGGTGGATCATTGGGGTTATTATAGTCCGCAGGAGCACCCATGAAAAAACATCCCCCCTCCCGACGTGAGTTCTTCCACGACTTCCTGGGCTCGGCCCTGGCCGCCGGCCTCGCTCAACAGGTGCTGGCCCAAACCCAGGCCGGCTCGGGCGGCATACCGACCCGCGTCCTCGGACGCACCAACCAGCGCCTCTCCATCATCTGCCTGGGCGGCTGGCACATCGGCGCCGCCGCGTCCAAAGCGGAAGCGGTCCGCATCATGCACGCCGCCATCGACGAGGGCATCAATTTCTTCGACAACGCCTGGGACTACCACGACGGCAGGTCCGAAGAGTGGATGGGCGAAGCCCTGGCCGCCCCCGGCAAGCGCGAGAAGGTCTTTCTGATGACCAAGAACTGCGAGCGCGACTACGCCGGTTCCATGAAGGACCTCGACCAGAGCCTGCGGCGCCTCCGCACCGACCACCTCGACCTCTGGCAGTTCCACGAAATGGTCTACGACAGCGACCCCGACTGGGTATTCGACAAAGGCGGTCTCAAAGCGGCCCTGGAGGCCCGCCAGGCGGGCAAGGTACGCTACATCGGATTCACCGGCCACAAGGACCCGCGCATTCATCTGAAGATGCTGGGCAAGCCCCACGACTGGGACAGCGCCCAGATGCCCATCAACGTGATGGACGCCCACTACCGCAGCTTCCAGCGCGACGTCGTGCCGGTATGCCTGCAGAAGAACGTCGGGGTCATCGGCATGAAGAGCCTGGGCGGCGGCTCGCCCCGCGGCCGCATTCCCGAGGTCGGCCAGGCCACCGCCCCGGAGTGCATCCGCTACGCCCTCAGCCTGCCCATTACATCTTTGGTTGTAGGTATCATGTCGATGGAAGACCTGAAGCAGGACGTCGGGATCGCCCGCAACTTCCAGCCGATGCCCGACGCCGAAAAGACCCGCCTGCTCACCCGGGTGAAGGACCAGGCCGTCGACGGGCGGCACGAGATGTTCAAGTCCACCCAGATCTATGACGGCCCGCATCACCGCCGCCAGCACGGATTTGCCGTGTAGGTCTTACAGCCGCCGCAGGTGAAAACCCCCGTCCACGTTGATCACCTGGCCGGTCGAATAATCGAGCAGCCCCCCGGCGATGGCCCGTACCGCCAGGGCCACGTCGCGCGGCTCTCCCAACCGGGCCTGCGGCAGCAGGCCCTGCGCGACCCTCTCCTCATACTTAGCCTGCACGGCGGCGATCATGTCGGTGCGGATGATGCCTGGGCGAATCTCATAAACGCGAATGCCGAGCGCGGCCAGGCGGTCGGCCCAGAGCTGGACCGCCATGCTGAGACCGGCTTTCGAGATACAGTATTCGCCCCGGTTGATGGACGCCGTATAAGAGGAAATGGAGGTCACAAAGACGATACGGCCGGCTTGCGATACTTGCATCCACCGGGCGGCGGACTGCGTGAGGAAGTACGGCCCCTTGAGGTTGGTGGTCAGGACTTCGTCGAAGCTGTCTTCGGTGGCGTCGAGCAGGTCGAGGCGCTGGCGCGGGGCGATGCCGGCATTGTTGACCAGCAGATCGAGGCGCTCCCAGCGCTCGCGGCAAAAGGCCAGCAGATCGGCCCGGCTCTGGCGGTCGGTAATGTCGCAGCGGCAGATCTCGGCGCCGCATTCCTCGCGGAGCGACCGGGCCGCCTCCTCGCGGTCGCGATAGGTGGCGACCACTTGGTGCGTGCTGGAGAGTTCCAGAGCGATGGCGCGGCCAATGCCCCGGCTGCCGCCGGTAACAAGGGCCAGGGGACGCGGGTCGGGCATCCCGCTATTGTAAGGCTTGCTCGATGGCGGCCGCCAACTCCTCGAAACGGAACGTCTCGATGAAAGGGCGGCCGTTGACGAAAACAGTCGGCGTCTTGGCCACGCCCCGCGCCACGCCCTCCTGGAAATCTCGCTCGACCTGGGCGGCGTAGTCGGCGTTATCGAGCGCCCGCACCGCCGCGTCCGGATCGGCGCCGTGGGCCTTGGCAAACGCCGCGATCTTCTCGCGGAAGTTGTCCACCGTGATCGACCGCAGGTTGGCCATCACATGCTGGCGATAACGGACGCCGATCTCCGGTCCCACCGACGCGAAGTGCCGTCCGGCAATCGCGGCCATGCGGGCCCAGGCGTGCTTGGCGAGGGGGAAGTCCTTGTGGACGAAGGCCACCCGGGACCCGAACTTCGGCAGAAGCTGCTGGTCCATCATCTGGCGGTACGCGGCGCAGTCGGGACACTGCAAGTCCTCGTAGACGATCACCTTGACGCGGCTCTCGGGGTTG
>JBGOUV010000480.1:0-4464 GCA_041477815.1 Terriglobia bacterium | reverse complement strand
GTCAACTACTTACACCGCCAGGACATCTATATGGCCGCCACGGCCCCGGCCGCCGCCGTACGCCGCCTGGAGGGCCGCCGTGGCAGCCGCTTTCTGGCCGCGGTGTGGAGCGCCCGCGAGTGGTCCGAGCAGCGCGCCGACCGCCTCATGGGACCGCAGTCCTCCAACGCCGCCCTGGTCAAGGCTATGGTGCTCGGCGACGGCGCTTACCTCGACCGCACCCTCGGCGCTGCCTTCCAGCGGACCGGCACCTACCACGCCCTGGTCGTCTCCGGCTCCCACGTCGGATTGCTGGCCTGGTTCGCGCTGCTGCTCTGCCGCCAGATCCGTATCCCCCGGGGACTGGCCGCCCTGGCCACTCTGGCCCTTGTGATTGGTATGGTCCTCCTGGTAGGCTCACAACTCCCGGTTCTACGGGCCGCCGTCATGGTGAGCCTCTACCTGCTGGGACGACACTTCTACCGCCAGCGCCGTACCCTTAACATCATTGCCGCCGCCGCCCTGGCGATGCTCCTATGGAATCCCCAGGACCTGTTCGACGCCAGCTTCCAGTTGTCTTTCCTCTGCGTCGCCCTCATCGCGGGCATCGCCGTGCCCCTCCTGGAGCGGACCCTGGAGCCCTACCGCCTCGCCCTGATCGATCTTCCGAACGTCGACCGCGACATGCACCTGGATCCCCGCATCGCCCAAACCCGCATCGAGTGGCGCCTCGCCGCAGAACGCCTGCCGCTACCTGTCTTCGCTTGGACCCTGCGGGGACTGCTTGCCGCCGGGGAGCTCCTCGTCGTGTCGCTGGCCGTTCAGATCGGCCTCACTCTCCCCATGGCCGTCTACTTCCACCGCGTCTCCTGGAGCGGTCTCTCGGCCAATGTTTTTGTCGCCCCCCTGCTGGCCTGGATCGTACCAGTAGGCTTCCTGGCGATCCTCACCGGGTGGGGCTTCCTCGGCCACGTACTCTCCGTTCTGGTGGGTTTGCTGGTGGCAGTGGTCGAGTGGCACGCCCGCCTGCGCTGGCTGGAATCCCGCGTCCCCACGCCCCCCTCCTGGCTGATCTGGTCGTTCGCCGCGGCCCTGGTGGCCTTGGCGTGCACGCTCCGGCGCGGCCGCATACTCCAACTGGCGGCCGCGTCCGCTTTGCTGGCGATGGTAGCCCTGCTGGCCGTCCATCCGTTCGCGCCCCGCCTCGATCCCGGCCGCCTCGAGCTGACCGCCCTCGACGTCGGCCAAGGCGAAGCCCTGTTCCTGGCCCTCCCGAGCGGTCAGACCATGCTGGTCGACGCCGGCAACAACCGCGGTATCGACCTGGGGGAAGAAGTCGTCTCCCCCTACCTGTGGTCGCGCTCCATCCGCCGCCTGGACGTGGTAGCCCTCTCCCACGCCCACGCCGACCACATCGGCGGCCTGCCGGCTCTCCTGGAAAATTTCCAGGTGGGCGAGCTCTGGGTGGGACACAATCCCCCCTCTCCCGAATACGACCGTCTCCTGGAGATCGCCGCGCGCAAAAAAGTATCAGTGCGGCAATTGACCGCCGGCGACACGAAAGTATTCGGCGGCGTCACGTTCCAGGCACTCTGGCCCCCGGCCGACTACATCCCCCCGCCAGCCCCGAGCAACGACGACTCCCTGGTCCTGCTGGCCCAATACGGCGAGCGCCGCCTCCTCCTGGCCGGCGACATCGAGCGCCACCCCGAGCAGCGCCTGGCCCGCGAGGGTCTCCTCGGCCGTCTCGACCTGCTGAAGGTCCCCCACCACGGCAGCCGTACCTCCACCTCCGACCACCTCCTGGACACCACCCGCCCCTGGCTAGCCGTAATTTCCGCCGGTTTCGACAACCCCTACCGCCATCCCCACCCGGAGGTGGTGACCCGTCTGGCCGAGCGCCACATTAGCGTCTGGCGAACCGACCGCGACGGCCTGATCACAGTGTCCACCGACGGACACCGTCTCGAAGCTACATCCATTCTCAAATCCTCAAATTCTCAAATCCTCAAATCTCCGTCTCCGCCTCCGCCGCCTCCGCCGCCTCCGCTCCACCCAACTGACCCTCCCGAATGATTTCCCTCGCCCGGTCCGCCAGCGAGGCCAGCACCTTGATCTCTACACCCCCGACCGGAAGCTCCACCACGTTCTCCCGCACCAGCAGCGACTCGATACCGCTCGATTCGAGCAGCCCATGAATCGACTGCGCCTCACTCTCAGCCGAGAGCCCGGAACCTTGAAATATCGTGACCAATGACTCTTCGGATTCGGATTCTGTCATACCTCGATTATAATTTATAATAGCGTTCAGGCATGGCTATTCCGACCCCGGAAGAAATCGCCGAGGAGGCGCGCCGGGTCCGCCGGTTGCAAATGATGATGGACCTGGTCCTGAACGTCATCCGCCAGAACGACACTATGCCCATCGAGGAGGCCAGCGAATTGGTGGCTTCCGCGCGCCGGGCCGCCCTGAATCTATTCCCCGGCAAGGAACTGGCCTACGACCTTATCTACGGCCCGCGCTTCCAGCGCCTGATGCGCGAGAAGTACCGGATCCAGTAGCCCGCCGCATCGGTATTCGCAGGAACTGGGGCAAAAAATGCATCGGGGGCCAGGGTCCGGACACTTCCAGACCCTCGCCTCCCAGCCGTCGCCGGTATTCCGCCGCGTGCGATCGTGCCACCAGGTGCGCCATCTCCACCATCCGCTGGCCGGCCCGGTCCGTCCGCACCTCCGACCAGGTCTCGTGCGGCCCCGCTCGGTCCCGGAGCTGGGTCAGGCGCGCCGCCGCGCTCTCCCCCGCCTCCAGCCGGACCCGAACCGTCATCTCCACCCGGCCCTCCAGCCGCTCCAGCGCGGCTCCCAACTCCTCGGTTCGCGCCGCCAGCAACTGCACCACCGCCGCTTCGTTTGGGAAACTCGTCCCGAAGCGCAACGGCAGAATGGTGGTGTGCTTGGACGCGGCCGCCAGCACGGCGTTGAATTCCAGCATCTCCGCGGGGGTCGCGCGAATGCCTCCGGCCGGCTGGCCGACCGCCGCCACCAGGTCTGCATGTCGCACGAAGCGCAACGGCAGCTTCTCGACAGCCTCCCCGGTCCGGGCTATGAAGTAACAGAACAGCACCTCTGCCTCCCGATCACGCCGCCAGAAAATCCACGATTGCCTCAGCGAACTCCCCCAACCGTACGCCCTCCACCGTGGCCGCCAAACCCAACACCTGCCGCCGTCGCTCGGGCGACGCCGGCGCCCGCAACTGGAACCGGATACGTCCTTCCGTGCGCGGCGCGATCGTAGCGGTGACCGCCGGCGGCGAGGTCCACCCCGCCGGCGCCCGCATCTCCAGGCGCGCTTGTTTGGGCCGCGCGGCGTGATTATACACCCGCGCCTCCACCGGAACCATCCCGCCCGGCAACACCTTCTGCCGGTACGGGTAACACCGGATCCACGCCGGATCCAGCCCGAAGTTCGGATTCTCCCACGGAAACAGCTTGGCGAAAACCTTTTCCCGCTCGGTGAACAGGTCCAGCGCCCGCCGCAAGTACTCCTGCGATATCGGCACGGGACCCCAATGCGCCGCCACCAGCAGATCCGCCTTCACCTCCAGCAACAGCTTAAAGCACTTCTGATACCCCACCTCCGGCCCCAGAAAACACCGGTTCTGGCTGCAATAGTCGTCAATCCCGAAATTGGCGAAGCTGTCCCCGGTGAAGAACGCCTTCACCCCGTCTCGCTCCACCAGCAGTCCGTCATGGTACAAGGTCTGGCCCGGGAAGTGGTACGCCGTCAGCCGAAACCCTTTCCACGCGATCGACTCTCCGTGCTCCATCGGCCGGTCCACTCGGATCGACTCCGGAAACAGGCACGGCATCTGATAGGCGAGGGGATTCTCGAGGATGTCCACCAGGTGCCGCTCGACGTGTACCTTGGCCCCATACTTCCTCTTGGCCACGTTGACCATCTGGGTATGATCGTCGTGGTAGTGGGTAATCCAGATGCCGTCCACGGACCGGATCTCCCCCGCCGCCAGCAGCTTGTCGATCTCGTTGATGGCCACCTGGAACCCGCAATCGGACAGAAACGCGGACCCGTCATCGGCCACGATGGCCTTGGTCGTGGAGGCGATATTCCGGATCCACCGCGGGTAGCTTACCTCCGCGAGCGGTTTCAACAGCGGCGCCCGCCGGTCCGGAAAAATTCCCTTGAAGTAGATCCTCCAGGCCGCGGTGGTCAAGTAGTTGTCCATGGCCGCCCGCAGGTTGGCCTTCAACTCACCGATCGCCGCCGTCGGATTCTCGATCACTGCTCCGTGCGACGGCACCATCATTTCCGGCTTCCTCTCCAGCACCCGATCGAGGCTGGCGATCAGCTCCTCCACCGCTCCCCCGAATCCCCAATAATCCCCGCGCATGCCCGGAAAGCGCTTTTGCAGGCTGTAGAACTCCCACAGCTTCCCCGCTCCATAGATCAGGTCGCCGGTAAACGCC
>JBGOUV010000175.1:0-13589 GCA_041477815.1 Terriglobia bacterium | reverse complement strand
GGCCTGTCGGGCAACACCATCGTCGTGTTCACGTCCGACCACGGCGAGATGCTGGCGTCGCAGGGCAGGTATAACAAGATGGTGCCGTACGCGGAAGCGGTGGACGTGCCGCTGGTGTACCGCTGGCCGGGGCGGATCCAGGCCGGCTCGCGGAGCGACGCGCTGTTCGGGCCGATGGATCATTTTCCGACGCTGGCGTCGTTGTGCGGGCTAAAGGCGCCCGCGATCGTGAACGGGCGCGACCTGTCGCCACAGGCGCTCACCGGGCGCGGCGCGCAGCATGACGCGCTACTCATGGCCAATTACGTGTCGCACTGGGACTTTCCGGAAACGGCGACCGACTGGCCCGAATGGCGCGGCCTGCGGACCAAACAGCACACCTACGTGAAGTGGCTGACCGGAGCGGAGGA
The DNA here is from genome assembly GCA_041477815.1 of Terriglobia bacterium. Taxonomy (GTDB): domain Bacteria; phylum Acidobacteriota; class Terriglobia; order Bryobacterales; family JACQDG01; genus JBGOUV01. The sequence goes on along the minus strand of JBGOUV010000175.1, from coordinate 13,179 downwards.
GCTGTACGACAACCAGGCCGATCCCTACCAGACGCGGAACCTGTTCGACGGGCGGCGCGGTCCGCCGGTGATGGACTCGCTCCGGTCGCGGCTGCGGGACCTGCTGCACGACTCGGGCGACGAGTTTCTTCCCGGCGTCCGGTACGGGGAGTGGTTTTCAACGGCGCGGGATATGGTTCGCAACGCGGCGGGTCCGGTGAGCGCGGAGCGGCGACCGTAGCAACCGCTTCCCCGGGGGGGCCGCCCTACCACCATGGCAGACCGCGCTCCTGGAGGGAGGCGAAGTGCAGGTTGTAGAGAAGCAGCGGGTCCTGGCCGAGCACGGCGGTGAGGATCTTCGTGGTCAGGCGGAACGCGGCCGCCCTGGCGGGTGAGCAGGTGGGTGGGAGGTCGTAGCAGCCGCGCAGGTCGAAGTGCTCGTATAGGAAGCGGTAGGCCGGAGCGAAAAGCCATCCGCGCGGGCAGTGACGGCGGATGATCCGGAGACCCTCTTCCAGGTGGCGGCGGCCGGAGCTGCCGGACTTGTTGGAGGCGCTGAAATGGTAGCGGGAAAGGACCTGGTCGGTGGCCACCAGGCGGGCGCCGACGTCTCTCATGCGGCACCAGAAGTCCCAGTCGAAGGCCAGATAGAAGGTCGGATCCAATTCGCCGAGCTTGCGGTGGAGGGCGGCGGACCAAAACGTGCTGGGTTGCTCGATGGTATCCCGCAGTCCGATGGTTCGCCAGGCGTCCGGATCGGGGTAGGTGACGGCAACGCGGCCGTCGGGATAGATGCGCTCGCAAGCTCCCAGCACCACGTCGGCCTCGGGGTTGCTGCGGAAGGTCGCGGCGATGTGGGCCAGAGCGCCGGGCAGCAGCTCATCGTCGGAGCAGAGCCATCCGTGGAGGTCGCCGCGGGCGTGCCGAAAGCCCCGGTTCAAGCCGTCCGCTTGTCCGTCATCCTTCTCGCAGAGCAGGGGGTCAAAGACGTGCCGATACTCCTCGATGGTCTGGCGGGAAGCGTCGGTGCTCTGCGCGTCGGCCAGGATGATCTGGAGATCGGGATAGTTCTGAGCGAGCACGGAGCGGAGGGCGCGCTCCAGCAGCGGTCCGGAGTTGTAATTGGGAATGACGATGGAGAAGCGCAACCCGGATCAGCTCCTGGCCTGGCGGAAATAGCCGAGATCCCAAAACCACTTGACGGCGCCGGCCCGCAGCCCCAGCTTCCGGACGTGCTGGTGAAATCTCCGGTGCAACTCGACGGCCGCCCCGGCCAGGCTGGGGCGGGGCACCGGCCAACCGAGGATCTGCTGCAGAACCACGAAGGAGCGCCCGTGGCCTTCCATGGTACGGGCCAGGACCCGGGTTCGCATGCGCGTCTTTTTCATGCAATGGGACATCGTCAGGGAGGGCTGGTAGGAGCAGGAGTATCCCAGCCGGTAGGCCGCCTGGGCAAGCAGGGTGTCCTCTCCGCTCATCAAGCCGGTAGCCGCCTTGCGGCCCAGCAGGCCGGTGGTCCCGTCGAAGGTGACCCAGCGCACGTACTCCTCTCCGACGTCGCGGCGAAAGACCATGCCCGCTCCGATGGGCTCCCATTCTCCCCAGCAGGTCTCCCGGGAGGTGATGGGCTCGAGGCCGAAGTCGCGGACCCCGAAGAAGGGAAGCAGCCGCTGCTTCCAGGCGGGGAGCGGCGCTTCCAGCACGGCCCGCGCCTTGCCGCCGAAGGCCCCCAGGGAGGGCTCCGCGCGCGCGATCCGCCAGGCCTTTTCCAGGTAGTCGGGATCGATGTGGTTGTCGTCATCCACGAATACCAGCACCTCGCTCCTGGCCTCGGTGATGCCGGTGCAGCGGGCGAAGGTGTTGCCCTGGCGGGGCTCGCGGACCAGGCGCAACTGCAGGGAACGTCCTTCCCGGAGCCGGGATTCGTCCAAGGGCGGCTGGGAGTTGTTGTCGACGATGACAACTTCAAACTGCGACTTGGGAAAGGTCTGAGCTTCCAGCGAATCCAGCGCCCAGCTCAACAGGTCCGGACGCGGATTGTAGGAGACGGTGACGACGGAAAGGAGAATCATTCAGAGTTTAGCGGCTCCCACCGGAATGAAGAAGCAGCGGGAAGCCGGGTCGGAGGGGAAGGAGCTTTCGCGAATCTCCAGCCGGGACAGCTCCGGAAAGGTGCAGGCTCCGGCGCGAAGGAACGCGGGCAGAGGCGCGGTGGGGGGGATGGAACGGACGATGTCCTGTTCGAAGCGAGGCCAGGAGCCACGCCCGTGAACGGCCATGTCCTGATCGAAGGAGGCCACGGCTTCCCTTTCCGGGTCGGCGGCGGTGACGGCGTGACCGAAGAACATGAGCTGGGAGCGGGGCACTTCCGACAGCACCCACCGTAAGCGCAGCCAGAGGACCCGTTCCAGCAACGTCACCGAACAGCCGACCAACTCCACCGCGTCGCCGAGTCTTACCCGGCACGGAGCCGCCGCCGCCGGCTGCAGACAAAAGACAGATTCGGAATCCGGCGTGATTCCGGCCTGAACCGTGGCGGCGGTGAAATGGTCCGTTACCGGCAGGGTGGAGGCGGTCAGCGGCAGGCGGAGGTTGGTCTCGGGATCGTACAATCCAAACCGCAGGAAATAGGCGGAGGTGGCCGGCTTGGGCTCCGGGAGCCAGAGGGAATGAAACTCCAATCCCTCGTCGCCGGGCCGCCAGGCCACCGGCCGGGGCGAGCCGTTCATAATATCGTGATCCATCGTGCCCACCGGAAGTCCTGCCGCATCGGTTACGTGGGTGAAGCACCGCGCCATCCGGAACAAGGTGCGCAAGCAGCGCCAGCGCAGGGAGAGCGTCAAGCGGTTTCGCTCCTCGGCAAAGCGCAACCCGGTGAGCTGCCATTGGTTGTTGAAATTCAGGCTGACGGGGTGGAGACCGGCGTACTCCACGGGCACGAAAGCGTTGGGAGGACCTTGCCGGCGGTCCGGAGCGGCGGGCGGGGCGGAGGTTCTCTTCCGGCCGAATCTCAGCAAGCTCATTCTCCTATCGCCTCCGCGTCGGGGCATGGATATGCGGCGGGCGGGGCAGGATCTGCAAGGTATTATCTCGAAAAACGCCAAAACGATTGTCGGAATCGGCGCCATTGACAAATACCATATTGAGGCGCTCGCTGCGCTGGAGGGAAGCGAAAAGGGAGTTCTGCTCCACCGTATTCTGGTCCATGGGATAGATCCGGGCGGGGGAAAAGCGCGTGTCCGGGGACTTGAAGAAACTCATGGTCGGCGAGTTGTACTGCCAGATCCGATTCCAGGCGATGACGTTGCGATTACCGCCGTTCACGGCGATGCCGCCCAGCTCTCCCCGGGCCCGGTCGATGACGTTGTCATGGAGGTAGAAGTCGCTGGCGTAGATGTCGAGATAGATTCCGGCGGTCAATACGCGGGACGGGTTGGGGGCGGCGAGAGGGTCGCCCACGCCGTCCTGGATGAAGTTGTGGGAGATCTCCCGCAGGGAGGCGGTGAAGTCGGAGCCGTTGATATAAACACCGGCACAATCATTCAAAGCCACGCAGTAGTTGAGGATGCGGTTGCCGGAGATCCGCAGGGTGCGCCGGATGGCGGTGGCGGTGATGCCGCCGAAGCCGGACCCGGTGATCACGTTGGAGACCACCGAGACATCGCCGCTGCGGCTGACCCGGATGCCGTTCAGCTCCAGACCGGGAAGGCGCTGGGGAACGACGCGGCCGTTGTTGGACAGGGTATTGCGCTCGATCCGCAAGGTCTCCGCCTCGGCGGCCCAAATGCCATCGGAGTTGGTATTCTCAATGACGCTGTCGGTGATGACCAGGCGGCGGGTCTCCGCATAGACTCCGCGTTCGTTGGAATTGCGGATGCGGACGCCGGTGAGCTCCAGGGCGGCGCCGCGCGCCCACACGCCGGCTTGGGCGAAATTTACCAGGGTGAGGCCGTCTATCCGCAGGGAGGCGGCGGCCGAGTCGGAGAAAACCCCGTAGGGGTCGACCGCAGCCTCCACCACACTATCGGCGGGCGACTGGTCGCCGGGAAAGGCCAGATACAAGGCGCGCTCCTCGGGGTCGTAATACCACTCGCCCGGGCGGTCGAGTAAAGGGAGGGCATTGGCCAGGAAAGACCCGTCGCCGGGGGAGGGAGGATAGCGGAGGGGCGGGTCGGCGTCCCAACTGATGACCCCGGTCTGGTCGTCGAACCGGGTGACCGTCCGGGTTTCCCCATACCAATTTCTAAGACGCAAGTGGATCTTCGCCCGCTGCGGTCCGTGCGCGAAGAAAAAAGAGTCGTAGTCGGGGACCCGGACTTGGGAAGCGGAGAAAACACCCTGGAGGGGCGAGTAACCGGAATTGGGACTGCGGGCGAGCTCCTGAGAGACCCCGTCGACCAGCACTTGGGCGGGGGCCGACGGCGCTGCCGCGCGGTAGATGGGAACGCCGGCCGAGGAGTAAGGCTCCCAGGAAGAAAGCAGGCGGGCGCCGTTGAGGACGGGCGGGGGACCGGAGCCGTACGATCCCAAAGTCACCGGCAGATCCGAACTGGACGAAATCCGCAACCGCAGGCCGCCGCGCCACTCGCAGCCGCGTTTGAAGAAAACGATGCTGCCCCCGGCGAAAGTGCGCGCGTTGATCCGATCCAAGGTTTGCCAGGCGGACTGCGGCGACGTTCCGGGGTTGGCGTCCGCGCCCTCGTCGGCGTCGACGTAATATACCGGCAGGGCCAACTGGGCCAGCAAGGGCCGGTGGAGACAATGGCGCCCGAACAGGAAGAGGGCGGCAACAGGGAGGGTCAGGAACAGGGTTCGGGCGCTCCGGCGGCGCATAGGGGAGTCCGGCTACGGCGCCGTCCAAGCGCCCCGGGTCTGCCAGGAGGTGGCTGCCCCGGCGACGTCCTGCGTTTGCATGAAAACGCCCTTAGCCCCGGTGAAGGCCGGCTTAAAGCCCAGATCCAGGTTCACCGTCAGATTCGTGGTGGAGCCGCTGGCCGAGGAGGTGGCGGCGTACACGGTGCACTGGCTGTTTTCCAGGGTGACCGCGGTTCCCAGGGAAACCGGTCCCAGCCACGCCGTGGAGTCGTCGTTCCGCAAATACACCACGTTGAAGGCGCGGTCGTGGTGCACGTAGCAGCCGTTGAAGATACTCAAGGCGCCATTGACGATGATCTGGGTCCAGGGCAGGTCGGTGAAGCCGTTGGGATCCGAGAACAGGAAAGCGAACGTCTGGCGGGCGCCGCTGCCGGAGGCCGGCGTGACCGAGACCGCCGAGGGGGGCAGATTGCCGCCACCGGCGCCGGGGACCGTCCAGGCTCCCTCCGATTGCCAGCCGGTGGCCAAACCACCGGTGTCCTGGGTCTGCATGAAAACGCCTTTGGTCCCGGCGAACGCCGGCTTAAAGCTCAGATCCAGGTTCACGGTGAGGTTAGTGGTGGCGCCGCTGGCCGAGGAGGTCGCGGCATTGAGGACACATTGGCTGTTTTCGAGCGTGGTGGCCGCGCCCAGGGTGACCGGACCCAGCCAGGTGGTCGAACCGTCGTCGCGCAAGAAAACGGCGTTGAACGCCCGATCGTAGTGCACATAGCAACCGTTGAAGATACTCAACACGTTGTTGACCAGCATCTGCGTCCAGGGCAGGTCGGTAAAGCCGTTGCCGTCGGAGTAGAGGAAGCTGAAGGTCTGGCGGGAGCCGCTTCCCGAGCTGGGCGTGACCGACACGGTGGTGGGAGCCACGGGGCTGCCCACACTTCCCGTCCAGGTTCCCCGATTCTGCCACCCGCTGGACAGACCGGCCAGGTCCTGGGCGTACATGTAAACGCTCTTGGGCCCGGAGAAGGCCGTCTTGAAGCTGAGGTCCAGGTTCACCGTCATGTCGGTGCCGGCCACCTCTGCGGCATTCTCGGCCAGGCTGTTGCGGGCTACGTTTCGGGAGGAGGTTCCGACGTTGACGATGCACTGCGAGTTCTCCAGAGTAGTCGCCGTTCCCAGGGGCACCGGTCCCAGCCAGGCGGTGGAGGCGTCATCGCGCAAGTAGACTACATTGTAAGAGCGGTTGTAGTGCAGGTAGCAGCCATTAGTAATATTCAAAGGGCTGTTCACCAGCATCTGGGTCCACAACAGGTCGGCCGCCCCGTTGGGATCGGAGAACAGGAAACTGAACACCTGCCTGGCGCCGCTGCCGGAGGCGGGCGAGACCGAAACCGCGCTGGGAGCCAGATTGACCGTACCGACGCTCCACACTCCGCGCTGCTGCCAGCCCGTGGCCAGACCGGTGGTATCGGTGGTCTGCATATCGATCTGTTTGGTTCCTAAGAACGTCTGCTTGAAGGTCAGGTTCAGGCGGACGGTCACATCGGTGCCGCTGCTGGACGCGGAGGAACCGGTTGAATTGAACTTGCACTGGCTGTTTTCCAGGGTCGCCCCCGAACCCAGGTTCACCGGTCCCAGCCAGGCGCTGTTGTTGTCGTTGCGGAGGGAAACGTTATTGGCCGTCCGCGAGTAGCGGAGGTAGCAGGCATTGGCGAGGTTGAGGGTGGTGTTGAAGAGCATCTCGGCCGCCGGAATGTCGGTGTATCCATTGGGGTCGGAGAAGTTGAAGGTGAACAGTTGGGTGAATCCGCTGCCGTTGGCGGGACTGACCGAAACGGCGCTGGGGGCTTGGCTTCCGATCAGCACCATGCGATAGATGGCGGCGTTGCTGGAAACGTAGATGTAACCGTCCAACCCCTGCGTCATGGCCACCAGCCCGCCGCCGCCTCCGTTGAAGGCCGTGCTGAGGCTGCCGAGTTGGTTCAAGCCCGGTCCGGTGAGGATGATGCGCTGGATTTTGCCGTTCTTCCAGTCGTTAAAGAAAAGGTTGTGTTGATAGGTGACCGGATAAACCGTGTTCGGGCGAAGGGCCACAATGCCGGTGGGCGCAATGGTGGGGGTGAAGGCCACCAGGGGATCCACGTAGTCGGGGTTGTTGACGATCCCCCGGACAATCGGCCACCCGTAATTGCCGCTGCGGACGAGCCGGTTGACTTCATCGTTGTCGTCCGGTCCGTTTTCGGTGCCCCACAAATCGCCGGTGTCGGGATGGAAGGTGGTGCCGAAGGTGTTGCGCAGGCCGCGGGCCCACACCGGCGAGCCGGCGGTAGGGTTGTCGGCGGGGATGGTGCCGTCCTTATTGACGCGCAGCACTTTGCCGTTCAGCGAGTTCGGATTCTGCGATTCGCTCCGGGGGTTGGTGTCCGGCTCCGGATCGCCCTCGCTGGCGACGGTGGAGTCTCCCGTGGTGATGTAGAGTTTGCCGTCCGGCCCGAAGTTCACGGCGCCGCTATTGTGGATGTCGCCTTCCGGCAGGTTATCGAGCAGGTAGGTTGGGTTGGTTCCCACGCTGTTGACATCGGTCAATCGCAGCAGACGGCAGCGCCGGGGATTGTTCGCATCGTAATAGATGTAGATATAGTGGTTGTTGGCGAAGTCGGGATCCACGGCCAGACCCAGCATGCCTTGCTCGCCGCCGGTAATGAGGTCGGTCACGGCGAAGAAGGGCTGCTGCCGCAGGCTCCAGCCGGGATCTATCACCCGGACCTTCCCGGTGGCCCACTCGTTGTAAAAGAGCCGGCCGTCCGGGGCGAAGGCCATGCCCACCGGAAAACTAAGGTTGGTGGCCACCGCCTGCAGGGTGAACTGGGAAGGAAGGGGCGCCAGGAGGGTGAAATTCAGCGTCTTGGTCGCTTCCGGGTTCACCAGCTCGGTGTGATTTCCGTTGGCCAGCACGAAGCGCACCTGATGTGCCCCGCTGCTGAGGCCGTAAATCTCGATGGAGGTAGTGCTCCTCCAGTGGATCTGGTGCGTGTGCAGCCCCTGATACAGGACTTGCCGCGTGCCCCCGTTGTAGAAATGATAGGTAATGGGATCGGCGTCCAGATAAAAGTGCAGATGGGTCTGTCCCTGGTCGCCCAGGTTGAAATCCGAGGCGAAGAACTGGATTAGCACGGTTCCCGCGGGTAAGGAGGCATTCGGGGCCGGGCTGGTAAGCGTAAAAGTAGGTATGGCCTGGGCCGGGAAGACGGCCAGGAGCGACAAAAGGGACAAGCCTACACTATTATGAATAGTCATGCACACTCCCTGCATCGCCCGGAAACGCTCCCACGCCGAGCGGCGATGTTCCTTGCAGATTCTCCTTGCGAGCCTATAGGATAAAGGAGAGCCGCCGCCCAAGTCAACCCCGAATCTACGGGGTGGTTGTGTCGAGTATCTCATCAGTATCTATAAGGGCCTGGATGAAAATGTGAGGCGGCCCGTCTGGCCGGCTTGGTGCACCTACCGGACTTGGGCGGGCCGGGCCAGGGGGCGCGGCGCGGCGCCGGCGCGGGACCGGCCTCTACAGTCCTTCCACCAGCACCAGGCCGGTCAGGCGGTCGCCCTGGAACGCCGCGCCCAAAATGGAGTTGGAGTTCTGATTGCGCTCCCAGATCAGGCGGGCCGGGGGGGCGGCAGCGGCCGGGGAGCCTACCGACTGCACCTGACTGGGATTGTCCACCACGCCGACCGCCCCGGTGGCCGGGTCATACACGACGACCTGGGATTCTCCACCGGCCTTCACCCCTCGGGCGGTGAGTTGGCGGGTGACGAAGTGCATGCCGGGGTTGGACAGGCGGGCGAACCCTGCGGGCGTGGGGAACAGACGGGAGACGCCGGCGGCGAGGTCGAACAACAGGAGACCTTCGTCGCCGGGGACGCGGCCCGCGGCCAGGGCCAGCAGCCGGCCGGTGACGCCGAGCGGTTGCAGGCCGGCGAATCCGGTGGCGCCGCGCGGGGTGTCCAGTTTACGCATGGCGCCGGTCGGGCCGTCGTAAACAAATAAGCTGGAAGCGTTCTGGCTGAGGCGGTCGGCGTTGGCTCCGTAGAGGTAGTCATTGACAAGACTGATGGAGTTGACGTCCCAGGTGGAGCTGCCCGGGAGCGCCACCCGCTGCAGCGAGCCGGCGGCGTCGAACACCACCAGGCCGGTGGAGGCGCAAGGGTTGGCGGCGGCCGTCTCGAGGCGGTCGCTGACCGGAAGGGCCAGCTTGGCCGCCAGGGTCAGGGGGAAGAGGCGGAGTTGCGGCGAGCAGTTGGCGGCAAAGACGCCGGCGGGGAGGTCGGCGGCGCGGGCGGTGGCGGCAACGGCGTCGAAGATGGCCAGGGCGTGCTTGGAGTTGTCCACGCTGCGGGCCGGCACGATGACACGATCGGTGGCCGGGTCGGTTTGGGCGGAGGCGCGCGGGGCGAGCAGCATGCCTCCCGGGCCGCCGGGAACGCCGCCGCCCAGTCCTCCCCCCGGGCCCGGGCCCGGCGGGCCCGCCGCCGGACGAGGCGGCAGAAGAGGCAGGTACCCGGCGGGGAAGGCCGCTCGGGCCACTACTTCGCCCGACGCCGCCAACACGGCAAACACGGCCCGTTGGGGGTTCGTTTCGCTATCAGCCACCACCGCCACCAGCCGGTTGTTGCCCAGCCGGGCGGGGGTCGACACCACCTGGGTCAGGCCGTCGACGTTGACGTTGGCGATGTTGATGTTAAGGAGTGCGCCGGCGGCGGGTCCGGCGGCCATCGTCTGGACCTCGCCGGTGTCCGTGTTGATGGCGACCACCCGGACCTGGTCGCCGGGCAGGGTGGCGATCAGACCGCGGGTGTCGGGACCGGCCGGCAGCAGGTTCAGGGCGGGGCCGGGGAGGTCGATCCGGTTAGTCCGTCCGGTGGCGCCGTCCAGAAGCAGCACCCGCGACCTGCCGGGACCGAGCAGCGCCGCCAGCTTGGCGCTGGCGTTCTCGACTACGAAAGGGGTCGGCGCGTTCGGATTGGAGTGGGTGAGACACTCCTCGAGGCGGACAGACTCATTGCGGCGAAAATCCAGGGCATAGACGTTCTGGTAGCAACCGTCGGCGCCACGCGGGCCGTTGAGGGCCACGAAACCTCCCCGGAGGCTGGACTCGGCGACACCCACCAGGTTGTCCATCCCTTCGGGAAGCGGCAGGAAGCGGGTACGCGGAGAACCCACGGTACCCAGCAAGACCCGGTTGGCCGTTCGCTGGGCGGAGTAGTACTGCAACACATCGCCGGGCGCGAACTGGTCCGGAAGCTGGAGGTTGATCTGGAAGAGGCCGGCGAAACCGGGCGCCAGACCCGCGAACAGCACCGGGGCAGGGAGGCCGTTCACAAACGCCCGCTGCGGCCGGGACACCGTGGCCAGTGGGTTGGAGGGTCCGGCTGCTCCGCTGGCGACGGCGGGGTCGACCGGCCCCAGTCCGCTGGCATAGAGGACCAGGACGTCGCCCGGACCGGGCTGGTTGTCGGGGCCGGCCAATCTCCCGTTGGCTGCCCGAACCGCGATAGCGGGGCCGAACCCCGCCCCGTTGAGGGCGAACAGGGACGGCTCCACGGGTTGGACCAACAGGGTCGCCGGACGGCTGGCGGCCCCCGACCGCCGCACCACCACCTGGGCCGAACCCGGCTCGGTCTCCCACGGCGCCTGGGCGTTGATCTGGCCAGGAGAGACGAAGTAGAGGGGAGCGGGTCTCCCGTTGACCAGGACCTCGACCGCCGGCGAGTCCAGGCTGGCCGGCAGCGGTATCGCCGCGGCGGCTACGGTGGCAGTGGCCAGGTTGAACCCATAGATGTTGAAGATGCCCCCGGGAGCGACGGTGCTCGGAGCCAGCTCAAAAGTGACCCCGTTGACTACCCCGCGGGCTTCCACTACTGGGGTTTGGGCGTTTGCTACCCCCGTGAACGCCACCATCCAGAACATCCATTTGTGCATGGAAACGCCTCTGCCAGAAAGAGATACACGAATTCGGAGAAGAAGTTGCCGCCTCCTTAAATTTTCTTGGTAGATGGGGTTGACATAGTACTTATAGAACTTTAGAATATATGACTGTCAGATTATTCGCCGCAGGATCCCCCTATGGCAGAAATTGCGAAGACCGAAACTGTGAGCCACTCCGAGGGTTCGACGGCCGTCGAGGAGAAGAAGATGATCCGAATCGCCATTGCCGACGATCATCCCATTTTTCGGGACGGGCTGCGAAAGCTCCTGGCCTTGGAAGAGGACTTCCAGGTGGTGGCGGAGGCGCGGGACGGTAAAGAGGTGCTGGACATCCTGCAACGGGACGAGCCGGACATCCTGCTGCTGGATTTGAAGATGCCCGGTCTGGACGGGTTGAGCACGCTGCAGCGCCTGCAGGCTCAGAAGACCAAGACCCGGGTAATCGTGTTGACCGCCTCGGACAATGAGGACGAGTACGTGCAGGCCATGAAGTTCGGCACTTCGGGGATCGTGCTGAAGCAAACCGCTACGGAGTTGCTGATCAAGAGCATTCGGAAGGTGTACTCGGGCGAGATCTGGCTGGACTCGCGGACCACGGCGGCGGTGATGCGGCAGTTCGCTTCGCCGGCCGACGCCGCGGCCAAGGACCGGGAACGGTCGCCCTTGAGCCAGCGCGAGCGCGAGATCGTGGTGCTGGTGGCGCAGGGCTTCAAGAACAAGGAAATCGCCGAGCGCATGTTCATCAGCGAGCAGACGGTGAAGAACCACCTGCACAACATCTTCGACAAGCTCGGCGTCAGCGACCGGCTGGAACTGGCGCTCTACGCCATCCACAAGAACATCCGCCCGTAGGTTACGGCACGATCGCCTCCATGATCTTGGCTGACCGTACGCACCGACGGCGTAGCGATCCTTGATGTTGGCGCGACCGGGCCTGCCCGATGTCGGGCCGGTTCCTGGACTCCCCCCGACGATCAGCAGTCATCAGTCTGGCTGAACCGGCTGCACTGTCTCGGGATCGGGGAGTATCACGCCGCTGTCAATGCAGTGGCCTACGACGTTTACGCGGTCCTTTGACCTGGCACTCCGATTGCTTCTGACGGGGTGATGCCCAAGGGATTTGTATCGATTCTCGTCGAACGTTGCAAAGGCTGCGGTTTCTGCGTGGAGTTTTGCCCCACCCGGGTGCTGGCTCTTTCGCCGGCCTTCAATTCCAGGGGATATCACCCACCCCACGTCATGCACGCTGAGAAATGCAGCGGGTGCGACTTATGCGGGATGTATTGCCCCGACTTCGCTATCTTTGGCGCTAAGGTGGCCCGTGCCGGCTGACCCGGCCGGCGTCCTGACCGGGGCCCATTTCCTCGACGGCGACCAGGCTTGCTCGGAAGGCGCACTCGCCGCTGGTGCGCGTTTTGCCGCAGGCTACCCCATTACCCCCTCCACCGAGATCGTCGAGCGCTTCGCCGCCCGAATCCCCACCGTGGGGGGCATCTTTATCCAGATGGAGGACGAGCTCGCCGCCTCGATCGCCATTCTCGGGGCCGTGTGGGGCGGTAAGAAGGCCTTCACGGTCACCTCCGGTCCGGGCTTCTCGTTAATGATGGAGCACATCGGCTACGCGGTCATGACCGAGACGCCCTGCGTGTTCGTGAACGTGCAGCGGGGCGGCCCCTCCACCGGCCTGCCCACGCTCCCCGCCCAAGCCGACATGATGCAGGCGCGGTGGGGCTCGCACGGCGACTACCAGATCATCGCCCTCTGCCCCAATTCGCCCCAGGAATGTTTCGACCTGACCATCCAGGCCTTCAACTGGGCCGAGGAGTTCCGCGTCCCGGTGCTGGTCATGATGGATGAGTGTGTCGGCCACATGACCGAGAAGGTGCTGATTCCGCCCGCCGAGGAGATCCGCATCGTTCCCCGGCGTCCCGATTTTCCGGTCACGGGCCGGGGACAGCACTTTCACGTCACCGGACTCACCCACGACGAACGCGGGTACCCGGCCATGAACGCGGCGACGCAGGACCGTCTGGTCCGCCACCTGCGCGACAAGGTCCTGGGCGCCGCCGATCGCCTGTTCCTCTGCGACGAGGCCGATACCGCCGACGCCGACGTGGTGGTGGTCTCCTACGGCATCACCTCGCGGGTGGCCCAGCGGGCTATTGAGATGGCGCGCGAATGCGGGGTCCGCGCCGGACGCCTGCGTCTGCTCACCGTGTGGCCCTTCCCCGAAGCCCGCCTCCGCGAGCTGGCCGCGCGCACCCAGGTATTTGTAGTTCCCGAGTTGAACCTGGGACAGATCGTCCTGGAGGTGGAGCGCGTCGCCGCCGGCCGGGCCCGGGTGGTCTCCGTGCCCCACGACGGCGGCGACGTCCACCGTCCCGAGACCATCCGCGACGCTATCC
>JBGOUV010000381.1:0-6763 GCA_041477815.1 Terriglobia bacterium | reverse complement strand
TCGAGGAGAAACAGCACCGGAAAAGGGCCGCCGGCCAGGTCCACCATCTTGCGCAGGCGGGTGATCTCGGCGTAGAAGCGCGAGGCGCCGCTTTGCAGCGAATCGGTGACGCGGATGGAAGCGGCCACGGCCAGCGGCGAGAGGCGCAGGCGGCGGGCCCGTACCGGGGCGCCGGCCATGGCCAGCACCGCGTTGATCCCGATGGTCCGGAGCAGCGTGCTCTTGCCCGACATATTCGAGCCGCTGAGGATCAGGATGGCGCAATCGGGGGCGAGCCGGACATCGTTGCGCACGAGGCGGGATTCGGGCAGCAGGGGGTGGCCCAGGGCTTCGGCCTCGAAGAGGGCGGCGTCGGCGGCGGTGAATTCCGGGAAGGGGTCGGCGGGATGCTCGTAGGCGTAGCCGGCCAGGGCCGACAGGGCTTCCATCTCTCCTAAGGCCTCGATCCAACGGCGCACTTGCGGACCGGCCAGCCGGCGCCAGGCCTCCACAGCGAAGGCGAGTTGGGTGGTGTAGAGCAGCGGCGGACCGAATATCCGCAGGAAGAGGTTGTCGCGGGAGTCCAGCCAGTCGACCAGGCGATGCAGACGGGCCATCTGACGGGAGGGGGGTGCGCCGCCGGTGTCGAGGGCGGCGCGCAGGCGTACCAGCAGAGGCGAGGTGAAACGCTCGCGTTCCAGTCGCAACAGGGTTCCCGCCAGCAGATCCAGGTCGTGGGCGGCGTACTCGATGGCGTGAACCACATGCTGGACCCGGGAGCGGAACCAGTAGGCAAAAGCGCATTCGACGGCAAGCACGAGCGCGAAGGGCGTGGCCAGGCCCCACCAACCCCAGGCGGTCCCGGCGACTGCGGCCAGCGCCGCCAGACCCGCAGCCGCCAGCCGGGACGCCACCGACTCGAAGACGGGAGGCTCGGCGGCCCACCGCAGGAGCGCCTCCGGGTCGACGTCGGCGCGGGCCTCTTCGCCAAGCAGGGCCAGGTCCTCGCGCAGGTCCAGCCGGTCGCGCAGCTCGGTTACCGCGGACTGGCGCTCCAGGATCACGCCGGGGGCGGCGGGCTGCAAGAGCCAGCCAGCCAGGGTGTGCTCGCCCATACGGGTGCGGGCCGTGGACACCAGCTCGAACAACCCCCCGCGGCCGAACAGGTCGAGGTCTTCGGCGTACACGTGGGAGGGGTCGCGGAAGCGCTCGCCGGGCTCGCCGGCGCCGGCCCAACGGTCTTCCAGGCGCGCCAGACCGCGCTCGTAGAACGCGGCCGCGCGGTGGGATCGGGCTTGGGCCCGGCGGGTTCGGTCGTGAACCAATACCAGGGCCGCAAAGGCCACCAGGGGAACGGGCGCCCACCAGGAGCCCCGCCAACCCAGGATGACGAAAAGCAGTCCTAGTACCAGCCGGACATACCCCAAGCGGAGTCCTGCCCGGCCCCGACGTGCCGCTTCGCCACGGCGCGCCTCCAGCCGGGCCTCATACTCCGCGTGAGGGGCCACTGGAACCATGATATCGTGACTAGTCATGAAAACGGTTGCGTCGTGGTGGGGCGGGTCCCCCGAGCCGCGCCGGGCCCCCCGGCCCGGCCTCCTGGTTGGCCTCTTATTCCTCCCCACCTTAAGCGCCCAAGTCCGGCCCGTTCCCCCTCCCGGCATACCGGTCCCTCCCTCCGACCGAGCCGAGCTCGAAGCCGGCCTGTCCGCGCTGGGACGCCGCATCGAAGCCCTCCGCGGCGTAGCCCTCCTCCCCGACGTCGAGATCTATCACCAGGCCGTCCGGTACGCCCTGGAGAACAACGAGTTCTTCCGCCCGGACGAGATCCCCCGGGCCAAGGAGTTGCTGCGCCAGGGCCAGGCCCGCGCGGACCTCCTCTCGCGCGGCCAAGCCCCGTGGACCACCGCCACCGGGCTGGTGCCGCGCGGCTATGTCTCGAAGATCGATCAGAGCGTCCAGCCCTATGGCTTGGTGGTACCGGAGACCTACTCGCCGCGGCTGCCCCGTCAGTGGCGCCTGGACACCTGGTTCCACGGGCGCGGCGAAACGCTCAGCGAGGTCAATTTCCTCTCCGAGCGGCACCGCATTCCCGGTGAGTTTACGCCGCCCAACACGATCGTCCTGCACCTCTACGGCCGCTACTGCAACGCCAACAAGTTTGCCGGCGAGGTGGACCTGTTCGAGGCCCTGGAGGCGGTGAAGCGCCAGTACCGGATCGACGAGAACCGCATCGTGGTGCGCGGGTTCAGCATGGGCGGGGCGTCCACGTGGCAATTCGCCACCCACTACGCCGGACTGTGGGCGGCGGCGGCGCCCGGCGCGGGATTCAGCGAGACGGCGGAGTTTCTGAATATCTTCGCCAACAAGTCCGCGCCGCCACCACCCTGGTGGGAGCAGAAGCTGTGGCATCTCTACGACGCCACCGACTACGCGTTGAACCTTTACCAGTGTCCCGTCGTGGCTTACAGCGGCGAGGACGACCGCCAGAAGCAGGCGGCCGACATGATGGAGAAGGCCCTCGCCACAGAGGGTATGCGCATGACCCACGTGATTGGACCCAAGACCGGCCACCGCTACCATCCGGAGGCGCGCGAGACCATCAACCAGCTCGTCGACGCCATCGTTGAGCGGGGCCGCGATCCGTATCCGCGCGAGGTGCGCTTCACCACCTGGACCCTGGCCTACCACCAGATGAAATGGGTACGGATCGACGGGATGGGCCAGCACTGGGAGCGGGCCAAGCTGGACGCCAAGATCGCCAATGACCGCACCGTGGAGGTGAGGACGGCGAACGTCACGGGATTTACGCTGGAGATGGGGGCCGGTGGGTGCCAACTCGATGTAACCCAGAAACCCACTGTGGTAGTGGACGGGCAGAAGCTAACGGCGCCGGCTCCCATGAGCGACCGGTCGTGGCGGGCGCATTTCCGGAAGTCCGGAGAACGGTGGGCGATGGTGGAGTCGGCCGAGCAGCCGGGCTTGCACAAGCGTCATGGCTTGCAGGGACCGATCGACGACGCGTTTCTGGACAGGTTTGTATTCGTGAGGCCCACCGGGACGCCGCTGGCGCCGGGGTTGGCGAAGTGGGTAGAGGGCGAGCAGAACCGGGCCATACGGGAGTGGCGGCGGCAGTTCCGCGGCGATGCCCTGGTGCGCGACGACTCCCAGATCACCGACGCCGATATTGCCTCCAGCAACCTGGTGCTGTGGGGGGATCCGGGCAGCAACCGGATCCTGGCGCGGATCGCCGGTAAGCTGCCGGTGCGGTGGACCGGGGAGTCGGTGGTGGTGGGGAAGCAGCAGTTTCCGGCGTCTACTCATGGCTTGATTCTGGTGTATCCGAACCCGCTGAACCCGAAGCGGTATGTCGTGCTGAATAGCGGCTTCACGTTTCGGGAGTTTGACTACCTGAACAACGCCCGGCAGGTTCCGAAGCTGCCGGACTGGGCGGTCGTGGACACCACCACGCCGCCGGATGAGCGGTACCCGGGCAAGGTAGTGGCGGCGGGGTTCTTCGGGGAGGGTTGGGAGTTCACCGAGCCGCGACCGTGAGGGAGCGGTGGGTTCGGCCAGCCTCGGAAACCGCTCCCTGACGGCCGCGGCTCAGAAATGCCTCCGGAGGTCGGTGAAGCGGTCCACCACCAGCAACCGCCCCGGACCCTCGATCAGCTCCTGCCGCTCCAGCGACCACGTCCGCGGATGCGGCACCAGGACCGCGTTTAGGCCGGCCTCCAGCGCGGGGTTGATGTCCGACTTGGGACTGTTGCCGACCATCCAGGTCTCAGCGGGGTTCATATCGTGGGTGGCGGCCACGCGCTGGTAGTTTGGGGCGTCCTTTTCCCGGACTACCTCGCAGTGCTCGAAGTATCTTTCCAGTCCCGAGCGGTCGAGCTTGAGCTTCTGCTCGTCGGGATGTCCCTTGGTGAATAGCAGCAGCCGGCGGCGGCCTCGGAGGTACGCCAGGGTGTCCTCGACGCCTTCGATGACCTCCATGGGGCGCTCCAGGATGGCGCCGGCGAACCCGAGGACCATCTTCAGGTCGCCGTCGCCATAGGGGCGCTCGGAGAGCTTCCGGAAGCACTCCTGCAGGTTGCGGCCGAAGTTGGCGGCGCCGTAGCCGTGGATCTTGATGTTGGCGATCTCGATTTCGTCGAGGATCTCGCGCACCTGCCCGGCCGTCAGGCTGGAGTGCCCCAGAAAGGCCACGAACTCCTCGAAGGCCTGCTCGAAGTAGATATTGTTCTCCCAGAGCGTGTCGTCGGCGTCGATGAGCAGCCACTCGCGCATGAGTCCAACTTAGCAGATGGTACAATGAACCTTTGGTCCCCGCATGCAGGTCCGCGTGTTGTTCTTCGGGATGCTGAAAGACCTCGTCGGATGCGCCGAGGAGCGCCTCGAGGTCGAGCGAGGGGCGCGTCTGGGAACGGTCTTTGACCGCTACGCGCGGCAACATCCGCGGCTGCAGGAGATGGCGGGGAGCATCGTGCTGGCGCAGAACCAGGAGTTTTGCTCGCCGGACACGGAGGTCGAGGACGGCGGGGAGATCGCCTTTTTGCCGCCGGTGAGTGGAGGCTCGGGGTTGGAGGCGGAATATCAGGACGAAGTGGGCAACTATTTCGCTATCACGCGCGTCCCCATCGACGTACGGGGGCTGGCGACGCGCCTGGCGCGGGGCTCGGACGGGGCGGTGGTGACCTTCGAAGGGATCACCCGGAACCAATCGGGCGGTCGCGAGACCCGGTATCTGGAGTACGAGTGCTACGTTCCTCTGGCCATCAAGACGATGCGGGAGATCGGCGCCGCCCTGACGGCGTCGCACGCCATCGACCGCATCGGGATGATCCACCGGCTGGGGCGGCTGGAGATCGGCGAGGCGAGTGTCGCCATTGTGGTGACGTCGGGGCATCGGCGGCCGGCCTACGAGGCGAGCCGCGAGGCCATCGACAAGCTGAAGCGGCTGGTGCCGATTTGGAAGAAGGAATATTTCGTCGACGGCGAGGTCTGGGTGGACGGGGAGTGGGATGCGTCGGTCCCGCGCCTGGAAGGATCGCCGCGGTGCTTCGGGTGAGCCTGCTGTGGGCGGGGCTGGCCGCGGCGGCGGTCGCGCAGGAGACCCCTACCTTTGCGGTCGATGTCAAACTGGTCAACGTGATTGCGACGGTCAAAGACGCCGGCGGGCGCCCCCTCGGGGGTCTGGAGAAAGAAAACTTCCGCCTGCTGGCGGCCGGGATACCGCAGGAGATCGCCGTGTTCGAGCGCCAGACCGACCGCCCGCTCTCGGTGGCGTTGCTGTTTGACGCCAGCCTGAGCGTGGCCAAGGAGCTGCGGTTTGAGCAGGAGTCGGCGCTGCGATTCGCCCGCAGCCTGCTGGGCGCGGGGGCCCATCCGGCGGATCGGATGTCGATCTTCAGTTTCTCGAGCTACGTCGATCAGGTGGAGAGGTTCACGGCCTCGCTCGACCGGCTGAAGGCGGCGGTCTCCCGGATCCGGCCCGAGAGTGGCACCTCGGTCTACGACGCCCTGACCCTGGCTGGGGACACCCTGAGCCCGCGCGAGGGCCGCAAGGTCATTATCATCGTCACCGACGGCGGCGATACCACCAGCACCGCCACCTATCAGGAAGCCCTGCGGACCGTGCAGCTTGCCGACGTGGTGGTCTATTCCATCATCGTGGTGCCGATCACCAGCGACGCCGGGCGGAATCTGGGCGGCGAGAACGCCCTGAAGACGATCTCCGGCTCGACCGGCGGGCTGTGGTTCCGCCAGCACGGGGAGCAGGATCTGGACGAGGCGTTCCGCGAGATCCAGCGCGATTTGCGGGTGCAGTATCTGCTGGCGTTTTACCCGCGCGGAGTGCCGGCGGGCCCGGGCAAGTTCCACCGCCTGGAGATCCAGGTGAACCGGGAGGGCGTCCGGGTGCTGTCCCGGAACGGTTATTACAGTCCGCCGGAGGGGCCGGCACGGAGAAATACAAGGAGCAACCATTGAAGGGACCATTTAAACCGAGAAACAAGGGTCGCGGCTTTGGAGGCGGCGGCGGAGGCGGCGGCGGGGGCAAGTCGCGCGCGCCGGAGCAGACCCTGGAAGAGGTGCGCTACCTCAAGCACCTGATCGAGAAGCAGGTGCCGGTATGCGTGAAGCTGCGCAGCAACGAGCTGGTGAAGGGAGTGGTGGAGTACTACGACGCCAACTTCATCCGGCTGACCAGGCAGGCGGCGCCGAACCTGTTCATCTTCAAGCACGAGATCAAGTACCTCTACGAGGAGGCCAAGGCCTAATACAGTGCGTCGCAAGCCTTAACACCGGGGTGGCACGCTGCGGGGCGGCTCCGGGGAGCCGCAGCCGGCCCCCTGGCCCGGCTTCCCGTTGCTCCCGGCCTGGCCAGGGGCGCCCCGTTGCCCAAGCGTCGATTCCAGTGACGCCCGACACGAGCACACTATGTACTCTTCTTATCTTGCAGCGGCCGCGGAGATCGCCCGCGAGGCGGGCGCGCTCCTGGTGCGCTATTTCGAGCGGCGGGTGGCGGTGGAGTACAAGGGGGATTTCGACGTGGTGACCGAGGCCGACCGGGCTTCCGAGCGCCTCATCGTCGAGCGCCTGCGGGCCCGGTTTCCAACCCATTCCATCGTGGCCGAAGAGGGGACCGGCGTCGACCACCACTCCGAGTTCGTGTGGTACGTGGACCCGCTCGACGGCACCACCAACTTCGCCCACAGCTTTCCCATGTTCGCCGTCACCATGGCGCTCGAACAGGCCGGCGAGATGGTGGCGGGCGTGGTCT
>JBGOUV010000246.1:0-10533 GCA_041477815.1 Terriglobia bacterium | reverse complement strand
ATGTTGAAGAAAACCATCATTGCGGCCTTAGCCGTTTTTGTTGCCTGGTCGGCCCTGGATTTCGTGATCCATGGCCTGATTCTCAAATCCAGCTACGAAGCAACCGCCCAGCTTTGGCGACCCATGGCGGAGATGAAGATGGGCGTTATGCACCTCGCGGTGCTGATCGCTGCGTTTGCGTTTGTCACCATCTATGCGCGGTTGGTGGCCAAGAGAGGGGTGGAAACGGGCTTGCAATACGGCTTGTGGTTCGGCCTGGCCACCGGGGTATCCATGGGCTATGGGACCTACGCGGTGATGCCCATTCCCTATTACATGGCTCTTTCTTGGTTCCTCGGCAGCGTGGTGCAGGGGGCGGTCGGCGGCGCCATTACCGGCGGGATCATCCGGGACTGACTGGGGCGCCCTCCTCAACGGGCCACTGGCCACTGCCGTTCTGCTCCTCGCGCGTTGCGACCGTACAGCCGGCACGCGTGGCGCGGAGCAGGGGGACCGCGATCGCCGCCTGGCGGGTTCCGCCGCGAGAACCGCGGGCGAGAGGAAATGAATACCATCGCGGGCGACGGTGGAGCTTTGCAGAGTGGCCATGGCGTCGAATACCGAGCGCTGCACGATGTGGGACGCCAGTACCGGCTGCGGCTCCGGGGAGCTGCCACCGGCTTCAGAATCTGCCGAACTTCTTTCGGAACAGCGCCGTGGTCTGATCGTCGGGATGGTTCGGCAGGTCCACGGGGCACTCCCAGTCCTCGGGAACCTGGTCGAGGCGGACGGGCCTGCCGTCGTTCGTCAGGATGGACCGGAAGCCGGCCAGGAATACCTGGGTCTTATGCAGGATCTGGTCGTAGGACTGCGGCATCTCGCCTTGGCGGGCCAGGTGCTCAAACGCCCATAGCGTAGGGGCCCAAACCTCGGTCTTATTGTAGGGGTAGCCGGTACCGGGCTGGATGAGGAAGGGGCGGCCCCCATATTCCTCGGGGGTATGGATCTGGATCGTGCCCCAGGAGCCGGCGACCTGGTGGAGCGTGCCCCGGAAGCTGTCGTGCTCGAAGGTGAGGACGCCGGGGGGGCTGTGCCAGTTCTTGGCCTGGTAGGCCACCGAGACGACGGGATGCCCCGCCTCGGCGACGGCGCGACAGACCAGGTAAACCCCGTGGACGCCGTGGGTGGCGTAGTCGTCGAAGGAATTTGTGGCGGTGTAGCAGAGGATCTTCTTGCCGGGGGTCCAGGCACGGGCGCGGGCGATGGCCTCGTTGTGCTCGTGGGCCGAGGGGACTAGGATCGGGGCGTGGTGGCGGCGGGCGAGGTCGAGGATCCGTTTGGCCTTGGAGAGAGAATTGGCAAAAGGGCGGTTGATCAGGTTGGGGAGTCCGGCTTCGAGATACGGCTGGTGCAGGAGGTGATTCCAGGGGCAGTTGTAGTAGCCGCCGGAAATGACGGCGTCGACCTTGCCGGCCATATCGTCGAAGTTGCGGACGGCGGCGGCGCCGCAGGTCTTGGCGAAGGCCTCGGCCTGGTCGGGTTCAATGTCCCAGCAGTGGGTGATCCGCATGCCGGTGAGGCTGAACAGCGGCGCCCAGAGGCTGAGATGAGAGTAGGCATGCACGTTGAGACAGCCGACGCGGAGCGGACCGGCCGGGGCCGGGGCGAGAGGGGCGGGAGAGGCGGCCAGGAGAGGAGCGTGCTGCAGAAAACGACGGCGGCTGAAAGCAGGCATGATCATTACCACTTGGCGTGTTTGTAGCGGGGCGCCCAGTCGACGCCCTGCCAGGTAGTCATCTTCACAGGGTGGACGAAGAGAAGCCAGCGGGGCTCGACCAGTGTAGGTTCGAGATACTGGGGCCCCAGCTTCCCCAGATAGCGAAGAGACATACGGCGGGCGATCTCGACCCAGCGGCCGTCGAGGTTGGGTTCTTCGAGGACCTGGGCCTCGCCCTTCACCAGCACGCGCCGGTTGTAGCGGTCGGACTCGTCGATGCAGAGCGAAACGCGCGGGTGGCGCTGCACGTACCCGGCCCACACGGAGCGCGCGCGCGGAATGATGTAGAAGCCGCTGTCGCTATACTCGAACCAGCAGGGGACGACGTAGGGCCAGCCGTCGTCGTCCAGACAGCCCAGGCGGCAGAAGGGGCTGCCGGAGAGGAACTCGGCGACCTCTTCGGGGGTCATCTTGCCGACTTTGCCGCGCCACGCTTCGTTCGCCAAAGTTCTCCAAGACCCGGTGTTTAGGCTTTCCTCAAATCGACCACCGCCTGCGCGAACCCCTCGATGCGGTTCTCGGCCAGGCGGATATCCTTGGTTTCCGGCTCGATCTTCACGCCGATCCGCTGCGCCGAGCCCCGCGTCTCGCGGATCTCGTTACGGGCGATCCCGACCGACTGTGTCTGGCCTTCGACCTTAACCCCGATGCCGTCCTCGGTGCCGCCGCTGTCGAGGATGCGGTTGTCTTCGAGGCGGTTGCGGTTGGGCGAGAACCCCGGACCATGCTCCTGGCGGAACAGCACTCCGACCTTCCCGCTGCGCTGAATCTCGTTCTTCCGGACCAGATTGTCGGTGTCTTTGTGGCCGATCGACACGCCGAAGCGGCGGTTGTCCAGGATCGTGTTGTTTTCGCAGACGCTCCACCTGACGCCCCAGCAGAAGAAAAAGCCGATGTCGTTGCGTTCGAGCCGGTTCCGGGCGGCCACCGTGCGCTGCGAGCCCGACCCCGCGTGCATGCCGTAACCCGCGCAATCGTGGCTGTGGCAATCCTCGGCGCGTACGTCGTGACACACCTGCCAGCTCAGGGCGTCGCCGTTGAAGTTCCGGGCGGTCACGCCGCGCAGGCGGATGCGATTACTCTCGCGCAGGAAGATGCAGCCGACGTAGTTGCCGTTGAGGAACTCGTTGTTCGCCCTGTTCCCATCGAGAGTGATGTTCTCGATGGCGACGTCGGAGACGTGCATGCCGTCAAAAATCGCAAAAAGCGTGGTGGCGGTCGCCTCCTGCCCGGTCCAGAAGTTTCCCACGAGCATCTTGTCGAGCTTGAACCGGTTGCCGCTGCGGGCGACCAGGGTACGCAAGTGCCTGTCCAGGCTGGTTCCGCCGTTGGCGTCCCGAGCGCGGAGGTAAATGCCGTCGCCGACCTCAAACCCCTTCGGGTCGGCCAGCGTTATTTCCTGCTCGTACCAGTCGGAGTCCGCCGCCAGCTTCGTCTGGACGGACGGCTCTTTGAGCAGGACCGAATCGAGGCCGCTGCCGATGATCCGCACGCGCGAGCGCAGGTACACGGCATTGCGCATGCGGTAAGTGCCGGGCAGTAGGCGCACCGTGCCTCCCCCCAGGCGGGCGACGTAATCGACCGCGGCCTGGATCGCCTTTTGGTCCGAGCCCACCATGTCGGCATGGCTGGGGCCGACCGTCACGGTGTTGCCGGATTCCCAATTCGGCTCGACCGGATCGCCGGAGGTCGCCCGCGGGTCCGTCACCTGGAGCGCTTGGGGCTTCTCCTCGGCGGGCAGCCGAAGGCCGGCCGCCAACGCCAGCGGAGCCGCTAAGAACTGTCGTCTACGCATGCGATTTCGCCTCCTCGAATGGAATCCGCAATTCTCCATTTTTGAGCTCGACCTGAGGTTAGAAGTGCGCGCCACCTCGGAACAACTTTGGGCCTCCACGCATCTGGCTCGGGGGCTCAGCGAAAGGCGCCCCAGCCGGCCTGCCGAGCGCAGACTGCTCGAAGGATACAAGTCAGACAGGCGGTTGTCAAGCCGCTCGCCGCTACCCTTCCTTATCCGCCCGCCGGACCACCGGCTCCAGCAACTGCTCCACCGGGGCGTAGTCGTCGGTGAGGACGATGCCGTGCGACTTCTGGCGGAGGGCCTCGATGTGCTCGGGCTTGAGGACCGCCCCGGGGACATCGGCCTTCAGGGCGATGCCGGTCAGGGGCTTCAGGGAGCCCACCACCACGAAAGTGTCGCGGCGTTTGGGATCGGTGGAGGGGCCGTTGGTGAACGTGGAAAAAGCGTAGACGTGGGGGAAACTCTCCCGGAAGGTATTGACAATGGCGCCCAGGAACAGACCGGTATCATAGATATCGATAATGTTCATCATATAGACACCATCGGGACCCATCAGCTCCTTGAGCTTGAGGTTGAATTCCAGAGTGGTGAGATGATGGGGCACCATGTAGTGGTTGAAGGCATCGCCGTAGACCAGGTCGAAGGGCGGGATGTTCTCGCCCGCCCGCTTGCGCTCCAGCAGGTCGTCGACGTGGTTGCGCGCGTCGAGGTTATGGATCTTCATGGGGGTGTCGCGGGGCAGACCGAAGGCGGCGTGGGCGGCTTCGGTAACGCGCGGATCGATCTCGGCGATCTCCACGTGGGCGCCGGGCCACTTGTTCAGGATGTAGCGGGGGAAAACAAACCCGCCGCCTCCCAGAAACAGGGAATGCACCTGGGAAGGGGGCTTGTTCGCGAGAGCGGTTTCGGTGATGGAGGCGTAGAGCTGCTCGTAGTCGTAGTGCAGGTCGGTCTGGTTGTCCATCACCACGTAGGCGTGGATGAGGTGGTCCAGGGACAGCGAGCGCAGGCCGGCCGGCTCCTCTTCCTCTTCGATCTGAATGTAGGAGTAGTTACTTTCGTCGACGTAGATGATGTTGGCGTAGGTTTCGCGCAGGACGCCGAGCTTGATGCCGAGCTGTTTGGCCCAGGGCCAGGGTCCCATGGTGGCGGCCAGGAAGGCGATGGTGGTGGCGGCCCACAGGTAGGGGAACAGCGTGCGGGCGCCGTAGAGGAGCGCCACCAGGGCCATAACGGCGGCGGCGGTCACCAGCACGGCGATGCTGCCCATTCTGGCGATGAGGAAGAAGCCCGTGAGGAAGGTGCCGACGATGCTGCCCACGGCGCCCCAGGCGTAAACGGTGCCCACGGTACGGCCCACCCGGCGTCCCAAATCGAGGGCCATCTTGGCGGCCACCGGACCGATGCAGCCCAGCACCGTGGAGGGCGCGAAGAAGGCCAGGAACACGTGGCCGGCGATCCGCACCGGCCATTCCTGCCTCCACAGAAAATGCCAGTTGCCGATGAGCTTGTTGAAGCCGGGGATGGCCAGGCAGGCGATGGAACCCAGAGCGAACAATACCGACAGCGCGTTACGGGGACGGTAGCGGTCGGCGATGCGTCCGCCGAGCCAGTTCCCCACGGCAATGCCGGCCAGCACCACACCGATCACCGAGGTCCAGGTATAGATGGAACTGCCCACGTGCCGGGCGATGAGGCGGCCGGCTACCAGCTCCACCGTCATAATACACATGCTGGACATGAACGCCGTGGCATTGGGTACGGCCACCGCGAGAAACCCCGTCCCGGAAGACGGGGCAGTAGCAGCCGGCTCCGGCGCGCCGACTTCTGAAGTTGCCATAGCAGGGATTCTCCCAGGGGTAGTATAGCCGGAAATAGAACGCTTTGTCCGGCTATACTCTTGGGCATGACTTCCAGAACGATGGCAGTGCTGCTGGCGGTGGCCGCCTCCGCCGGCGCCCAGTCGCGCAAGAGTATCTTCATGATTACGGACGCCGAGGGCGTCGCCGGGGTCTGCCGCCAGGACCAGACCGACCCCAAGGACTCCGAGATGCGCCAGCTCCTCACCGGCGAGATCAATGCCGCCGTGGAGGGCCTCCTGGCCGGAGGCGCCGACGAGGTGGTGGTCTGGGACGGCCACGACGGCAGCCAGTCCCTGTCCGCTCTGACCATCCACCCCAAGGCCAAGCTGCTTATGGGAGGCCTGGGCGTGACCATGACCCTGGAGCGCCGTCAGTATGCGGCGGTGGCGTTCATCGGGCAGCACAGCAAGGCCAACGTCCGCGCGGGGATTATGGCCCACAGCTACAGCTCTCTGGGTATTCAAAATATGAAGGTCAACGGGCAGCCGGTGGGGGAGACCGAGACGCGGGCGGCCCTGGCCGGGTGGTTCGGGATCCCGGTGATCCTGTTGAGCGGGGACCGGGCGGCGGCGGACGAGTTGCGCGCCATCGTGCCCGAGGCCGAGACGGCGGTGGTGAAGGAGGGGCTCGGACGGTATACGTGCCTGTCGATGTCGGCCCCGGAGGCGCGAGAGACGATCCGGGCGGCGGCGGTGCGGGCGGTGAAGAAGATCGGGCAGATCAAGCCGTACCGCGTGGATGGTCCGGTGACCGTGGAGGTCGAGTACACCACGCGCAACTCGCTGGGGATCGACGCCGGCCTGGCCACTGGGGCCGAAGTGGTCGATGACCGCACCATTCGCTACCGGGGCAAGGATTTTCTGGAAGCCTGGACGCGGTCCAGAGCCCGGTGAGATCGATGTTTCCGCTCGGGCACGTTTCGGTATCGGGACGCCGGGTAAACGATCTCAGTCGCACCAATTCTCAAATCCTCCAATTCTCAAATTCTCAAATTCCAACGACGGCCTGGCGCAGGTCCGCCACGGACTGGGTGAGGCTGGCCACCTGCTCGCCCAGAGGCAGGTACTCCATGGCCAAGTGGCCCTGGAAACCGGCTTTGGCGATGGCCCGGTAGATATTGGCATAGTGCAGCTCGCCGGTGCCGGGGTCGTGGCGGCCGGGGCAGTCGGCGACGTGGAATACGGCGATGTGCTGAATATTTCCGGTGAAAGTTTCGATGATATTGCCTTCCTGCACCTGCTGATGATAGATATCGAAGAGCAGCTTCACGTGGGGATTATCGACTTGCTTGATGGCTTCCAGGCCTTCGACGCCGGAGGTCAGAAAGTATCCCGGGTGGTTCACCCGCGAGTTGAGGGGCTCCAGGATGAGGGTGACGTTTTCTTTGGCGGCCAGCTCCCCGCCCCGCTTCAGGCCCTCGATCAGGCTGGAGTATTGCAGGGGACGCGGGACGCCGGGGCGCTCGTCGCCACTCATCAGAATGATACGAGGACAGTCGAGCTTCCGGGCCGCGGACAGGGCGCGCCGCAGATCGGCCAGGAAGCCGTCGCGGTGGGCGGGATCGACCAGGGTGACCGGACGCTTGCGCCAGTCCGGCTGGGCCACCAGGGCATCGCAGCCGACTTTCAGCGACCGGCCGAGCTGGCGGACGCGGCGGTATTCGGCGTCGTCCCAATCCACGTACTCGGCGACGAGTTGGACCGAGGGGAGGCCGGCTTGGGCGGCGGCTTCGAGGCGCCGGTCGAAGGAACCTTTGAGGGTCCAGAGCATGACCGAGAGCTGGAAGGCCGGAGAGGAAGCCGGGCGGGCCAGGACCGCAGCCGGGGCGGCGGCGGCCGTCTGCAGGAAGCGACGTCGGGTGTTGCGAGCCATAGAGATTGCAGAATACCACGGGGGGAGCGGGGGTCGGATGTGATATAAAGGGCAGGTGCCAGGCGCCGAGTGCTGGTGGTGAGGGGCCGGCCGGAGGAGGGATCATGGCGTTTTGTGTGCATTGCGGTGCGTCGGGGGAGGGGGCCTTCTGTCCCTCCTGCGGGAAGCCGCTGGGCGGCGGGTCGGGCGGTGGCGGCGGCGCGGCTCCGGCGGGAACGGCGGCCGGCGGTATGACCGACAATGTCGCTGGGGCCTTGTGCTACCTCGTCGGCGTGATCACGGGGATTCTGTTTCTGGTGCTGGAGCCCTACAACAAGAAGCGCGAAGTGCGTTTTCACGCCTTCCAGTCCATCTTCCTGAACGTCGCCTGGATCGTTCTGCTGATCGTGCTGGGGATCCTCTCGATGGCGATCGGGATGGTGGTGCCGGTGATCGGATCGGTGCTGATCGGTCTGCTGTCGTTTGTAGTCTGGATCGGGTTCCTTCTGGTGTGGGTGGTCCTGATGGTGAAGACGTTCAACGGCAGCAAGCTGGTACTGCCGGTGATCGGACCGCTGGCCGAGAAGCAGGCGGGCTGAGCCGCTGCGGCGGGGTGGTGATAGCGGCAGTGCTACTCCGCCTGGATCTCGTCCAGCGCGATTTCCTGCGCTTTTCTACGCAGTTCCTCCAGGCGCTGGTAGGCTGCGCTGTTCGGATCCATCTCGGCGGTGGGCGTGGGGAGGGTGTAGCTGATCACCCCAGACGAATGGCGGTGGATCGGTTCATAGAGCTTGGTCTCTTGTTCTTTTTCGTCCCACGTGGGCGGCACGTCACTCACCTCTCAGACACTTTCCAGAATACCATTGGCGCAGGGGAGCAGCAAGTCCCACAACTGCTGGATTTTTTCCGGCTCGGGACCGAAGACGGGGTCTCCCGGAGGCCGCGCCCCGACGGCGCCGGCGCAAATGACTCCGACCATCAGGCCGCTCGGGTGCAGCCACGGCATGGTGGTCAGGTACTTGTAAACGGGGAACGCGGCAAACTCCGGACCTTCGCCGGGAGCGATGTAAAGTTCGGTGTCATGCCCTGGAACGGCGGCGTAGAACTGCGGGCGATTTTTCTCAAACACGAAGCCAGCGCACCCTTCCCCGGAGGCGAATTGAATTTTTTGCAGATCCCTTAGGTCACCGAAGTTGGCGCCTACCAGGCGAAGGGCTTTGACCTTCGGGTCTTCGTCGAACGCCAGAAGGCTCAGCTCCAGATTGCCGGGCGAAGCCTTCAGTTTGGTCTTCACATCCGCCTCGAGGCCCTCGAGCGTCCGAGAGATTCCGGCGTAGAGATCCCTCGCCGAGGGCTCCTGCTTCACCGCACCGGCCCTGATCTCCAGGAGGCGCAGCTTCTTCTCATTCGCGTAAAGCAACTCGTCCCACTTCCAGGTCCGCGCCGGATCCTCCGGAAATTTCCATTGCAACTGGTAAACGTAGCCCGGGATCGGCTCGCAGCAGGCCAGGATCAGGCGCGAGCCATCGCGATACAGCCGCCGGCGCGCTCGCGCGGTTTCTTCCGGGTGGGGCGCGAGGTCGCTCTCCCCGTAGTCATCGATGGTTTTCATGGTGCCGGGCTTAAAAAGGACGGTCACGTCATACCGCAGCCGGTCCACCGGGCAGGCCGCCGGAAACTCCACCACCAGCGTGAGAGCGTCCGCGGGCTCGTAGCAGGGCAGCGAGACGTACTCGTAGGGCTGATCTTTGTACTTGCGCTGAAATTCCCCGTAGGACAGGGCGTGGCTGTTCATCAGGCGATACTGATAGGCTAGGCTGAACGGGGGGCAGACCTCGTTGTAAGTTCTCCCGAACTCGATTCGACCGCGGTACTGGCGCAACTGGCCGGCCGCAGGGTCCTTCTTCAGCTCGGCCAGAGGCGGGGACTGATCGATGGGAAGCAGTTCCACCCGCCGGATATACGAAGGCGCAGGAACGGAGAGGTCCACCTGGTAGCTGTCGCGTTCGGAGCCGGGAGCGGGCCGGCAGTGCAGGAACTGGTCCTTGTACACGGCGTACCCGTCTTCCGTGATGCGGACGTCGGATCGCAACTCGCCCACCGCCAGATTCGTTTGGCTCCGGAAGACCCGCCGTCTCCACCGGGCGACATCGGCCAGGTCGATTATCGAGTGCAGCCGGCTCTCGTCGTCCTTCCGCCGCACCTCAGCGGAGAAGAACCAGGAGTCCAGAGTAGCCGTCCCATCCACGTAAGTGCGGATCACCTGCAAGTGATTTCCGCGAGGATCATCGGGTTTGGGATGCAGCGCCGAGCCGGCTCCGGCCACCAGCAGCTCCCGGCGGCCGCGGTCGGCGAAGTCGTGGCCCACGCGCTGCAAGCTGGCAAAGTGCTTATGGCCGTGCAAGACCAAGTGGAATCCTTTGCGGTTGAGCGACCAGAGGAAGGTGCCGGCGTTGTAGAAGACCATGTGCCGTTCTTCGAGCCGCGCCGCTCGAGCGGTAGACGTAAACACGATGGGCAGGGGATGGTGATGCACCACCGCGATGCGGAACACCGGCGAAGCTTCGCCCAGGGGTCCGTCGTCGCGGAAGCGATTGTCGAGCTCCTGGAGCGCCTCCGCCTCCACCTTGCCGGCGGCGCTCCATTCGAAATAAGGAGGATTGGAGTTGAAGCCGGCGATCGCCAGGCCGAGATCGTGCCTCTCGTGCACCAGGAGCCCGTTGGTCCAGGGCCGTGCCTCGAGGAACGACTTGTCGAAATCGTGCCGGTCCCAGGGTCCGGTTTCCACGCTGCCTAAGATGGCTTTGTAGTCGTGGTTGCCGGGGATGACCAGCAGCTCAACGGGGGGCGCCTTTTTCAAGCCCCTCCTCCGGTTTATGGCGGCGCAGACGGAGACCAGAAAGGCGGCGGCGTTTCTCCGGTTCTGGGAATCGGGGGAATCGATCAGGTCCCCGGAGGCGATGAGGATGTCCGGCTCGACGTCGGCCGCGATCCCCTGCACCCGAGTCTCCAGCGCCGGGTCGATAGCGACGCCGTAGTGCAGGTCGGAGATCTGAAGAATCGTCGCTCGTACCGCTGGCATGCTGTTTGCTGCCTCAGGGTTCTCTCGAGCCCCGTAGAAACGCCACCAGGTCCTGCAACTGTGTCGCGGTCAGGGTCTGCCGGAAGCCGGCGGGCATGGGTGAGGTCGCGACTGGGGTGATGCTCTGGATCTGATCCTTATAGAGGGTGCGGAGGACGGGGGGCGAGCCTGCCGTGTCGTAGAT
>JBGOUV010000359.1:0-7325 GCA_041477815.1 Terriglobia bacterium | reverse complement strand
GGACTTGCCCACGTATTTGCCGGTGTTGACGTCGATGGCGACCAGGGCCTCGGTCTGATTAATGACGATGTAGCCGCCGCTCTTCAGCCAGACCTTGGGACGGAGGGCCTTCTCCAGCTCCTGGGTGATGCCGAACTCGTCGAAGATGGGGTTGTTGCGGGTGTAGAGCTTCACCCGGCCGACGAGCTGGGGCTGGAAGCGCTCGACGAACTGCAGGATGCGCTCGTAGTCGTCCTGGGAATCGACCCAGAGGGTCTTGAAGGTTTCGGTGAGCTGGTCGCGCAGGATGCGCTCGACCAGGTGGAGATCGTGGTGGATGAGGGCCGGGGCGGGACGGCGCTCGGCGGTGGCCCGCAGGTCGAGCCAGAGGTTGTAGAGGAAATCCATGTCGGCGCGGATCTCGTCGTCGGTGTGGCCTTCGCCGGCAGTGCGGACGATGAAGCCGCCGGGCATGCCGGTGCGGTGGCCCTGCACCACGCGCTTCAGGCGGAGACGCTCGTCGTCGGACTGGATCTTGCGGGAGACGCCTACGTGATCCACCGTAGGCATATAAACGAGGTAACGGCCGGGCAGGGCGATGTGGCTGGTGATGCGGGCGCCCTTCTTGCCGAGGGGCTCTTTGGCGATCTGGACCAGAATCTCCTGGCCCGGCTTGAGGAGGTCGGTGATGTTGGCCTCGAGGCGGGGAGCAGTGGGGAGGTCGTCGGCGACCTCGGGGGCGCGGGGGACGCGGTCGGTGCGCTCGAGGCGCTCGGGCCGGTCGGTGCGGTCCCGGCCGCGGCCGCCGCGTCGGAGACGGTGGTTGCGCTGGAGGTAGCGGCGCTCGGAGGGTTGCTCGCGGACGCTGGCCTCTAAAGGCGGGGCGTCTTCGGAGGGCGGTTCGGCGTCCGGGGAAGGCTCGGGGGCGGCTTCGGCGGCGGGTTCCGGCTCTGTTTCGAGGTCGGGTTGGGGCTCGGATGGGAGCTCGGTGGGAGGGGCGGCGGCTTCGGAAGAGGGTGGCAGGGGCTCCGAATCATCCGCTCCCTCACGGTCGCGGTTCGGTTCCAGCTCCAGGTCGGGGATGCTGTGTTCGAGGAGGT
The DNA here is from genome assembly GCA_041477815.1 of Terriglobia bacterium. GTDB lineage: Bacteria > Acidobacteriota > Terriglobia > Bryobacterales > JACQDG01 > JBGOUV01. Next base: position 6,246 of record JBGOUV010000359.1, on the reverse strand, counting down.
TATCCAGGCGGAGCTCTTCCAGGGAGGATTCCTCGAGCGGCTCCGGGTCGACCTCGACCTCCGGCTCGGGCTCTCCGGTCGGACGGGTGTACTTTGCCAGGGATTCCCCGGGCAGGACTTCAAAACCGGCGGGCTCGCCGGCTTCGACCGGCTCGACGGAAGGATCGGGCTCCGGACGGGGCTCCAGCCGAAGTTCGGGACGAGGCTCGAAGCGTAACTCGGGACGGGGCTCGAAGCGCGGAGGCGGGGCGTCCAGGCGGTGAGCGAACTTGGATTCGGGGAAGCCGTGCCCGGGGGGACCGCCGGGGCGGCCACCGCGGCGACGGCCCCGGCCACGCCGGCGGCCGCCGGGAAAGCGCTCCGGAGGATCGATATAGCGCGGAGGCAGCTCGGGCAGGGGCGGCTCCTCGCCGGCGGCCGCAGGGGCGGGGTCGGGCCGGGGCTCGAAGCGGAGCTCGAGTCGTCGCGGCTCGGGGCTTTCAGCGGGGGCGGCCGGCTCGGGAACCGCCTTCTCCTCCAGCTTGAGGACCTTCTCTTCGGCCGTGGTGACGATGCGGTCGTATTCCTCGTTGTCCTCGAAGAAGTCGGACACGTAGAGGAAGGCGTCCCGATCCAAACCAATATTGACGAAGGCCGACTGCATGCCCGGCAGGACGCGCGTCACCCGGCCTTTGTAAATGCTGCCGGCCAGCCCGGACTGGCGCTCGCGCTCGAAGAAGACTTCGACCAGCTCGTCCGACTCCAGAACGGCCACTTTGGTCTCGTGCGCCGTCGAGGATACAATCAGCTCTTTCGACATGAAACTCCTTCGGAGTCCGGGACCCTGGACCTGAAGGCAGCGAAGAACGGCACGGCGGAGGAACCGGGTACAGCGTCCCATCCGCCGGCGGGGGGCGGGATCAGATCTCGATTTTCCTACAGCCGGGCGCGGAGCCAACCGCTCAACGCCTGCCCGGCCACCGGAACCGCTCTCTGCCTCCCTGTTCAGGCGAGAATCTTCAGGTTCCCGTCATCCTCTATATTTTTCAGGCGACCGCCGGACGGGCCGGCCGCCGAGATTTTTGCCCCGGCCACCAGCCGGGGGATGGCCCTTCAGTTCACAAAACGGCGCAGGCGCACACTGTTGACCAATCCCAGCAGCATGAAAATCGTGAGCATGCCCGAGCCGCCGAAGCTCATGAAAGGCAGGGGAATCCCGGTGACCGGCATCCGGCCCACGACCATCCCGACGTTTACCAGCAAGTGAAACAGCAGCAGCAAGGCCACGCACAGACACACCAAAGCGCCGGCCCGGTCCGCCGCTGTTTGCGCGTTGTAGATGATACGCATCAGCACTACAAAATACAGCGCGAGAGCCAGCAGCACTCCCGTAAACCCGTGTTCTTCCGCGTAGGCGGAAAAGATGAAATCGGTGTGCGGCACCGGCAGGAACCGGAGTTGGGTTTGCGTTCCCTGGGCGATGCCCTTGCCCCACAGTCCGCCCGCCCCGACCGCGATGCGCGACTGGATCAACTGGTAGCCGGAACCGCGCGGGTCCCGGCTCAGATCCTTGAACGTCATCAGACGCTCTTTCTGGTACGGCTTCAAAAAATGCCAGCCGGCCGGTAAAACCAGCGCTCCTACGAGCAGCAGAGTTGCCACGTGCTTCCAGCGCAGGCCCGCTCCCAGGATGCCCCCGGCGACGATAGGCGCATAGCTCAGGGCCGTTCCCAGATCCGGCTGCTTCATGACCAGAAGCATGGGAACGCCGGCTAAAGCTCCTATTTTCAACAAGTCAGCGCCCGAGACGGAGTCCCGACGCACTTCTGCAAAATAGCGCGCCACCAACAATACTAACACCAGTTTGACAAATTCCGAAACCTGAAATTGAAAGCCCCAGATCAGGGGGATCCACCGGCGCGCCCCGAAGCGGACCTGTCCGATGATGTAGACGGCGACCAGCGCGACCACGGCCAGGAGGTAGAAGACCGGCACGCGATCGAGTAGGGCATGGTAGTCGAACTGGGCGACCAGCCAGAGGCACAGGAGGCCGACCAGGATATACACCACCTGCTTGTAGTGGGCGCCGTGCCACACGGTGGATCGCGTGGCGGAATAGATCTGGAGCACCCCCAGCGTGCACAGGGCCAGGACGAAGCCGAGCAGGGTCCAGTCGAGGTCGCGGGCAGATGAATACCGGGTCATGGGTGGTGGGTGTTGGGTGCTGGCCGCAGAGCGCCGGTTTGTACCGGAGCGGCCGGGGGACGCTGTTCGGTGACGTTGCGGCGGATTTGTTTGTCCAGGTAAGCCTTGAGGACGTCGCGGACAATGGGGGCGGCGGCCGGGCCGTGCTCGCCGTGTTCGTAAAGGGCGACGACCACGATCTCGGGGTTGTCCCGGGAGACGGCGCCGACAAACCAGGCGTTGTCCTTGAGCTCCTGGTTGTCTCGATGCAGCTTGGACAGCTCGGCGGAGGCGACCTGCGCGCTGCCGGTCTTGCCGATGACGTCGTAGCCCACGATACGGGCGCGGACGCCCGTGCCGCCTTCGTTTACCACCGCCCAGAGGCCATCCTTGATCTTCTGGACGTTTTCCGGGTGGAGGGTGCCGCGGCGGGGTTCGGGAGGCTGGTAGCCGGGATGGAGAACCTCCATCTCTTCTACTGGGAGGAGGCGGGGGCGGTGCCATACGCCGCCCAGCAGGAGCCCGCCTACGGCCGAGGCGAGTTGCAGGGGAGTGACCGTGGTATAGCCCTGGCCGATGGAGACCGAGATGGTCTCGCCGGCGTACCACTTCTGCCGCAACTCGCGTAGTTTCCACCGGGTCGACGGGACCACGCCTTCCTCTTCGTTGGGGAGATCCACGCCGGTCTTGTGACCGAAGCCGGCCATTTCGGCGTACTGGGCGATGGCGTCCACGCCGGTCTTGTTGCCGACGTTGTAGAAGTACACGTCGCAGGACTGGGCGATGCCCCGGTGGAGTGTGACGCCGCCGTGGCCGGTCTTAATGTGACAGTGAAAGTAGCGGCCGAAGAAAACAGCGCCGCCGCCGCAGCGGACGCCAAAGTTTTCGTCGATCTCGCCGGTTTCAAGACCGGCCAGGGCCACGAAGGGCTTGAAGGTGGAGCCGGGGGCGAGCTGGGCCTGGATGACGCGGTTGAGGAGGGGCTTGTCGGGGTTGGTGGTAAGCTCGCGCCACTGGGCGGCTTTGATGCGCCCGGCGAACTGGTTCGGATCGAAGTTGGGCGTCGAAACCAGGGCCAGGATCTCGCCGTTGCGGGGATCCAGGGCGATCACGGCGCCCTTGCGGCCTTCCATGGCCAGCTCGGCGGCGGATTGCAGGTCGAGGTCGATGGTGAGCCGGATGGAACGGCCGGGCTTGGGTTCGCGGATGCGGATGACGCCGCGCTCGGCCCCGACGCTGTCGACGATGACCTCGCGGCCGCCGTCCACTCCGGTCAGCACGTCGTTGTACTGGCGCTCAATACCGGCTTTGCCCACGATGGCGCCGGGCTCGTACACCGCGAACTCGGGAGAGTTCAACTCGGCTTCGCTCACTTCGCCCACGTAGCCGATGAGGTGCGAGGCGAAGCCTTCCGCGGGATACAGGCGGCGATCCGAGCGGATCATCTCCAGCTCGGGCAGCTCGCGGCGGTGGGCTTCGACAAAAGCCACTTCCGCCTGGGTGAGGCCCCGTTTGATCACCAGGGCCTGGTACTCGGGCAGGTTGCGGGCTCGGCGGATGCGGCTTTGCAGCTCGTCGTAGGGGATGTTCAGGCCGTCGGCGATGATGGGGAGGTTGGCCTCGTTGAAACTGGAGCGCGACAGCACGACACTGAACGCGGAGTGGTTGTCGGCCAGAATACGGCCGTCGCGGTCGAGAATCTTGCCGCGCGGAGCGATCAGCGGCAGCGAGCGGACCCGGTTGCGCTCGGCCTGCTCGGCGAACAAGTCGGGGCTCTGGACCTGGAGCTGCCAGAAGCCCGACACCAGGTAGAGAAACACGGCGAGACAGAGATACTGGATGGTCGTGATCTTCCCCGGCGTGATTTTGGACTTGTCGCGATCGAGCGGGCTCATATCCTTTGGCGGAAGCGGTCGAGGAAGCGGTAGATAAAACCGGCGATCAGGCAGTTGAGCAGAGCCAGCAGGAGGGTGCGGCGCCACGCAAACTCGGCTCCCTGGCTGAGCAAGACCCGCTGCAGGGACCAAAAGAACGCCTGGTGGACCAGGTACAAGCCGAGCACCAGAACCAGGCGCGTACTCAGCGACTCGACGGCGAGGACCAGAGTGAGCGAAGAGCAGACGTATCCTATCACCGTCTTTATGATGCCATAAAGACCGATGGGGCCGTGGGACAGGGAGTCCTGGCCGAGCCCGATGCCGAGTCCGATGAGCAGGCCGACGATAGGGCTGCGGCGGAGGAGGGCGAGGTAGATGGTGATGAGAAGGGGGAGGTCGACGGTGTTGGCGTAGGCGGAGAACAGGGGCAGATAGGCCTGGAGTAGGAGGGCCCCGATCACCGCGCCCAAGGAGACCCAGACGGGGAGGCGATTGATGTCGGCTTCGATGAGTTGTTTAACGGAGGCCTGCATAGATCAAGACCAAGATTCACCGCAGAGGACGCGGAGCACGCCCAGGAAAACCAAATCGAATTACTCTGCGTGCTCTGCGTCCTCTGCGGTGAAACTGCCTTGGGGTCATGGTTGGCGTTTGGGTGGCTCGGCGGGACGTTGCTGGTTGGGCGGGGTCCAGCCGAGGTTGAAGTCGGGAGGCTTGGAGCCGGGGGCTCCTTCGCCAAAGACGTGGCCCTGGGCGGCGCCCAGGTCGCGGTAACGCTTCTTGAGGCGGTCGGCGTCGGTTTGGGGGGCGTAGCCGTCCGGTCCGGCGGTGGTGGCGGGGGTAGAAGAGGCCGCCGGAGGCGCGGCTTGAGCGGTGGGAGACACGGCGTCCAGGAAAGCGTCGCGGACTTCGGGCGGCGGCGGCGGCAGGAGCGTTTGTGGAGCCTGCGGACGGGGGAGGGAGTCGGGGAGGTCCTGGTGAACGCCGCTAGTTACTACCAATATTTCTTCCAGTCGGTTCAGGCGGGCGCCGGGGTGAACGGTAATGTTCTGGAAGTCGCGGCCCGGTTGGACGGAGGACACCGTGCCTACCAGGAATCCTTTGGGGTAGATGCGGTCCTCGCCGGAGGTGTAGACGCGCTCGCCGGCGGCGACCTTCTCCTCGTTGGGTATGTAGTCGATGCGCGCCTCGCTGAGGCCGGTGCCTTTCATGACGCCGTGCACGCGGGTCTTCTCGAGCAGCACGCCGGCAGCCGAAAAAGAATCGCTGATCAGGAGTACGAGCGCGGAGGTGGGGAACACAGATTGGATCTTGCCCACGATACCGTCCGGGGTGAGGACGGCCATGCCCGGCTGGATGCCGTCGTGCGAGCCCTTGTCGAGGAACACCACGCGGGAGTTGGGGTTGGCGCCCGCGCCGATCACCGCAGCGACCAGGGTCTGGGATGGTATTTGCTGCTGGTAGGCGGCGAGGATCTTCAGACGGTCGGAGGTTTCCAGCGAGTTGCGCAGGGACTGGTTTTCGAGCTTGAGGCGCTCCACCTCGGTCTGCAGGCGGTCGCTGTCCCGGCGGGCGTCATAGAGCCAGACATAGCGGTGGAAAAGTCCGGAAACGAAGCCGTGGGAGGCATGCAGAGCGCGGGCTACGGGAGTGATGGCGGTTACCCCCCACACGCGGATGATACGGACGTCGCGGTCGCCGCGGATCTGGTAGCCCAGCAGCAGAAGCTGGGCAAAGAGGGCCACCGCGAGGGTCGTGATGTTCCGGTAGCGGCCGAGAAACGTTTCCATCAGGATCGTGGATCGTGGATCGCAGATCGTGGGTCGGGCGCCGGGTTACGATCCATCTTCAGTCTATCGAAATCTTGCGCAGCAACTTGAAGTCGCTGAGCATCTTGCCGGTGCCCAGGACCACCGAGGCGAGCGGGTTCTCGGCGATCGAGACCGGCAGTCCGGTTTCTTCGCGAATGCGTTTGTCCAGGTTGCGTAGCAACGCGCCGCCGCCGGTGAGGACGATGCCGCGGTCGGAGATATCGGCGGAAAGCTCGGGAGGCGTGCGCTCCAAGGCTACGCGAATAGCGTTGATGATGGTGGCCACGCACTCGCCGAGGGCTTCGCGGATCTCGCTGTCGTCGACCATGACGGTCTTGGGAACGCCCTCAATGAGGTTGCGGCCCTTGATCTCCATGGTCATGGGTTTGTCCAGC
>JBGOUV010000012.1:0-36501 GCA_041477815.1 Terriglobia bacterium | reverse complement strand
TCGCCTGCCGCCAGAATCTGGCCGTGTCCGTACCACTCGCGTAGGGCCGCTTGCAGGGCGTAGCTGGGCAGCGTCGGTACGCCCTGGACGTCCCGCAGCACCAGCACGACGACCCGCGTATCGCGGGGCAGGGAGGGCCGCGCTCGCAGCATCTGTTTCCGGAACTCCCGGATGACACTGGCGGCGCGGGTCCAGCGCTCGACCTCGCCCCGTCCGGCCGCGTAGAAGCCGGTGACGATCAGGGCGGTTAGTCCCAGAGCGACCCCCTCCAGCACCGGCCGGCGCGCCGGCAGCCGCAGCACCACCGCCAGCACCAGGCACACTCCCAGGGACGGGAGGTAGCTATGCCGGGGCGCAACATACAGAACATAGGTAGGGGCGTAGGCGGCGAAGAACCACACTATTCCCAGCAGTGCCGGCAGCGCACCGCGACCATGGCCGCAGTCTGCAACGATGGATGTGAGTGTGGGGCGGGCCGGTCCGGGAGGCCCGGCGCGGCCCAGGGGGGCCGCCCCACACTTACAGGGGAGGGGATCCACGAGCAGGGCGCCCACCGCCGCCACTACGGTCACCACCAGCGCCAGCTTCAAGACCTCCACTAAATCCGGCAGGGGCCTAGCCGCCATCCAGCACCCCAAGCCCGCCACCGTGGCCCAGGCCGCCGCCATTCCCAGCAACCGGCCCGGCCAGCGGTCGCGGCCCGCTACGAAAAGCAGCATCCCCGCCAGGACCACCAGCGCCGGCAACAGGCTTCCCTCCGCCGATCCCTCCCGGATCAATCCCTCCGTATTGTTCCAAAAGAACGACCCGAAGTGCGTCCTCACGCTGGCGGCCAGGTTGTCCCACAGCCTCCCCACTTGGATCTGCCGCATGTAGAGGTAGCCCGGATCTCCCAGGCCGAACCAACGTGTCTGCCGCACCAGCAAGTAGGCGGCGTTGCTCAGCGCGAGCGGCAGAAGTTGCCGCCACCGCGGCCACAGCAACAGGGCCAGCACAGCCAGGAATCCGAAGGCGGCCTCATGGGTGAACACCGCCGCCGTGTAGGCCGCCCAGCAGGCCCAGTAGTGATCCCGCAGCGCGCAGTGGGCGGCCACCAGCAGACACACCAGCATCGGGACATAGAGGGCCCCCGGCCAGTAGACCGCCTCGCCGCGGTTGGGATACGTCAGGAACAGCAGCAGAAAGACGAACGACAGCAGCCGGTCCCCGGATAGGCGCCATACCAGCGCGAAGGCCAGCAGCGCTGCCACTGCGCCCAGAGTCCCTTGCAGCAGGTGGTGAGCCCGCGGCTCGGTCCCAAGCACCCGATACCGCAGCGCGTGATAGAGATTGAACAACGGCTCGTCGGTCAGGAACGCCCGCGCCAGCGGCCGGTGCGCGTCCTGCATCTGGTTGTAGTCGCTGTCGTAGAATCCCAGGTCCCCCGACCGGCGAAGCTGCAGGTTCAGTCCCAGGGCCAACAGGACCGCCACCAACCACAGCCGGCGGGGCAAGGGTTCTCGCGGATCGCGTGGGAGTAGATCCAAAGTAAGAGGATCGGTGGGGGGAGGGGTTGTTGTCAACAGCTATGCCTCAATCCTGGGGCGAGTGGATGGCAGGACCGACGTGGGGCCTCGATATATCGTAGTAGTAACTTCAACTGCCAATTTTAATTGACGGCCGGTACGGCCCTGGTCTACGCCGGCTACATCGGGGGAACGGACTTCGATGTGGGCAATGGGGTCGCGGTGGACGGGGCCGGCAGACGCACACGTCACCGGGTATACAACTTCCACCGAGGCCACCTTCCCGGTGATCGCCGGCCCGGACCTGACCTCCAACGGCGGGTTTGACGCCTTCGTGGCCAAGATCGGCGACCCGGGGTGCCCGCCGCACACGGTGCATGGCCACATCTCGACGACGCCCCCCAGCCACAGAGGCAACGTCTCTCACCAGCATCACGGGCAGCATGGTCACACAGTGGCCGCCAACTGCCCGCCCCATGCCCCGGGACACTCGGCTGGATTGTCCCCCGAGCCGGAGGAAGTTCTGTTCGCCACCGGCGTGAGCCGGGCCCGCCGCGGCAGCATTCTGCAACTGTTCGGCTCGTCCGAAGACTTATACATGGGAGAGCAAGATGACAGCCCGGCAGCCGGCTTCACCCCTCCGACGTCCCAATCGCAGCTCTACTACACGACGACCCTGCCCGAACTGCGCATCGGCGGCGTAGCGTCGCGAGTTCTGTTCAGCGGGCTGGCGCCGGGGCGGAAAGGCGTCTGGCAGATCACCATTGTGCTCCCGCCGGAATTACGAGCGGGTAAGGCGCCCGTCACCATTTCCTACGAGGGCGTGGAGCTGAGCGCAAGCGACTGGGTGGTCGAGTAAGGCGGAAGCGCGCCCAGCGACCGAGCTGGCGAGATCCTGGGCGGCTCGGTGGGAGAATCGGACTTCGTCCGGACAGCCGCAGGAACAGCAATAGGTAAAACAAAGGCAGAGACGACGGAAGAGAAGAAGGTATGATCCTCAGGTGTCGAGAGCGCCATAGAATTCTTCCTTGGTGTGATTCGACTGCCTGATCATGCTTTTGATGAGCCGCTCCCCAAGTTCTCTAATTCCCATGTCAACAGTGACCACGCCCCTCCGTCTGGTGCTGTCGGCCACGCGCTCATACTGGGCATGCGAACCGTCCTGTCGCTTAAAGGAAAACCCCAGGGATCGGAGAATGGTCAGCACCTCTCTAGGCTTGAGAGGTGGGTAGCTGCGCTGCCCCATCTATCGACAGTGCGAAAAGGGGCCCGAGTTCGAGACGATGGGGGCGAAGTGTTTACTGTCGCCGTCAAAGATTCGGCGCAGCCGGTCTTTCAGCTCGTGCCAATGGTAGCGAATTCTGTGGCTGAGGGGGGACGGGCGCAAGACCAACCCTTGGGGATCGCCATCGAAAGCCACGCCGAGATAGCCATACATGGCCTCTTGCAGACTCCGGATTGCTTTCTCAGGCGTATCCCCTTCGGAGATCAGATCGAGATCTACGCACTCGGCGACGTATAGATTCGGCTCGGCTTGGTAGAAGAAACAACGAAGGGGGCGGATCTCTCCGCAATGACCACATTGTAGCAAGGGGCAGGAGATCATGGGCCTGCCGCAAAACGAGCAGCGCCTAACCTCACCGACAGATTGCGGCATCACGTCTTGCCCTTCCACCAGACTCTGATGCTCGGATTCCGCTAGTGGTTTTACGTCCACTACCTCAGTCCTCGCTCACAGGGGACGATTTCGTCCGTTTGGCTCCTGTCCGGGGCCTGGGGGTTCGAGTCCCGCGGCCACCTCAAGCTCAAACAAATCTTACCATGCGCGACCCTGTGCCGTTGCGGTCCAAACCGTGAAGAACTGAAAGAATGGTTTACGGAAGCAGCTTCCCGACTGTGGTCGCTGCGGCCTCAACCTGAAAACCAGCGCCCCGCACTGGCTGTAGTGGCACGCTAGTCTGAGTGTTACCCAAATTTGGCCAGGTTCTCAGGTCAGCAGAATCAGCGACTCAACCGAGCGCTATTCCCCTCTGGCAGCCGCGTGGCAAAAGTACCGTGGTGCAGATTTGCACCACGCTCGGCTCAACAGAATCAACAAGTTGCTGAGCCGCGACTGGACGAGACCGGCTTCACCACGGCACGCCAGGGCCGGGGGTCCCGGGGGTAGTGCCGGAAACACCGTCAGATCAAGTCAACGTGTATTATAGGGTCGAGCATGACGAGACGCGAGTTTGCAAAACTGCCCGTCGCAATATTAGCGGCGGGTCCGGAGAAATCGATGCTGGTCGACAGCCCCAAAGGAAACTTCCGATTCTTGCGCGGGATTGCCCCCTATTCCTCGGGCGCCGTGGCGATGTCCGGGTACGAGGTGGTACACGTCACACTGGCGCCCGCGCCCCCGTACCGCCAGGGGTTCCAGGCGATTGACCGGCATCTCAAAGAACAGGGCCGGCCGCCGCAGGCGCTCTGCGGGATCGAGCTGCGGTCACCGCGTCCGTTTACCTTTCCGGGCTTCATCGACTTCAACAAGGGCTACGTCGAACAGTTGGCGCAGCGCGGTATCCTGGTGGGCGACCTGAACCCGGTGGCGCGCACCAACGTCGCCCCGGAGGTGAATCCGCCGGCCGAGGTGCTGCTCTATGGCTTCAGCTATGCGGCCCCCTCGCGCGGCCCGCGTCCGACCTTTGTGGTAGCCGGGGCCGGCGAGCTGACCGGCGAACGACTGGACGCCCGCGACATCGTCCGGCGCGGCGACGTTTCGCCGGACGGGCTTCGCGAGAAGGCCTCGCAAGTTCTTAGCCTGATGGACCAGCGCGTGCAGGGCCTCGGGGTCGGCTGGGACCGTGTCACCGCTGTGGAGGTCTACACGGTCCACAACATCTTCCCGTTGATCCAGAAGCTGCTGCTCCCCCGCCTGGGCGCCGCGGCCGTGCATGGCCTGCGCTGGCACTTCACCCGGCCTCCCATCGAAGAAATCGAGTTCGAGATGGACGTCCGGGGCTCGGCCCGGGAGTTGACGCTGTGAGGATGGCCTGGCTGCTGCTTCCCGTCCTGCTGGGCGCGCAGGAGGTCTCGATCCAGGGTGAGAAGTTCTTTATCGATGGCAAGCCTACCTACCAGGGACGCGTCTGGAACGGCCACCGCATCGAGGGGCTGCTCCTGAACTCCCGGATGGTGCAGGGGATCTTCGATGACTTGAACCCGGCGACGCGCTCCCGCTGGGTTTACCCCGACACCAAGCAGTGGGACCCGGATCGCAACACGCGCGAGTTTCTGGCCGCCATGCCCGAGTGGCGGCGGCATGGTCTGCTGTCGTTCACCATCAACCTGCAGGGCGGCTGTCCCTATGGGTACTGCCAGGAGCAGCCCTGGATCAGCTCGGCACTCGCCGCGTCGGGCGACCCGCGGCCTGCCTTTATGACCCGCCTGGCGCGGGTGCTGGACCGCGCCCGCGAGCTGGGCATGGTCGTGATTGTCGGCATCTACTATTTCGGACAGGACGAGCGGCTGCGCGACGAGGCCGCCGTCTCGCGCGGCGTCGACAACGTGGTGGACTGGATACTGGAGCGCGGCTACCGGCACGTGCTGGTCGAGATTGCCAATGAGACCGACGTCCCCAAATACGACCACGCCATACTCAAGCCGGACCGTATCCACGAGCTGATCGAGCGCGCCAAGAACCGCACGCGCAACGGGCGCCGGGTGCTGGTCTCGACCAGTTATGGCGGGGGCCGCGTGCCTCGGGAGAACGTGGTCCGCGCATCGGACTTCCTGCTGCTGCATGGCAACGGGGTCAAAGATCCCAACCGGATCAGCGAGATGGTCCGGCAGACGCGGCAGGTTCCGGGGTACCGTCCCATGCCGATCCTGTTCAACGAGGACGATCATTTCAACTTCGACCAGCCGCTGAATAACATGGTTGCGGCACTGCGGGAGTATTGCTCCTGGGGATACTTCGATCCGGAGGGGTACCAGAGCCCGCCGGTGAAGTGGGGCCTGGATACCGACCGCAAGCGGGCCTTTTTCGCCAAGCTGAAGGAAATCGCTGGAGCCCCGTGATGTTCTCGAAAATCATTCGTCGCACCCATATGTACCTGGCCCTGTTCCTGGGCCCCTGGATGCTGATGTACGCCCTGAGCACTATGGTGATGAACCACCGCCACCTGTTTCGCTCCCCGGCCCAGTTCGAGAAGGAGCGCGAGCAGGCCTATGCGGCCAGCTTTCCCGCCGACGCCAAACCCCGCCAGAGGGGCGAGCAGATTCTGCGGGACCAGCACCTGGAGGGCGCCTTCGGAGTGCAGGGGCCTGCCCCCGATGGCCGCCTCACCGTCAACCGCCAGAGCCTGGTCGAGCCGCGCCGCGTAGTCTACGCCCCAGCCGGCGGCAGGCTCACCGTGGAGAGGCTGGCCTTTCGCACGCCCGCGTTCCTGGAACGATTCCACCGCCGCCGCGGCTACCAGCAGCCCTATGTCGTCGACAAGACCTGGGCTGTCACGGTGGACCTGGTCATCGTGGCCATGGTCTTCTGGGTTCTGTCGGGCTTGTGGATGTGGTGGGAGATGCGGGTGACGCGCCTGCGGGGCGCCGTCTTCGCCCTCCTCGGCGTGGCCTTGTTCGCGTTCTTCGTGGCGACGATATGACCTTCCCCCACTTCGTCCGGCGTCTGCACCTGTACCTGGGGATGTTCCTGCTGCCCTGGTTCCTGATGTACGGAGCCAGCTCCCTGCCCTTCAGCCACAACGAGTGGTTCACCGGGCGGCCCCAGTGGACGGCGCGCGCCGATCGCTCCTACGACCTGGACGTTCCCGCCGGCGCCAACCTGCGGGAGGTGGGCGCCCGCATTCTGGCCGACCTGGGCATGTCCGGAGCCTTTGGCGTCAGCCGCCCCAATAGCCGCCAGATCAACGTTTACTGCCCGAATTTCCTACGTCCCACCCGTATTACTTATGACCTCGACAAGAAGCGCCTGCTGGCCGAGGACCGCGAGTTTCACTGGCCGCAGTTCCTGACCGGTCTGCACGCGCGCGGAGGTTTTGAGCAGGATTCGGTGTTGAACGACGCCTGGGGCGTGACAGTCGATGTGGTTTGCGTGGCGATGATGCTGTGGATCGCCACCGGCGTCTACATGTGGTGGCAACTGCCCGCCAGCCGTGGCTGGGGCTGGCTGGCCCTGCTGGGCGGGGCCGGCTCCTTTGTCCTGTTCTCGCTGGCCCTGTAAGACCAGCGTCCAGCGTCCAGTGTGAGCGCCCGTGACTGGATACTGGCCACTGCTTCTAGGCCGTCGGCGCTTCCAGCACCCGGGGTACCGGGCGCCACCCTGTTGCCAGCGCTTTCTCCGCCGGCTCCGTGCTCCCCACCAGATCTTTGGCGAACTTGTGGAGCAACCGTCCCAGATCGCAGCTCTCGCCGACCAGTCGTCCCTCGATCCAGGCGCCGTTGACCGAGCGGTAGTCGTTGGGGAGCGTGCGCGCCGCTGGAATGCCTACCAGGCTCTTGATGTCCTCGGGCTTGAAGGTGACCCCGGCCTCCCGGTTCAACACCAGTTTCACGGCGTCGACAGCCAGCCCCAGCCGGCGGATTTCTTCGAACCGCCGCCGCGCCAGGTGCAGGGCGACGATGTCCGGCGTGCACACCAGAAAAATGCCCTCGGACTCGGTTAACACCGGCTCATACCCGCCGTATACCGCCGGCGGCAGGTCGCTTACCACCCACTCGTAGGTGCGCTTGGCGGAGGTGATCACGGCCGGGATACGTCCCATGTCTTCCGGGGTCATCCGATCGGGAGGGGCCGGCGGCAGCAGATCGATTCCCTTCCACGGGCACACCAGCTTGCCCCAGAACTCGTCCAGAGCCCCGCTGCGCTCCATGGCGTCGGACAGGTTGAACTCCGGCCGCAACCGCAGCCGGAAAGCGAGGGATCCGCAATGCAGGTCCCAGTCGAGCAGCAAGACCTTCTGGCCGGTCAGCCGGGCCATGGCCGCCGCCAGATGCACCGCCACCGTGGAGGCACCGCAGCCCCCGGCCGCCGGGATGATCGAGATCATGCGCCCCTTCGGTTTCAGCGGCCCCAGCAGGTCCTGCTTCTCCTCGAAGACGCGCTCCAGATACTGCACCTCGAAGGGCGGCCCCAGGTACTCCGCCGCCCCGGACCGGATGGCGTTTAGGATCAGGTCCGGCACGTTGATCGAGTGCGTGGCCGCCACCAGAATGCCGGGGTACGTGGCGTGCATATCCTCGATGAGCCGCAAGGCATAGTCGGGATCGCTCAGGCCGATCAATACGATCGACGGCCGTCTCTCGCGCACCAGCCGTCCCATTTGTCCAGGCGAGGGGTAGCTGTGTTCCACCGCCACATCCGGCCAACTCGCTGCCGCCAGTTTCTGCTGCAATGCCGTGGTCAAGCCCGTATCAGGGGAGATGATTAAGAGCCGCTTGCCAGTCATAGAGTCCGCTTCACTCTATAACACTAACCTCAATGAGACCAGACCTCAATAGAGCGACTGTCTCAATTTGTCCGGGATTACCGTACCTAGGGCCTAAGTGATATACCGTAGGGGAAGTTACGGACGGCACATCCGGCTGTGCGCGATCAACTCCTGCGAGTCGCAGACGGCTGGTACCGGGGGCCAGGCGGGGCTCTGCGGGAGCAGGCTCTGGTAGTGGGAGATGGTGGCCTGGATCATGTCGTCCAGGGCGGCCTGGGGCGACCAGCCGGTGATTCTCTGAATCTTGCAGATGCAGGGGACACGGCGGCGCATGTCCTCGAAGGAGCCTTCCGGGTAGGCTTCATCGTAGGGGACGTGCACGATGGGGCTGATGGAGCGGGTGAGGCGCTTGACGCTCTCAGCCAGCTCGAGGATGGAGATCTCTTGAGGACCGCCGATGTTGAAGATCTGGTCTTCGGCGGCACGGCAGTCGAGCAGGCGAACCAGGGCTTCCACGCAGTCGCCGACGAAGGTGAAGTTGCGGGTCTGACGCCCGTCGCCGAACACACGGATGGGCTCCCCGGCAAGGGCGGCCCGGATGAAGTTAGGCAGGACCATGCCGTAGCGGCTCCGCTGGCGGGCGCCGACGATGTTGAAAAAGCGGGTCACGATGACGGGCAGGCCGTACGTTTGAGCATAAGCCAGAGCCAGGAATTCATCCAGCTTCTTGGCGGTGGCGTAGGACCAGCGGCTGACCGAGGCCGGGCCGAGGACGGAATCGGCGCCTTCACACAGCGAGTCGGAGGTGTTTTTGCCGTAGACCTCGGAAGTGGAAGCCACCAGGATCTTGCGGCCGTGCCGTGCGGCGGCCTCGAGAACGGCCTCCGTGCCACCGACGTTGGTCTTGAGAGATTCGAGGGGCTCGTCCAGGATATAGCGCACGCCCACGGCGGCGGCGAGGTGTACAACCAAATCGGCGCCGTGGACCAGACGATCCAGCAGAGGACGATCGAGGACGCTGCCTGCGATGAACTCCAGGCACTCATGGTGGAGGACGCTGGTGAGATTATGCAGCGATCCTGTGGAGAGGTTATCGAGGATGTCGACGTGGCGTCCGTCGGCGATCAGGCGCTCGGCCAGATGAGAGCCGATGAACCCGGCGCCGCCGGTAATGAGAATTTTCATAGAAATGATGTCCTTAGGGTCGAATGCCGAGCGTGATGAAGAAGCCTTGATACCAGCCGTTGCGCGAGATCAGGCTGTAGTTGCGGCGCTGATAGCCGGCGAAGAGCTCCAAGGGGCCGGCCAGGCGCAGCGAAACCGACGGGGCGATCTCCCAGCTCAAGCGGTAGTCGCCGCCGCGGGCCAGTTGCTGCGCGCCGGTAGCGCCGCGGACTTCGTACTTCAGGCGGCGGCCGAGTTCCCCGTGCATCCCGAGGAAGCTTTCGTGCCGGCGGTAGCGCTCGGGCGTGAAGAAGCCGGAGTTAAACGCGGTGTCGACGTCGAAGTGCTCCCAGTGTGTTTGCACGCCGGCGTCGATCATGAAAGGCTTGTAATAGTGGAGAATACGGCGGAAGGTCGCGTCGCCGGCTAGGGAGCGATTGTTATCGCTCCAATACTGGCGGCCGGCATGGCCGGAGAGCGAGGTGCGGGAATCGAAAGCGTACTGCACCCCTCCCCCGAGGCGGTAGCTGGAGATGTCGAGATCCACGGCCTTGGGAGTGACCTTGAGGAATTCCCGGCCGGCGGTGAAGTCGAAGGTCCAGCGATCGAGCGGAGCGGCGGAAACCTGGAAATCGAAGAGGGGCCGCACAGCGCTCGAAGACGACCGCCGCGAAGCGCCGCCCAGAGCCGTCACCCAAACGGAAGGTGCGGCCTGGAAGACGCTGCCGGCGGTGAACTCGCTGACGAACGAGTGGTCGCGGCCGGAGGTAAATTGCCGGCCGAGCGGGGCGGAGGTGCGCCACTGGCCCAGACCGAGGCGCAGCTTGTGGTCCGCCACGGGAGCCACCACCTGGAAGCCGGCGTAGGAGTTGTGGATGCCGTCGGCATCGTTGTAGGTGGAATAGGCGGGTTGCTCGGTGTGGCCGGAGCGGGCAAAGTCGGTTTCGAGCAAGCGGTAGCTGTCGCCGTAGGTGGCTGCGGGGGTGATGCCGCCGCGGCGCGCCACCTGCTCCGCCAGGACCTGGAACTCGCGGGAGGCGGCGGTGCGTTCGCCCTGATCGCGCAGGGCGTAGATGCGGGCCACGCGGGCGTCGGGCAGCTCGGGATCTATTTGGGCGGCGGCGTCGGCGCTTTCCCGCGCGGAGCGGGTGCGGTGGCCGGCCCAATGCAGGACCTCGGCTTTGAGGGCCAGGACTTGGGCGTCGCCGGCATCGTGGCCGAGCAACTGGTTGCAGAGTTTCTCGGCGCCGGAGTAGTCACCGTGCCACAACTTCAGGCGGATCAGCTCCACCGTGGCCGCACGGTCCCCCGGGCGGGCCTTAAGATATAAGGAATAGGTTTGCATGGCGGCGCTGGTCCACCCGGCCCAGGACTGGTTGCGCGCCAGGCGCAGCCGGACGTCTTCGGAGGGCGTCAGTTTGTATAGCTCGAGCAGGGCCCGCGCGGCGAGGCCGTGCCGGCCGGCCAGGGCGTAAGTGACGGCTTGGCGGTCCAACGCCTGGGGATCGGGCGCCGGCTGGGCGGAGAGGGAGGCCAGGAGCAGGGCGAAAGCTAAAATGAGTCTCATGTTCGTTACTTTCTCCAGTTCCGATTGCCGGTGGCGAGGTCCAGTCCATACTTGAGGACCGAGATGAGATCCACGCCCAGGCTGAGGACCCGGATGGGGGTGGCGGCGAACATCATGGCGGCGGAGCGGACCCGGTCACCGTTCCGGGCGACCGCGAACACGCTGGCGGTAGCCAGGAGCGACTCGGCGGCGATGGTGATCAAGGCCGCCTCCGGGGAAAAGATGGCCAGGTAGAGCAGTATCAGGGGGTAGCAGACCTTTTCCAGGAGCGCGCAGGTATCGAGCAGGCCCAGGGGACGGCCGAAACGGTGCGTGTAGGCCTCTCCCCAGGGGGCGCGGTATTGCTCGCGGACTTCGCGGCGCTCTCCCGCGGCCGGCTTGCGACCCGGTTGGAACAGCCGCTTGATCTGCTTGAACAGCGAGAGGGGCAGGTCCTGGAAGTAGTACTGGGTCTGCAGGAACGAGCTGGACCAGAGGTAGAGTTGCCGGGGCAGGCGGGTCACCGCCGGCTCCAGCGATTCGCAGCGCACGCCGCTGACCTGGGCGTTGCGCCAGCCTTTCCAGGCGAAAAAGTGGCCGATGAAAATGTCTTCCGAGAAGGAGAGATTGTCCCCCATGCGGGGCTGGGCGTAGTCGAAGCAGTCGCGCAGCCGGGCGGTGCGGTAGGCCACCGCGCAGCCGATGGGGTTCATCCGGGAGCCGAACAGCTTGACGTGGCCGTCGTAGAGAAAGCGCTGCAGGAACAAGTAGAGAGCGCTGCGGTAGATATAAGTCATTCCCTCCAGCAGGGCCCGCAGGACGCTGCGGCGCTTGGTGATGTCCAGGTCGAACTCGGACGCCAGGGCGCGCAGGTGCTGGTCCATTATGACCAGAGCGCGGCCGCGGCGGCGCCCCAGCGGCGTGACCTCGCCACAAGCGGAGGCCACACCCGGGTTGCGAAACAGCTCCTCAATCACGCGCGAAACGTAGTTGCGGTCGCTGAGCACCGTATCGGCGTCGACCACCACGATGGCATCGGCGTCGCTCTGCCGGCAGACCTCCCGGATGCTGGGGGTTTTGCCGATGGACTTCCGGCGCACCACCAGCTCGATGGTATGCCCCGAGAGCTGCTCGAACCGCCGGACCACCGCCGCCGTGCGATCGGTCGAGCCGTCGTCGATCACCGTGATGTGGCGGATCGGATAGTCCTGCTCCCGGAGGCTGGCGAGGCACAGGGCGATCAGTTGCTCTTCGTTCTTCGCCGGCACCACGATGTCCACCACCGAGTCCTTCCAGCCGAAGTTCGGCGTGGGGCGCGTCCGGTCGGCGCCACGCAACTTGCCCCACAGGGCCAGCAGCACTGTCGGGGAGAAAACCAGGGGAGTTATGGATGCCACTTGAAGCGCCCTCCTTGAACTGACTGTTCCAGGTTAGGGCTTTTAGGGAAAACCGCCTATGACGCAAGAGTCGGAGTACTGTAGTACAAGCCTGGAGTCGTTCCCGGAAACTCTTGGACCGGCCGGAGGCCCGTCCTACCTTTGTAAGACCGGCAGATTGGCGGTGAGAAGTTCTTGGAACTCCGGATTGTCCCGCAGGGCCGTGAATTCCGCCTCGTCGACAATCTTTTCCCGCTCCTTGAAGCCTTCCTCCAGGGCCTTGCGCAGATAGAGCAGGGCGCGGTCGAAGTAGCCGGCGGAGGCGTAGGTTTTGGCCATGTAGTAGTGGAAACGGGCGCGGTCCTGCACGGAGCGCTCCTGCAGCAGGCTACCGACGCCGGAGCGATGTTCGAATATCTCGGGGTCGAGCTTGACGGCAGTCAGGTAGTGATCGGAGGCTTCTTTGAAGTTCTTGCGGGCGAAGTAGGCCGTGCCCAGGTTGCTGTGGATGGAGGCGGAGTTCGGGGAGAGCCGGAGGGCCTTGCGATACTGGGAGACGGCGGAGCGGTAGCGGCCCCGAGCGTAATGAATAGTACCAATGTTGTTGATGGCCTCGGAGTAGTTCTTGTTGATCCTGACGGCGCGCTCGTAGCAGCGCTGGGCCAACTCGAGCTGTAGCTGCTGGTGGTAGGCGATGCCGAGCTTGTTGTGGAGCATGAAGCTCCGGGGGTTGTTCTTTAGGGCTTGCTGGTAGGAATCGACGGCCTCGCGATACATCTTGCGGGCCATGAAGATATCAGCGCGCCTGTCCGGCGCCAAGTCAGCCGGCGGCGGGGGCGGGGCCTGCTGGTTGGTTTTGTCGACAAGCTGCGGCAGAAGGGCCAGGGCCAAAGCCAACGACACGAACATGGCGGCCTCCCTATACCCTCCTATTTAAACACATCCCAGATGCGGCGGAGAATACTCTTCTTGTCGGGATCCTTGGCCGGGGACCGGCGCGGGGGGTCGACGGGAACGGACTTGACCACGACGTGGGGACGAGCGGGGGTGGCGTCGGCGGTGGGGGAGGGGCGGACTTCGGCCACCGGGGTGGGCTGGTTGGGGTCCTTGGGAGGGTCGGTCTCCCATCCCGCGCTGGTGGTCAGCAGGGGCGTACTCCCCGGCCTGCCGCCGTGAATGCGGCAGTAGGCCGCGGGTTGGGTTCCGGCAATGAACACCTCGGTGCGCTTCACCGGACAGCCGGCTGACGCCAATTCCTGCGTCTCCGGGTCCACCTCGGCGGTGACGATGCCGTCGACCGGCTCGAAGGGGGCCGGGTTGCGGTAGGGCCGGTAGGTGATGGCCCGCTTCATGAACTCGGTCCAGATGGGAAGCGCGGACTTGGCGCCCTCGATGTCCAGTTGGGCGTTGTCGTCGAAGCCGACCCAGACGACGCAGAGCAAGTTCGAGGTGTAGCCGGCGAACCAGCCGTCGTGGGAGGTGCCGGTCTTGCCGGCGGCGGGGACGACGAAACCGCGGGCGCGGACGCCGGCGGCGGTGCCGGAGCGCATGACCTCCTCGAGCAGGTTGGTCATCATGTAGGCGATGCGCGGATCGAGCACCGGGTCGTGCTTGGGCTTGTTGCTTAGCACGGTGCGGCCGTCCTGGTCGCGCACCGTTCGGATCAGGTAGGGCGCGGCGTGCATACCGCCGTTAGCGAACACGGTATAAGCGCCGGCGATCTCGATGGGCTGGACTTCGTACGCGCCCAGAGCCACGGCCGGAGTGGGCTGGATCTGGAGGTTCATGCCGGCCTTGCTGGCCAGTTCCACCACCCGATCGTAGCCGACCAGCTCAGCCACTTTCACGGTGGCGATGTTCATGGACTTGGCCAAGGCCTGTCGCAGAGTCACCACCCCATGGAGCTCGTTCTTGAAGTTGGCGGGTTCATAGGGCTTGCCGTCGAACCAGAAGACGGTCGCGGCGTCGTCCACGGTGGTAATCGGGGTGAGGATCGGCGAGGAGTTGGGATCGAGGGCGGTGTTCAGGGCGGCGGCATAGACGAAGGGTTTGAAGGCGGAGCCGGGCTGGCGCTTGGCCACGGCGCGGTTGAGCTGGCTGTTTCCGTAGCTACGGCCGCCGATCAGGGCCTTGACCTCGCCGCTGACCGGATCCAGGGCGACCAGGGCGACCTGGGCCGTGGGCGGCGTATGCCCGCGGAAACGCCGCTGGCGCTTCACCTGCTCATCGACCAGCGGCATGCCGTAGCGGATGGCCTCCACCGCCGCCCGCTGCAGGTTCAGGTCGAGCGTGGTGTAGACCCGAAACACGCGGGTGACCAGCTCCTTCTCCGGAAAGCGACCCAGGAGCTGATCGTTGATCATGTCCACAAAATACGGGGCGTCGCTCGACTCCGCCACGCCCGGCTTGACGCCCAGGGGCTGCTGCACGGCAACATCATACTGCTGCTTGGTAACAGCGTTATTCTCCAGCATCGCCCGCAGGACGGTGTTGCGCCGCTCCCGGGCGCGGTCGGGGTTGCGGAACGGGTTCAGGTATTCGGGACGCTGGATGATGCCGGCCAGGGCGGCCGCCTCGGGCAGGTTCAGCTCGCGGAAGTCCTTGCCGAAATAGACCTGGGCGGCCTCGCCGACGCCGTGAATGTTGAAGCTCCCCCGGCGGCCCATGTAAACCTGGTTGCAGTAGAACTCGAAGATCTGTTCCTTGGCCAGGCGGCCTTCGAGCTGCAGGGTAATGAGCAACTCGGCTAGTTTGCGCTTCAGGGTCTTGTCCGGGTAGAGGAAGAAGCCGCGGGCGAGCTGCTGGCTGAGGGTCGAGGCCCCCTGCTCCTTTTTCATCTCCCGGACGTCGACCCAGGCAGCGGCCAGGATGCGGATGGGATCGAACCCGGGATGCTCGAAAAACCGCTTGTCCTCGATGGAGATGATGGCGTCGCGAAGGATCTTGGGAATGTCCTCATAGCGCACCAGGCGGCGCTTCTCGCGCGACTTGTCGAACAGGTTCGTGATGAGCTCCGGTTCCAGCTCATACAACGGCTGTTCGCTGTTG
This sequence comes from Terriglobia bacterium, assembly GCA_041477815.1. Classification (GTDB taxonomy): domain Bacteria; phylum Acidobacteriota; class Terriglobia; order Bryobacterales; family JACQDG01; genus JBGOUV01. The sequence continues at coordinate 21,437 of JBGOUV010000012.1, read as the reverse complement.
TCGCGCAGCGAGACGATGCGGGCCACGCGGCTGCCGGAAAACTTTACCACGGCCGGCTCGGCGGCGAAGTAGGAGTCGGGGCCCGGAAAGACCTCCACGGCGTCGGGCCGGACCTTGTACCAGCCCAAGCGGTTGGCGGTGGACTCGGAGTAGCCGGCACTGCGCAAGTGGGAAATAATTTCCGCCGGCGGAATCTGCTGGCCGACGTAAACGGCCTCGGGCGCCGCGAAGATCTTGGAAGGGGTATTGAACGGTCCTCCGGCGGCCAGCTTGCTATCGATCAGGCGGGAGTACTGAAACCAGTAGTGGCTCAGGAAGGCCACTCCGGTAATACCGGCAAACAGCAAGAGGGCCAGCATGACCTTGCCGGGGGTGCTGAGCCAGAAGCGCAAAAAGCGGCTGGCTCTTGGAATGACGACACGCATAAAAAGAAGCTGTTAGCTATTGGCTGTCAGCCGTTAGCAACCCCCCTTCGGCCAAGCATCTCCTCTATCATACCGCCGGCTAACGGCCCGCGCTGGGGGAGAAGTGCAGCTTGACCATGTAGCCGGGGAAATGCACCGGCATAACGTAACGAATCGACACCCGCGCCCCATAGGTCGTCCGTTCTACTTGCACGTCTGGGGCCTGGACGGGAAGGCCCAATTCCATAGCGCGCTGAAGGACTTGGGAGCGGAGTTGAGCGGGTGAGCGTGTAGAGATGTCGCCGGATTGTGTCAAAGCTTCCACGTAGCGCTGAAGCCGGAGGTTGCCCAGGAAGGCAGGAAGCAGCCCGGCGGCGATGTAGACGAAGATGCCGAGCAGGACCAGGGCGAGGATCTGGCGGGCGCGGCTCACCCCATCTGGTCCCGCTGGAGCTGGAGGACGCGCTCGACCGCTTCGGCCAGGGGGACGTCGCCCGCCTTCCGCCCGCGGCGGACCACTACTTCCACCAGGCCCTGGGGGAGCTTCTTGCCAATGTTGATGCGGAAGGGAATGCCGATCAGGTCCGCATCCTTGAACTTGACGCCGGGGCGCTCGTCGCGCTCGTCGAGCAGCGCGTCCAGGCCGGCGGTGCGGCAGCGGGTGTAGAGATCCTCGGCGGCCTGCTGCTGGGCCGCATCCTTCAAGTTGACCGGGGTGATCACCACGTCGAAGGGGGCGATGGGGGCGGGCAGCGACATGCCGTCGGCGTCGTGCCCCTGCTCCACCGCCGAGGTCAGGATGCGCTCCAGGCCGATGCCGTAGGAGCCCATGATGGGGGTGATCTCGTGGCCGTCGGCGTTGAGGACCCGGGCGCCCATCGATTCAGAGTACTTGTATCCGAGTTTAAAAATATGTCCGATCTCGATGCATTTCTTGAGATCGAGCGGGGCGCCGCACTCGAGGCACAGATCGCCGGCGGCCACCGCGCGGAGGTCGGTCCAGCGGGGATGGAAGTCGCGGTCGGGGGTGACGTGGCGGGTGTGGAAGTCGTCTTGGTTGGCCCCGCAGATCATGTTGGTGCGGCCGCGCAGGGCTTCGTCCGCCAGGATCTCCATGTTGCTGACGCCGAGGGGTCCGAGCGAGCCGGCCGAAGCGCCGAACCACTCGACAATTTCCTCGGGCTGGGCGGGACGGACCTCCGCTCCGCCGGCGGCCGTCGAAAGCTTGGACTCGTGAAGCTGGTGATCCCCCCGCAGCAGGGCCAGTACGGGCTTGCCGCCGGCGACGTAGACCAGGCTCTTGATCTGGCTCGATTCGGGCAGGGCGACGAATTCCGACACCTCGGCGATGGTCTTCCGTCCGGGCGTGGAAAAGACCTCTGGGGCGGCGTCGGTGGCGGCGTCGGGGACGGCTGGGGCGACGGGCTTCGCTTGCGCCTTCTCCAGGTTGGCGGCGTAGCCGCAGCCGGCGCAGACGGCGATCCAGTCCTCGCCGGCCTCGGAAGCGATCATGAACTCGTGCGACTGGCTGCCGCCCATGGCCCCGGAGTGCGCCTCGACCACCAGGTATTTCAGCCCGCAGCGGTCGAAGATCCGGCAGTAGGCCTTGTGGTGTTTGCGATAGCTGAGGTCCAGGCCGGCCTCGTCCAGGTCGAAGGAGTAGGAATCCTTCATGGTGAATTCGCGGACCCGCAGCAGGCCGCTCTTGGGACGCGGTTCGTCGCGGAACTTGGTCTGGATCTGGTACCAGATCTGGGGAAGCTGCTTGTAGCTGCGCAATTCGTTCCGCGCGATGCTTGTCATGACCTCTTCTTCGGTCATGCCCAGGCACATGGGTCGGCCCCAGCGATCCTTCAGGCGGAACATATTGTCGCCCATGGCGTCCCAACGCCCGCTCTCCTGCCAGATCTCGGCGGGATGCAGCTCGGGCAGGTAGAATTCCTGGCCGCCGATCCCGTCCATCTCCTCGCGGACGATTTGAGCGATCTTGCGCAGCGAGCGCTGGGCCAGCGGCAGGTAGCTGTAGAGGCCCGCCGCCAGCGGCCGGATATACCCGGCGCGCATCAGTAATTGGTGGCTGACTACTTCGGCGTCGGCGGGGTTCTCCCGCAGGGTAGGGATAAAGAGCTGGCTCCAGCGCATAAAAGAAGAAGCTGTTAGCTATTAGCTGTTAACAACCGACACAAAGACTGAGGGTTGAAACATCTATTGTAACATTTAGTAACATTTCTGTGGCAGCTACCTGGTGGACTTGGCATTCGCCACCCTTCGTGCAGCAGAACCGACGGGACCGCGACCTCCGACCAGCCACCGGAATCCCGCGTCCGGGGCGTGGCACCGCCGGCCATGAAGTTGAACCCTCCCCCGGGTCTTGCCATCCGGGAAACGGAAGATGCAGGCGGATATTCAAAGAACGATCCTTACGACCGGATGGGTGCAACCGCCGCGGTTACGTCAGGGCCCCGACGCGGCCGGCGGCAGCGCTTTCGACCGGTTGAAGTGACTGCTCGGCCACCGGATCTCGATTCAGTCGACACCGGCCGAGGCCGAAGTGGAGAAGGTTAGCTGCCCTGAATTCGTCGCGTTGTTTGGGGGCGAGCGGTCCTCTCACTTGGGACAGCTCTTCAATCCGGACGAGCCTGGTCACTTCGTGGCCACGTTCCCATGTTCGGCGATAGTGGCAGAGGAACCTGCCCTGCTTGAAGTAGTACGATGTAGTGACCTCATAGGTGCAGTTTCTCTTCACCAAGAGCTTCAGGCGCCGAAGTGGCGTCCAACGCGCTCTATCGTACGTCCAGGCCAGAAGCTTGGCCCAAATTCCAGGTTCGGCCCTCAGATTGTAGCCCGAGAAGATAAGTTCGGATGCAGTGTGCATTGCAGCAGTCCATTCCAAAGGTAGCGGCGGACGCCTTAGGACGTCGCGCAAGCACCGGGTTCGAGTGGCTCCATCACAGCGCTGACCTTCCGAGTGGTCACCCGGACCCTCCAGGGCTGCCCGAATGCCCGGAGCAAGCTGAGCGCCCCGCCGATCATCAGCAACACCCCGCCCACCGCGAAAATGGCTGACCTGGTGGTCGGCTCGGGGTCCATCCTCGCGGTTCGAACCAGCCACACGCCGCCGGCCATCATGGTTGTGCCGACCGCGGCCTGTGCCGACTGCGCCGGCGTCGCGTACGCGGCCTGCGAGGCGTCGGACGCGGCTACAGTTTGGCGATCGTATCCTCTGAACAAGTTCATGCAACTCTCCATTGGCAGCGCTTCTCTCGGTGGATTACTTAATGACCGGTCGTTAGCTCGCCAGGGGTGGCGCGCTGGCGCCATGCGTGCCCGCAGGAACGCCCACGGGAAGATGCCACTGCTGCTTCGCCTTTCGGCGCTGGTGCCCGGACGCAACGGTCGCGAGGGAAACCCGCCGCATGCGCATCGCTTCGGCAGCCTGCTTGATCGTGTCAAACTCAGCCTGGCTCAGCGCGAACCAGTCCGTGTCGTGATCCTCGGACGATTCTGGAGTCCTCTGTGGATCATAGCGGCGAATAGTTCGCCCCCATAACTGCTTCCTAACGTCACTGCGATTGCTAATCATGGTTAATACCTCCAAATAGCGGCTCACGGGCCGGTTGAAGCAAACACTGGATCAGGTGCGTCACCCCGTATTACCTTTAGGGAAATCTCCCCGTTGACTCTCCCGTCTCGCTCAAGCAAGCGAAAGGTAAAGTTGTTGCGGCGGTACTTTAGGTTCGACGCCAGCCTCTTCAGCGAGTCAGTCAAGGCTTCCTGCTCCTTTGCGATGTTCTCTCTTGCCTCTATGTCGTCATCAGGCAGTGTTGAAAGGACCAAGCAGTCAGTAGCCTTCTCGAGAAGAGACTCAATGCTGAGGTCGGCCCTAAACGGACGCCGCTTTCCAAGTTTTGTGTGGTCGCACAGGAGCACGCGGAGATGCACCTGCCGTGTAGCATAAGCCACCTGGGTCGCCAGTTCAACGTCAAACTGGTAGCTCAGCGACACCCCCCCCTGGAAGGAGAGGCCAGCAGCCCCAAAAAACAAAGTATCCGGCAAGATTACGTCAGCGCGGATTCCCTCCGCTGCGTAGGCGCCGACGAGGCTGTCCAAGGACGAGTGAAAGAGTCCCCCTGTGAGAATGACTTGGGTGTTCGCAAACTGCTTTGGGTGGTCGTACAACGCATTCCGGCCCCGCCAGAACACTTGGAGATTGGACGTCACGATAACCAGGTCCAGGGCGGGGTCTTCGGCAGTCTGCACACGAATGATCTCATCCATCAGGTAGTTGAGCGTGGTACCTGAGCCGATCTGTATGACTTGGCCATATTTCAAAGGGAGGTGCGTGGCGGCGTGCTGTGCCAGCACCTGCTTCCACTCTTTGGCTTGCTCCTTGCTGGCCATCAACCAGGCCGGTAGGGGGGGAGGGGCTGGTGAAGAAGTCGATTCTGGCATAGCAGTCACGTCTGGCCGCCGGCCTTGGGTTTGGCCGGTCCGCGGCTTGCCGGAGCTGAGCCGATCGCGGGGGTTGCCAACAGGACCCCGGGTGAAGCCGGAGGCCGCGGGTAAACGTGCGCTGCTTGCTCGAGCATCATGATCCGGCCTTTCTCGGAGGGGCTGGCGCTCTCTCTCACGAGGATGAGGACCACCCGGCGGTCGGTGGGGTCGTTGACGAAACAGTGGGCATCCACTCCGGGCGCGAGCTCCCCTCGCAGCGGGATGATAAACGGATCCTCACCGGAAGGAGCTCCGACCAAGTAAACGAACCTCCGAATTAAGGCTGCACGGAGGGCCGCGAAAGCCTGTACATTACGCGCCTTGGGGTACTCCTTCGCCAGGTTGCAGACGAAGTGGAAATTAAGCACGTCGTCCGGGCCTTCGTGGTTCGTGCAGCCGCAGCACTTGGCGACCGCCTTGCGGTACTCGTGAACCAGCCCCTCCCAGTGTTTCGGTTCGGGGTTTGGCCCGCCGGCCAGCCATCTGCTGACCTCAGACTGGGCGGCTTTTACCGCGGCCGCGAGCTGCTTTTGGTTCCAGTCATTTACCGTGAGGATGTAGTCGACCATCTCTGAAACGGCGTTCATATCGTGCTCCCGTGAGATCAGGATAGCCGACGACGCCGGAATGTCAATGAATCGTTTATGCGCTTGGCCGCAGTGCGAACCTCAGGTGCATATGCGACTCTCTCTTTTTTTGTCAATCGACATTTCCCGGGACTACCACCGTCCTGGGAAAGAGAGTCGCTACTTTCTACGAACTACCGGGCAATCCATATGCATCGCAGCGATGCATAAGATAACGCATAAGATATCGCCCTCGCCAAGAAACGAACTGATGTATAAGGGTGAGACCCGACCCGGGTAGTCTCCGGAAGAGCAGCTACCCGGACCGGGCGCATTGGCGGCTTGGGCCGAAGGCCGTTGCCGCACTGCGTTCTATTGTAGCAGTGCGGAGCGTCCCCAGACCCAGCCGTTTCTCAATCCCCGATGGGGAGAAACGGAGGACGAACATGGGTACGGGAGTGGGTTCGATGATTCTGGTGCTGGCCGGTTTGACGGCGATACACCCGGGATGGCTGGCGTTTGGCTTGGCGGCGATCGCCGTCGGTGCGGCGGGTTCGTGGGTTCTCACCGGTAGGGTCTTAGTCCGGCATGTATTTGCTCGCAAGCGCAGAGCCGGAAGGGAGAGACGTGAAGCGCTGTCGACCCAGGTGCCGGGATCCGCCGGAGCGATTCGATTCGGGCGGAGGCGGCGTACACGCCGTCGATGAGAACCTCGTTGGCGTAGAACCGCCTGCCGCCACCGATGAAGGGCAGGTTCGCGCTCAGCCCGGCATGGGCGCCGTGTTTCCGTTGAGCGGAGCAAAAGCGAACGGGTTGCGGCCGTTCAGGGCAGCTCGAGGATTCTTCTTGGTCTCGATGACCTGGCTCGGCGACCTGAATGCCCACTTCGAGCGGGGGCGTCATGTTTGTGACCTGGACGACCTCGCGGAACCTCGCCGAGCCCAAGCACGCCGGTCACGCTGGCGTTCTGTTCGGCGCGCAGGTCGAGACCGGCGAGGGTCTTCGCTTGAAGCCCGCCAGCTCCGCAGTCAAGCTGTACCATGACCGGGAGGAAGAAAGGCTCGAACTCGCCGCGATCTTTGCTGCGGCCCTCGCGGCGGTTCCGACGTGGTTCAGCGTGATTATGGCGCCCCGGGGCGGCTGCGCCGGGACACTTCTGGAGGGCGTCGGTGATCGTCCTGGTAGAAACTTGAGCGTACGCCGCAACAGGCAGCGACAGGGCTGGCACAAGCCGCGTCATTAGACCCTCCACGTAACCATTGCGTATTACACGAGAAGGCTCACGTCAGAGATCAATCGGCGGACTTGGCGTCCCTGACGTCATAGCACCAGAGGGCGCCCAGGTCGCGGATGTAGAGCCTGCCATTGGCCACCACCGGGTACGGCCAGGCCTTCTCGCCCTGGGTGTTACGATTCTTTGGCTGGCCGGGGGGTGTGAAGCGGCCCTTCTGATGGAAGGTCTCCCGCGTGGCTTCGACCAGCGCTACTTCGCCGTTGTGGCCATGGACGTAAAGATTGCCGTCGGCGTAGAACGTCGAGCCGGAGCCGATGCTGGCGTCCTGCCACAGCACTTCACCCTTGAGGAACTCGGCGGCGACCAGCCCTTTGGCGTTCGTCCCGTAGAGAATGTTGCCGACCAGCACCGCGCCGCCGTTGGTGCTGGGCAGGTCGCGCACCAGATAGACCGGCTCCGCCGCCACTCCGTCCGGGGCGGCCTTCAGACGGACCAGACCGCCGCCGACGATGCCGGCGGAAGTGTAGACATAACCGTCGCGGACCACGGGCGTCGGCATGTTGGCCGGGCCCTTGCTGGTCTGGTCATAGCGCCACAGGAATTGGCCGGTCTTCGCGTCCACGCCCACCACGCCCTTCGCGGTGAACTGTACATACTGTTTGCGGCCGCCGCCCTCCACTACCACCGCCGAGGCGTAGCCGGCCGGATCGCCGCCGGGTATCGCCGATTTCCAGAGGACCGCGCCGGTCCTCTTGTTCAGCGCCACCAGGGTGGCTTGCGCACCGCCGGGCGTGACCATCAGCACGTCCCCATCGACGAGCGGCGACTCGGCATAGGCCCACGTGCCGGGTACGCCCCCGAACTCACTGCGCACGCTCTTCTGCCAGCGCACCTTGCCGGTGGCGGTCTCCAGGCAGGCCAGGTCGCCATCCGAGCTGAGGGCGTACAGCAGGTCCCCGTCCAGCGTCGGCGTGGATCGGGCCATGGGGTAGGAGGGCTTCTGGTCCGGGTTGCCAACTTTTCCGAGGCGCGCCGACCAAAGCTGCTTGCCGTCCTGAACCGAGAGCGTCTGCACGAATTCGTTGTCGAGCCCCTGGTTGCTCACGAGGTAGATCCGGTTGCCGGCCACGGCCGGCGCCCCGTACCCGTCGCCCACCTCTTTCTGCTGCCATAGCAGCTTCGGGCCCTCCGGGGGCCACTGTTGGAGCAGGCCGGTCTCCGCAGACACCCCGTTCCGCCCCGGACCGCGCCATTGAGGCCAATCGGCGGCTCCGGCCGCCACGCAGAACAGGAGCACGAAGCACCGCGCTTTCATGTGCTGAGTATACCCCCTGAGAGTCTCTTTGTTAGAATCGAGGGTCATGCTCATGTCACGCTCTTTGCAGGATGCCGATCCCGACGTCTGGGAGGCAGTACAGAAAGAAACACTCCGCCAGCACACCCACCTGGAGCTGATCGCCAGCGAGAACTTCGTCTCCGAGGCGGTGCTGGAGGCGGCGGGATCGGTTCTGACCAACAAGTACGCCGAGGGGTATCCGGGAAAACGCTATTACGGCGGGTGTGAGTACGTGGACCAAGTCGAGGAGCTGGCGCGGCAGCGGGCTAGGAAGATCTTCGGCGCCGAGTACGTCAATGTCCAGCCGCATTCGGGCGCGAGCGCGAACCTGGCCGCCTATACGGCCGTCCTGCAGCCGGGGGATACCATCCTGGGTATGAACCTGGCCCATGGCGGACACCTCACGCACGGCCATAAGCTTAACTTTTCGGGCAAGACCTACCAGGTGATTCCTTACGGGGTGAAGCGGGACACCGAGACGCTGGACTACGACGAGATGGAGCGCCTGGCCGTAGAGCATAAGCCGAAGATGATTATCGCCGGCGGCAGCGCGTATCCGCGGGTGATCGACTTCGCGCGTATACGGACCATCGCCGACGCCTGCGGCGCCCTGATGCTGGTGGACATGGCCCACTTCGCCGGACTGGTGGCGGGCGGGGTGCATCCCAACCCCTGCCTTTGGGCCGATATCGTTACTACCACCACCCATAAGACGCTGCGGGGGCCGCGGGGGGGCATGATTCTGGCCCGCGAGCGGCACGGCAAAGCCATCGACCAGGCCGTGTTTCCCGGGGTGCAGGGTGGGCCTCTGATGCATGTCATTGCCGCCAAGGCGGTATGCTTCCGGGAGGCCATGACCCCGGAGTTCGCTGTCTACCAGAAGCAGATCCTGGCCAACGCCCAGGCCCTGGCGGCCACGCTGGTCGAGGAGGGCTTTCACATCATCTCGGGCGGCACCGACACCCACCTGATGCTGGTGGACGTGTTCAGCAAAGGCGTGCGGGGCAAGGAAGCCGAAACGGCCCTGCACCGCGCCCATATGACCACGAACAAGAACGCCATCCCCTTCGACCAGAATCCGCCCATGAATCCCAGCGGGATCCGGCTGGGCAGTCCGGCGGTGACCACCCGCGGCCTGCGCGAGCCCGAGATGCGCCAGATCGGCCGCTGGATCGCCGAAGTGATACTGGATATCAGCAGCGAGGCGGTCATTGATAAGGTAAAGCGCCAGGTTCTGGAACTGGCCGACCGCTTCCCTCTTTACGCGTGGAAGCTCGCACCAACCCTCGTAACCGGCACTTGACACCCAACACCTAACACCCAGCACCCACTTGTGTTGATCGGTTTTGATATCCGGCGGGCCGAGGCCTTCGGTGTAGGAACCTACATCAAGAACCTCGTGCGCGCCTTCGCCCGGCGGGGCGCCGGACACGAATACATACTGGTAGGCGGCCAGAAGGCCCAGGCCGCGCTGGCCGACCTCCCCTCCAATTTCCGTTTCGCCTCGTCGGAAAAGGGCTACGCCAGCCTGGACAATCACCTGCGGTTCCAGTTCCTGCTGCGGGAGCTGAGCCCCGACCTGTTCCACATCCCCCACCGCGTGGTGCCCTATTTCATGCCCTGTCCCTACGTGGTCACGGTGCACGACCTGGACAAGATCCTCTTCCGGGAAGCCTTCGGATCGCGGCTGCGGGCGGAGGTGCGATTCCACATCCTGCGCCACGGAATCTCGCGCGCGGAACGCGTTATCACCGTGTCACAGGCCACGCGCCGCGACCTGACCCGGCTGATGGACATACCCGGCGATCGCATCGATATCGTCCCCAACGCCATCGACGATCTGTTCCTGGGGCAGGACAGCGAGGAGGACTGCCGTCTCGCCCTCGAACGGTATCAGGTGGACTATCCCTTCCTGCTCTACGCCGGGAACATCCAGCCGCAGAAAAATCTGCCGCGGCTGGTGGAGGCTTTTGCCGTGGTGGCCGCCGAGCTGGATCAGCACCCCCAGTACCGGGATCTCCGGCTGCTCATCATCGGCGATTACCTGGCCGCGCACTCCGACCTGCGGCGCAGCGTGATCCGCAGCCGGGTGCAACAGCGGGTGCGTTTCCTGGGCTTCGTGCCGGTGGAGACGCTGCGGATCTTCTACCGCAGCGCGGCGGCGTTCGTATTTCCGTCGCTGTACGAAGGCTTCGGATTGCCGCCCCTGGAGGCCATGGCCCAGGGGACGCCGGTCATTACCTCAAACGTCTCATCACTACCTGAGGTGGTGGGCGATGCGGCTGTGCTGGTCAACCCCGAGAACGTTTTCGAGATCGCGCGGGGCATCCGCCAGGCGCTGGTGGATCCGGAACTGCGCCGGAAGCTCATCGAGAGGGGGCGCGAGCGGGTGGCCGGCTTCAGTTGGGATCGCGCGGCAGACCGCATTTTGGAGATCTATCGCACGGTGGCGGCCGGATGAAACAGATTCTTTGGGGCACGTTTTATCCACAGCAATTCAAACGAGACATCCTTGTAACTATTTGAAAACAAGCCAGATAAAACTGTGCATAAACATCCTTCCCCGCGCAAAAAAGGTTTGACTCCCTGCGGCTGTTGGAGTATATCTATGAATGGTTCCAAGAGGTCTGATGAGCAGTTAGCCTCGGGAACGGTAGCGGACCTGGAACGTTGATCCGACGGCAATAATCGAAAGATGAGCCGGCGGGGAGCGAAGGGAGATCGGGCCGGACCAGGAGGCAGGCCTTCGCCGCGTGGAGCTTTTGAAAGCGTCGAGCCGCCAGGGGGGTAACAGCCCTGGGCGGGGAGCAGACGAAAGCGCGACGCGGTGAGCTGTCGGATCGGAACCGCCGAAACGGGGCCGGACGCGATGAGCCCGAACGGCACTCGGGGTAGCACCCGGGGCTGGGCGGGGGAGCTAAGGTCGAACGGACGGCGGGGAGGATCGGACAGTTCGCGGAAGAGCTAGGCCGGGAGCGTTGACCTCGTCAAGGCGGGCGTAAAAACCTGTCGGGGCGGGCGAGCAAAAGGCCGGTTCGACGCGAGGGTTTCAACCGCTATGACGCCAGCGACCGGGCCACGGTGCAGTGAGCCGGGCGGTGCCGAAAGGCGCCGTTTGGGGAGCGCCGAGGACAGCCGGACGGCGAGAGTGGTTGCCGGGTTCTAACCGTGCTAGCCGGGGTGAGAGCCAAGCTGCCAGTTGGGTCACTTGGAACCATTTTTCTTTTCCCGCCTGCTACAATAGTTCCGTAGTTCCTTTGGTTTCCCCACATGCAGCTTCAGTCGACTAAACTGCGACCTGGAATGGTCGTCAAGCACAACAACGACTTGTTCTCGATCTTTAGCGTGTTCCACCGGACGCCGGGCAACCTCCGCGGGTTCGTCCAGGCCAAGATGCGCAACCTGCGCAGCGGCTCCATGATGGAGCACCGGTTCAGCTCGGAAGACTGGATCGAAAAGGCGGAGCTCGACGAGCAGGAGATGGAGTACCTGTACGCGGACGGCGAAAGCTACCATTTCATGAACACCACCACCTACGATCAGATCCACCTGACGCAGGAGCTGCTGGGCGACGCCGTCCAGTACCTCACGTCAAATATGAAGGTGGCGGTGGAGTTCTACGAAGGCAAGCCGCTCAGCGTGGAGTTGCCGGCGACCGTGGACCTGAAGGTGATCGAGACCGAGCCCGCGTTGAAGGGGGCCACGGTGTCCAACGTGATGAAGCCCGCCAAGCTGGAGACGGGGCTGGTGGTGCAGGTGCCGCCGTTTATCACCGAGGGGGAGGTCATCCGCGTCAGCACGAGCGAAGGGACCTACCAGGAGAGAGCGGGCTAGCGGGGCTTGCACCGCGGTTGGCGCGTTGCTTACCATCGGCTCCCCTGTAAATGTGGGGCGGCCCCCCGGGGCTGCGCCGGGTCCCCCGGCCCGGCCTACCGAATTCCAGTAGAGCACCAAGCCGGCCAGGGTACCGGCTGCGGCTCAGGGGGCTGCCCGACATTTTCAGCCATCGTTATGGCCCTGCCAGGGCCATGTGGAACCCCCTTCGCCAAGACGGCGGAACCCCCAACTTCTAGAACTACAGTGCGAATCCTGTGCAGGCTTTTCCAGCTCTCCGGGTTTAAGATCTTGACGGACTCACGGTCGCGGTTCGCTGATGTCGGTGGGCCAGTTCAGAACTTCTCCAGGATAGCGCTGACCAGGTTGCGGGCCACGGCCTGGCTCAGGCGATCCATGGCGATCTCGCTTTCCTCGAAGTACACCCGCGGGTCGATGGCCACTTCGTAGCGCTCGCGGGCCTCGTAGTTCTGGTTCTGGTAGAGGACGCGGCCGGTGCGGCGCTCGGCCAGCGTCACCTGCATCTGGGCGATCACCTGAATTGAGGTGGCGCGGCCGCTGGCCGGGTCGAAGATGACCGGCGTGACGAAAATGTTGGTCACCCCGCCGCGCAAGGTGGCGTCGGCGTCACGCTCTTCGGGGATCACCCGGAAGCGGGTGCGGACCAGAAACTCGTGGGTGATGGCGCGGGTGAGGTGCTGGTCGAGCTTGTAGCGCGCGGTGTTGTTGAAGAACGGCAGTACGGCGATGGTGTGGATCTCCTTGGGGATAGCCTCCCCCCGGCCGGCCACGTGATAGCCGCACGAAGGGAGCAGGGCCAGGACGGCAAGCAGAAGCAGCGGCCCCACCGGGAGGCCGGGCTGCGGGCGCGGGCGCCCGCTCCACACGGCCAACCACTGGGCCGGACGGGACACTAGTGCGCTTGCTGCTCCGGCTCGGGGAGGTGCTTGAAGCGGCGCCGCAGCACGCCCCCAATGCGGATGACCAGGCCGCTCGCCACGTAGCCCGTGGACAGCGTGATCAGCACGGGCTGGGAGAAGTTCCAGATCAGATAGATGGTCATGGCGATCAAGACCACCGTCAGGAAGGAGCGCTGCTGGAGCATGTTCAGGTCTTTGAAGCTGTAATAGCGCCAGGTGCATACCATCAGAAATGAGAGCAGGCCCAGCAGGAAGAGCCACAGCAATCCCCACGGCATCCAGGAGCGCAGGGGGTAGCCGGAGTTGACGTGAATGACCGAGACGATCATGGCCGCCGCCGAAGGGATGGGGAGGCCGACGAAGTACTTGCGGCCGGCGCGGCCGGGATTCTTGGGGACCGGGTTCTGTTGAATGTTGAAGCGGGCCAGCCGGCTGGCGCCGCAGACCACGTAGAGGAACGTCAGGAAATAACCAAAGCGGGTGAGGTGCTCGGAGGAGAAGCCGGGTTCGATGGTCCGCACCCCCCAGGCGAACGCCAGCACGCCCGGGGCCACGCCGAAGCTGATGACGTCGGCCAGCGAGTCCAGCTCCCGGCCGAAGTCGCTCACCGAGTTGGTGAGACGGGCGATGCGCCCGTCCATGCCGTCGGTGAAGATGGCCACGCCGATGGCGATGGCGGCCAGGTCGAACAAGGCGGCGGCCTCAGCCAGGCGCTCGACCGGCAAAGCGATGGCCTGCACGGTCTTCATGATGGCGTAATAGCCGCAAAACAGCGTTCCCGCGGTGAACACGCTGGGCAGGGCGTAAGCGCCTCTCCCCATGAAGCGGCGATCTTTCAGATTGGCTGGCATGGCCGTTACTGCCGCCGGCGGGCCAGCACCGAGCTGCCCGCGCGGACCCGTTCTCCACACTCTACCATCAATTCCCATTCAGGTCCCAGGGTCACGTCCATCCGGGACCCGAACTTGATCAAACCAAAGCGCTCGCCCTTCTCCACCGCGTCGCCGACTTTCTTGTGGCACACGATGCGCCGGGCCACCAAGCCGGCGATCTGCGTGAAGGTGACACGGGAGCGGCCGTCGTCCACCACCAGGGCGTTTTGCTCGTTCTCGGTGGAGGCCTCCTCCAGACTGGCTACCTTAAATTTGCCGCGGGTGTAGCGGATGTCGGTGATGCGGCCCGCGATGGGCGCGCGATTGACGTGGACGTCGAAGACGTTCAGGAAGATGCTGACGCGCCGGCTGCCCTCCTCGCCGGCGGGCCGGATGTCGACGACCTTGCCGTCGGCCGGCGACACGGCCACCGGTCCCGGCGGCGCCTGGCGCTCCGGGTCGCGGAAGAAATACAGGCAGAAACCGGCCAATGCGAAGCACGGCACACCGGCCGCCGGGTGGAGGAATACTCCTAGTACCACACCGGCCGCCGACCACGCCAGGCCATAGTAGATCCCGTCCTTTACCATCGGAGAATGCCGCCGCCACCTTGATTATAACAGGGACGGGAGGCCGGTCCTAAAGCAGCACATCGACGGCGAGCCCCGGGGCTCCGTTCGTCCGCACAAAGGTCCCTACCTGCTCGTTGCCCGCGTTCCTGTAATCCAGCCGCACCGCCGCGACCCCCGCCTCCGCCAGCGAGGCCACGGATCCGCTGCGACTCAGGACTACCAGGTCGCCAAACGCGCCGTCCTGCGCATCCATCACGCCGTCGTGGTTGCCATCGAGCTTGCGCAGCTCTTCGAACCCGTTCACCGCTCCCCGTTGGTCGCCGAACAACTCCGACCCGTCGTCGATGCGGCCGTTGCGGTTCCGGTCGAGCGCCAGCAGGACGTCGCCGGGCGTGACCCAGTGGGTCCGGTCCAGATGCCCGTCGGCGTCGATGTCAAATACGGCCCCGTCCGCGATGCCACTCACCCGAACGCCGTTCCCATCGAGGTCCAGCACAGTCGGGTCGGTCTTGGCCGGCTGCGGCTGCTGCCGGTCCCCAAACTCGACGCGGATGCTCACCTGCTGCACGCTTACCCGAACCTGTATGTCCACCTGACGCCGGCTGGAGACAGTCTCCAGGTTCTTTCGCATCTGCCGAGTGAACGCCCGCGCCAGCTTGGGGTTGAGGCGCTCCAGCGTCCGCAGCGCGGCCTCGAATTTTCCCATCAAGACCGGATCTCCCTCGAGCGCCTGCTCGACGGCCGCGGCATCGGAATCAACCTTCACCACGTCGTGCACCGCCTCTGGCCGGGCCGCCAGCGGTCGCGCCCAGGTCTGGGTTTCTATCTCCACGAACAGGTTCAACGAGGTAACCGCGATGGTCGCCATACCCGTCTCATCGACCGCGTTTCCCGGAAACTTGTATGATTTAGCGGAATGCTTCGTACCGTACACGCTACCCGGTACGTGACGCCGCTCCGGGAAGGCGGCTCGCTCCCGGCCATAGTCGAAGCCGACGACCTGGGCCTTTACGTCCTCAAGTTCAGAGGCGCCGGGCAAGGCCCCCTCGCCCTGGTGGCGGAGCTGATCGCCGGCGAGATCGGCCGCGCTCTGGGCCTGCAGGTGCCTGAGCTCGTCTTCGTCGAGGTCGATGCCGCACTCGGACGCAACGAGCCCGACGCGGAAATCCGCGGACTCCTCCAGGCCAGCGTGGGTCTCAACCTCGCCCTCGACTACCTGCCCGGCTCCACTATGTTCGACCCGGCGGCCGGAGACATGGCCGCGGCGCGCCTCGCCTCGCAAGTCGTGTGGTTCGACGCGTTTGTGACCAACGTCGATCGAACCGCCAGCAACCCGAACCTGCTCTACTGGCACCGGGTCCTCTACTGCATCGACCACGGCGCGGCGTTGTACTTCCACCACCACTGGCAAAATGTCGAACAGATCGCCGAGTCCGCCTTTCCCGCCATCCGCCACCACGTGCTGCTGCCCTGGGCGGCCGCTATGGAAGAAGCCGCGGCGGTCTCGAGTGGCCGACTGAGTCCGGCAGTCTTCGCCGCGATTCTCGACGAAGTGCCGGACGCCTGGCTGCTGCCCGAGCCCGGCATCTCGACAGCGACTGCCAAGCGCGTGGCCTATGCCGATTTTCTCACCCGGCGCCTCAGCGCTGCATCGAACTTCGTCCAGGAGGCTATCCGTGCCCGAGCCGAGCTCGTTTGATTACGCCGTGCTCCGTGTGGTCCCCCGCGTCGAACGGGAAGAGTTCGTAAACGCCGGCGTCCTCGTCTTCTGCCTGGACCAGGACTTTCTCGGAGCTCGTGTGCACGTCGACGAGCCCCGTCTGAAGGCGCTCTGGCCGGAGCTCGACGTCGACCTCGTGCGCCAGCACTTGGAGGCCTTCCCAAAGATCTGCGCCGGGGACCCCGACGCCGGACCGATCGCCCGGCTCACCCGGCGCGAGCGGTTCCACTGGCTCGTCGCGCCACGCAGCACCATCATCCAGGTCTCGCCGGTCCACAGCGGGCTTTGCGAAACCCCGGAGCAGACGCTGGAACAGCTCTTCCGCCGGTTGCTCCCTATCTGAGCCCGCCTCCTACCGCGACGGCACGCCCGACGCGGGCGGCGCGTACTCTCCGGCAATCGCGACCTCCGCGCCGCCCCGCGGCACCTCCTTCCCCAGCGACCAGTAAATCCCGTTGACCACCAGACGCCGCACGGCCTCCAGCTTGAAATCCTCGGGATGTCCCAGGGTGGTGAAGAACACCCGCGCCCCCTTATAGGTCTTGGTCCAGGCTACCGGCTGCGGACTCCAGTCCTTACCCGGACTGGCGTTCACGGATCGTCCGGTCAGGAGCGGGGCACAATCCCCCACCAGCGGCTCCACCACATACAGCCACGATCTGGCGTGGAATTTCCGCTCCACGCCCCGCAGAATGGGATGATCGGCCACGGCCTCCACGTCCGTGCTCGACTGCGCCCCGTGGTGCCGGATCCACCGCTGCCCCCATACCGCGGTCCCGAAGCCGTCGTTGAGACGCTCGTGGGGGCTTCCCTGCGGATACCGGAAGGCGTGAGTGGAGGTGCGGAGCCCGACCAGCGGTTTGCCCGACTCGACATAGTCCAGAATCATCCGCAACTGGGTGTCGGGCAGCTCCCGCCAGCGCAGGAAGAGCACGGCCAGGTCGGCGGTCTGCAACGCCTCCAGGCCGTCGATATTGGTATTTGACTGTGGCGTGGGCCGCGCGTAGGCCACCGACGTCTTCATCCGGTGCCTGGTCTCCAGAATCCGGGCGATCATCGGCATCGAAAACTCGGACCGATATTCGTCGTCCCCGGTCACGAACACCACGTGCTGGGCGACCAGGGCGCCGGCGCACCACAAAGCCGCCAGAATCCTCACCGCATCGCCTCGTAGATGGGGATCAAGTTGGCCTTGCGTTCGATGCCGATCCCCGGGTCGTCGGGGAGGCGCACGCGCCCGCCCTCCACCGGCACGCCGTCGGCGAATCCGCCGAAGGGCTCGAACACGCCTGGATACGACTCGTTCCCTCCCAGGGCCAGGCCCGCCGCGATGTGCAGTGCGAACTGGTGCCCGCCGTGCGGGAGGCACCGGCGCGACGACCACCCCTGCCGTCCCAGCATTACCAGTATCCGTAGGTACTCCACCAGCCCATAGCTCAGCGCCGGGTCCATCTGGAGCCAGTCCCGCTGCGGATTCATGCCCCCGTACCGGATCAGGTTCCGCGAGTCCTGCCACGAAAACAGGTTCTCCCCGGTGGCGATCGGCGTCTTGGAGGCCGCCGCCACCGCCGCCAGCAGATCGTAATCCAGCGGATCCCCGGGCTCCTCGTACCACTTCAACCCGTACGGCGAGATCGCCTCGGCATACCGGAGCGCCGTCTCTTCATCGAATCTCCCGTTGGCGTCCACGGCCAGGGCCTCGCCCTTCCCCACCACCTCCAGCACCGCCTCGATCCTTTTCAGATCCTCCTCCAGCGGGGCCCCCCCGATCTTCATCTTCACGGTGTCGTACCCCAGCGCCAGGTATCCGCGCATCTCCTCCTGCAGGGCGCCCAGGTCCTTACCCGGATAGTAGTAGCCGCCCGCGGCATAGACATAGGCGCTGGGATCCACTTCCCCGCCCAGGAACCGCTCCGCCAGCACCTGGTAGAGCGGTTTGTCTTCGATCTTGGCCACCAGGTCCCACAAAGCCATATCTACCGCGCCAACCGCCACCGGCCGCTCGCCGTGCCCTCCCGGCTTTTCGTTGGCCATCATAATCTGCCAGGCCCGGAACGGATCGAAGTTCCTGGCGTCCTCGGTCAGCAGCGCCTCCGGCGGCGCCGCCAGCAGACGCGGGATCAGCCGCTCCCGCAGAATCCCGCTCTGGCCGTACCGTCCGTTGGAGTGAAACCCGCATCCCACCACCGGCCGGCCGTGTCGCACGATATCGGTGATGACCACCACCGCCGATACCGTCATCTCGGCAAAGCTGATGAAGGCGTTGCGAAGTTGGGAGCGGATAGAAACGGTAGTGTCGCGAATGGCGATGATCTTCATGGTCTACCCCTATTGTTACCGCAGAGGACGCCGGGGGCGCAGAGGAAAAAGGCCTTTCACCTCGCCTCCAACCGCGCCTCCTCAAAGGCCAGCGCCACTACCCTCCCGGAGCCGGCCTCCACGATCTCGAGCCGGCCCTCCCGGACCCTCACGTCGGCCGTCCCCCGCCACCCCGCCGGGGCGCGCGCCGCAAACGCCGCGAAGCGTTTCCGCAGGCTCCCCCTCGCCTCCAGCCACTCGAACGCCCGCGTGCCCCACAGCAGGGGCGCGGCCACCAGGGCGCGCATGGTCCCGTGGGTCGGCGTGTTGCTGAACTCCATCCCGCGGGTCAGCATGGCGGGACTGTTCGCCTCCCAGATATTGAGCCACGGAAACTCCGCCCGCACAAAGATGTACCCAAACAGCAATCCCCGGCCCGGGTGCGCCGCGACAAAATAGCCATAGCGCCGTCCCGGATCGACCAGGAAGTTGTTCACGAAGCCCGACCGCTCCACGTTACGGACCGTCCGCAGATCCACTGCCGTCTCGGCCCGGCCGTTCGGCCACTCGAACTCCACGCCCGCCGCCTCCCCGTTCACCCGCCCCCGCGTCAGCGAGGCGTCGATCCGGGTGACGCCTTTCTCCAGAAACGGCGCCCCCAGCGTGACGTGCTCACACCAGCCCACCGGCCGGTCCCACCCGCTGCCGTTCTCTCCCGCCTCGTCGAAGTAGGCAATCTGCCCGGCCACTTCCACCGCCCGCACGAACCGCGTCCGGGACTCCGGCAGCTCGGCCGCCACCCGCAGCCGGTCTCCCGGGGCGTCCAAACGAACCCAACGCACCACGCCGGTTTCTCCGTGATAGGTCATGCCGGCGCGCGCCTCGGCCGGGGACGGATCGCCCCAGTACGGAAAACAGACGTTGTGCCCCGCCAAACCGCTCATCAGCCGGGCCCCCGACCCGCCGCCATAAGCCTTCTCATGCAAGGCCCGATTGTACTGGTCCGGATCGATCGTAGATCTGGACTGCACCCAGAGCGGGTTGATCGCGCTCCCTTCGGCGAGGACGATCTCGGCCACGTGCCCGCCTCCCTCCAGAATGGTAACCCGCAGCCGGGGGGTCTCGATGGTCCACGCCGCCCGGCCGGCAAAACGGGTGTTGCGCACCTCCGCCGTCCCCCACGCCGCCACCAGCAACCCGATCCACAGAACCTTCATGGGCCCTATCATCGCATCCCTTATGGTTCGCCGGGAATCGTCCGATAGCAATTAGGAACGTGCTAAACCTCAACCTCGACAAGCCCGCCCCGCCGGATCCAAGCGGGGCCGGTGGCCTCAGCGTCGCGCTGCATGTGTTCGGCATCGTGGTGCTGCTAGCCATCAGCGCCTCGGCGCCACAACTGAACGCTCCGGTCAAGCGCGTGCGGGGTCCGCTCTGGCTGGCGCCGCCCGAGCCCGCTCCGCCTCCCAAGCTAACCAGGGTTCCCATTCTGGACGCCGCCCTTCCCCCCCCGGTCGCTGTGTACAGGGCGCGGGCCGCACCGAGGGTCCCGCGGCGCGAGATTACCCCTGCCCTCCAGCCGGCTGTCCGCTTGGAGACCCCCGTCAACCCGGTGCTTCCGCCGCCCCTGGTCGCCGCGCCGCCTCCGCCCCGAATCCAAACCGATCTATTCGCCGCCGTATCACCCCCGACCCCCGCTCCCCATCCAGCGCTCCCCGTGCATACCGGCGAGTTCCTTGCCGCCTCCAGCCCGCCGTCTCCCGACGCTCCCAGCGGCCGGGTCCTGGCCACCGGCTTCGACTCCACGCGCGGCCCCGCCAGCCCCACCACCACTCGCCCGGGCCGCATCGTTGCTGGCGGCTTCGCCTCCGTGCAGCCCACCGCGCCGGCGCGCGCGCCAGCCGCCGTCCGCAGCGGCGGTTTCGGTGACCTGGCGGCCGCCGCCCCCGCCCCGCCGCGGCTCCGGGTAGAATCCGCGGGTCCGGCTACGCCGGTCGAGATCCTGACGAAACCACGCCCCGCCTACACCGAGGAAGCCCGCCGTCTCCAGATTGAAGGTGAAGTCGTACTCCGCATCACCTTCACCGCCTCCGGCAGCGTGGAGGTTGGTTCGGTGGTTCGCGGCCTGGGCCATGGACTGGACGAAAAGGCGATCGAAGCGGCCCACCGCATCCGCTTCCGCCCGGCCCTGGAAGACGGCCGGCCGGTGGACTCCACCGCCCAGCTCCGTATGACCTTCCAGCTTGCCTATTGATCGATCGATAAGGATTTTCTCTATGCGCCCCCCGCTCCCCTGCCTGCTTCTGGCCGCCCTTCTGGCCGCGGCCCCGGTCCCCGCCCAAAAACCGGCGGCAGCCAACGCTCTCATCGACCGCGTGGTGGCCAACGAGCAGGACTTCCTCCAGCGCCTGCGTCCTCTCCAACCCATTCTCGAGGTCTACCTTCAGGAGTTGTCCGACACCGGAGACCTCGCCGCCGACCACTACCTGATCGGCAAACTCGACCTGCGCGACGGTCCCGAACACATCACCTTCCTCAGCAGTCCGGCCTTCCAAAAGCCTGGCCGCCTGTTCAGCCGTGGGCGGGGCTCCTCTCTAACCCTCTCCCCGGCCGGCTTCGCCCAGATGGTGGTCCCCGACGTCGACGACTTCAACCGCGAGACCTACCGGTTCGATTACGTCCGCCGCGAGTTTCTGGGCGACCTGCGGTGCCTGATCTTCGACGTCGCCCCCCGCGACCGCAAGGCCGCCGGCAAGTTCCTCGGGCGCATCTGGGTCGAAGACAAGGACTACCGCATCGTCCGCTTCAACGGCACCTACAGCCACAGCAGCTCGGCCACGGTTTTCTTCCATTTCGACAGTTGGCGCGTCCACGTCGCTCCCGGGTGGTATGTCCCGGCGCTGATCTACATCGAAGACGCCCGGCCCCGACCCCGCCGAGACCAACCCGTCCGCCTCAAGGGCCAAGTTCGGCTGTGGGGCTACAACGCCGCCCGCGCCGGCCGCTGGGAGGAGCTTACGAGTCTCCTGATCGAAGCCGATACCCCCGTCCGCGACCAGGCCGCCTCGCCCGACCTCTCGCCGGTAGAGAGCCAGCGAGCCTGGGCCCGCCAGGCCGAAGAAAACATCCTCGACCGCCTCGAGCGCAGCGGCCTGCTGGCCCCCAAAGGAGACGTCGAGCAGGTCCT
>JBGOUV010000229.1:0-11105 GCA_041477815.1 Terriglobia bacterium | reverse complement strand
ATCCAGGCGTCCAGCCTCATGCAGGAGGGCAAGAAGATCGGGCCCAGCCTGAAGGAAGTCCGGATGAAGCTGCGCAAGGAGTGGGTCCCGGTGTGGATCAAGGATCCCCACGAATTCCGGGCCACCACCAAGATGCCCACTTTCCGTCTGACCGACGACGAGCGGAAGGCCATCGCCGCGTTTATCTGGCAGTCGGGCGTCGCGGGGAAACTCCCGGAGCAGGCCAAGGGAGATCCCGGCAAGGGTAAAGAGCTTTTCGAAACCCGCGGCTGCATGGCCTGCCACTCGGTGGGCGAGGGCTCCAGCTTCCGCGGCGGCACCTTCGCCGCCAACCTCACCCGGGTGGGCGAGAAAGCCAATTACAACTACCTGGTCCGGTGGGTCCACAACCCCCGCGAGCGCACGCGTCCCTACTGCGCCCTCGAGAAGAAGGATATCGGCCCCGAGGACTACGCCAAGGCCGGCAAGCCCTTCGCCTTCGACCTGAAGAACAACCGCTGCCCCAACGACGGCTACACGCTGCAGGTGCAGCAGATGACCCCCATGCCGTCGCTGCGGCTCACTTCCGAGGAGGCCCGCGACGTCGCCTCCTACCTGACCACCCTGAAGCGCGACAACGCCCCCTATCCGGCCGCCGACTACATGGACGACCCCCAGCTCAAGCAGCAGGGGCTGGCCCTGGTCCGCAACTACGGGTGCGCCGGGTGCCACGAGATTGCCGCGCTGGAGGAGGAGGGTCGTATCGGTACCGAGCTGACCAAGGAAGGCTCCAAGCCGATCGAGCGGCTGGACTTCGCGCTCCTCACCCATCCGGCCGAAAGCGAAGGCTGGTACGACCACAAGGGCTTTTTCGAGCGCAAGCTCAAGCAGCCCGACTTCTTCGACCAGGGCAAGGTGAAGCCGCAGCTCGAGCGGCTGAAGATGCCCAACTTCCACCTGTCCAAGCCGGAGATCGACTCTCTCACCACCTTCCTGCTGGGGTCGGTCGAGTCGGCCATGCCCGCCTCGTATCATTACAAGCCGCAGGACCAGCGCCGCGACATTCAGGAAGGCTGGTGGATCGTCCGCAAGTACAACTGCATGGGCTGCCACGTCCTGCGCGCCAACCAGCACTCCGTGTTCATGGACCTGCCGCGCTACCAGGATCCGGACTGGAAAGAGCAGTTGCCGCCGCAACTGGTGGGCGAGGGCGCCCGCGTGGATCCCAACTGGCTGGTGCGGTTCCTGTCGAACCCCTCGCTGAGTGAGACCGATACCGCCCGCAATGGGGTCCGGCCTTATCTGAAAATCCGCATGCCCACGTTCTTCTTCTCCGAGGGCGAGGTCGACAAGCTGGTGCGGTTCTTCATGGCGCTTTCGTCGCAGGTAACGCCCTACATCCAGACCAAGCAGTCGCTGGAACTCCTGACCGAGGCCGAGCGTACTATGGCCCGCAACCTGTTCACCAGCAAGGGCGCCCCCTGCCTGAAGTGTCACGCCACGGGCAACGCGGCGCACGACGTCCGGGCCACGGCGCCCAATTTCCTGGCCGCCCGCGAGCGTCTGAAGCCCGGCTGGACTAACCGCTGGCTGCTCGACCCGGCCAAGATCGCGCCCGGGACCTCCATGCCGTCGGAGTTGTTCCGCCGCGACGGCAACCGCTGGGTCTTTAACGGCCCGGTGCCCGACAGCTTTAAAGGTTATACTAAAGACCATGCGGACTTGTTGGTCCGCTACATGTTCCAATTCACCCCCGAGGAACTCCGCCGCCTAGGCGGTGGTTAGAAAGGCTTAGAAAACGCATGATGCTGAAAACGCTCTATACCGCCACGATCGTGGCGGCCCTCATTTTTGCCTCCGGTTGCGGGGGCGGTACGGCGCCGACCACGGAGAAAAAGGCCGCCGATCAGCCCGCCGCGGCTGTCACCAAGGTGGACCCCGCCACCGCCGCCACTGTCACCGGCAAAGTGGCCTTCGCCGGCGCGGCCCCCAAGGCTCCCCGCATCGACATGAGCGCCGAGCCCGACTGCAAAGGCCTGCATACTACTCCGGTGACCAGCGAGGAAGTGGTGGTCAACTCCAACGGTACCCTGGCCAACGTGTTCGTCTACGTCAAGGGCGGCCTGGAGGGTAAGACCTTCGAGCCCCCGAGCGGTTCGGTCGCCCTCGATCAGAAGGGTTGCGTGTACCACCCGCACGTCGTCGGCGTCCGCGCCGGCCAGACCCTCGCCGTCAACAACGCCGATCCCACCACCCACAACGTCCACCCCATGCCCAAGACCAACCGCGAGTGGAACCAGTCGCAACCGCCCAAGGGCTCCGCCCTCGAGAAGACCTTCCCCCGCGGCGAGATCATGATCCCGGTGAAGTGCAACGTCCACCCCTGGATGAAGTCCTACATCGGCGTGGTGGAGCATCCCTTCTTCGCGGTCACCAACGATCAGGGGACCTTCGAGATCAAGGGCCTGCCGCCGGGCGAGTATACAATCGAGGCCTGGCACGAGAAGTTCGGCGCTCAGGAGCAGAAGGTGACCCTGGCCCCCTCGGCCAGCCAGGCCGTCGACTTTAACTTCAAGGGCGAGTAGTGGGATGCACCGTTTTGCCGTGTTTGTCGCCTTCGCGACGCTCTGCCTGATCGTCGCGGGGGCGCTGGTGACCAGCAACGAGGCCGGTCTGGCGGTGCCGGACTGGCCTCTGAGCTATGGCAGCCTGACCCCGCCCTGGGTCGGCAATATCCGCTTTGAGCACGGCCACCGCGTCGTGGCCTCCACGGTGGGGATGCTCACCATCGGCTTGGCCGTGTGGTTGTGGCGACGCGAGCCCCGCCGCTGGGTGCAACGCTTAGGTTTCATCGCCTTAGCAGCGGTGGTGGCCCAAGGGATCCTCGGCGGCCTGACCGTACTGTTCTTCCTCCCGGCCCCGGTGTCGGTGGCCCACGCCTGCCTGGCCCAGGCCTTCTTCTGCATGACCGTCACCCTGGCCCTGGCCACCGGCCGGCGCTGGCGGCAACCGGTAGTTCGGATCCCCGATCCCCAGTTCCCAACCCTGGGCCAATTAGCCACCCTCACCACCGCTTCTATCTACCTGCAACTGGTTCTGGGAGCCGCCCTCCGACACAAAGCCTCCGGAATCATCCCTCACCTCGGCGGTGCCGCCGTAGTCGCGACCCTGGTCCTGTGGACCGTCTATCGCGCTCTCACCCGCCACAGCGACCAGCCGGTCCTGGTGCGTCCGGCGGGCCTCCTGGGAACACTCCTGTTCCTGCAATTGATTTTGGGCGCGGCTTCGTATATGGTACGGGAGGCTACTCGTGATGCTCCCCAGCCCTTGTTCGTGATGGTAGTTATAACGGTAGCGCACGTAGCCACCGGCGCGCTCACGCTGGCGGCCAGTCTCTGGCTGGCCCTGGAGTCCCGCCGCATGCTGGCTCCGGCAGCCACCAACGAGGGAACGGTCACGGCATGAAGGACTACCTCGAGCTAACCAAGCCGAACGTCACCTGGCTGATCCTGATGAGCACCGCCGTAGGCTTCTACTTAGCCTCCCCCGGGTGGTCCCTAAACTTCCTCCTCCTCCTGCACACCGTAATCGGTACCGCCCTGGTAGCCAGCGGCACCGCCGCCTTGAACATGTGGATGGAGCGCGTCGCCGACGGCAAAATGCGCCGCACCCAGGCCCGCCCCCTCCCCGCCGGCCGCATGTCGCCCTCCCACGCCTTCTGGTTCGGTCTGATTCTAGCGATCGCCGGCGTCGCCTACCTCGCCACCGCGGTGAACCTCCTCACCGGCTCCCTGGGCGCCTTCACCTGCGCCAGCTACCTCCTCTGCTACACCCCGCTCAAAGCCCGCACCCCCCACTCCACCCTGGTAGGCGCCTTCCCGGGCGCCATGCCCATCCTGATGGGCTGGACCGCGGTCAGCGGACGCCTGAGCGTCGAGGGCTGGGTCCTGTACGGCATCCTGTTCCTGTGGCAGTTCCCCCACTTCCTGGCCATCGCCGCCCTCTACCGCGAGGACTACGAGCGCGGCGGCATCCGCATGCTGCCCGTGGTCGATGACGCCCGGGGTACCGCCACCGGCCGCCAAATCATAGCCTATACCGTCGCCCTCCTCCTGGTCAGCAGCCTCCCCACCTGGCTAGGTCTGGCTGGGAACATCTACCTCGCCGGCACGCTGCTGCTGGGCCTGGCGTACTTCTACTTCGGCTGGGAAGTGGCCACCCGCTACTCCCGGGTGCAGGCCCGCCGCCTGTTGCAGGCCTCGGTTGTCTATCTCCCGCTGGTCTACGT
Source organism: Terriglobia bacterium (assembly GCA_041477815.1). Classification (GTDB taxonomy): domain Bacteria; phylum Acidobacteriota; class Terriglobia; order Bryobacterales; family JACQDG01; genus JBGOUV01. Next base: position 6,838 of record JBGOUV010000229.1, on the reverse strand, counting down.
CCTGATGGTCCTGGACAAGAAGTGACCTCCCCGGCAGTCGAAGTCGATCACCTGAGCTTCCGGTATGGCGACCGCACCGCGCTCGACGACGTCACCTTCCGCGTTGCGGCCGGTGAAATCTTCGGCCTGCTGGGTCCCAACGGCGGCGGCAAGACCACGCTGTTCCGCATCCTCTCCACCCTCCAGCGCCCGGCGGCCGGCGCCGCCCGCATCTTCGGACTGGAGGTGTCTCAGGACCCCGCCGCCGTCCGCCACACCATCGGCGTGGTCTTCCAAGCCCCCAGCCTGGACCGCAAGCTGACCGCCCTGGAGAACCTCCTCCACCAAGGCCATCTCTACGGTCTCCACGGCCACGCGCTGCGCGACCGCGCCACCGCGAACCTGATCCGGGTCGGCCTGGCCGACCGCGCCGCCGACCTGGTCGAAACCCTCTCCGGCGGCCAGCAACGCCGCCTCGAGCTGGCCAAAGGACTCCTCCACGACCCCCGTCTCCTCCTCCTCGACGAGCCGACCACCGGCCTCGACCCCGGTGGCCGCCACGACCTCTGGCAGTACCTGGCTCACCTCCGCGACTCGATCGGCGTGACCGTCCTGTTCACCACCCACCTCCTGGAAGAGGCCGAGCGCTGCGATCGCCTCGCCATCCTCGACCACGGCCGCCTGGTAGCCCAAGGCTCCCCCGAAGAGCTAAAGAAGCAAATTGGCGGCGACGTGATTGTCCTGGGCACCCGCGATCCCGATACCCTGAGCCGCCTGGTCCGGGAGCGCTTTTCTCTCGAAGCCTCCCCCATCGACGGCACCGTCCGGATCGAGCGCGAGCGCGGCCACGAGTTCATCGCCCAGTTAGTCGAGGCCTTCCCCGGCCAGATCGACGCGGTCACGGTATCCAAGCCGACTCTGGAGGATGTCTTCATCCGCCAGACGGGACACCGGTTCTGGCAGGCCGAGGGGTAAGGTGGATGTGAACAGCAGGGAGCGACGGTTGGAATGCCGCGAATCCGAGGTATTCCGGGGCCCTATCGGTTCTTCTTCACGAGCTTCTACTGCCACGAGCCCCCGCACGTTCCTATCAGTCCCGATGGCTCCTTATAGTCAAGGAGGGTCCCGCTTGCGGTCGTCTCTCGAACGTGGTGGCCTCGCATGTCTGAACCAAGCGCTCCCTCATGGTCTCGCCCCGGCGCCGGCGTAGCGCGCCAGCCAGATGTTGCCGGTCGTTTCCACCAGCGGGAAAACCAGCAGACCCCGGCCAGCGCCCATGGTGAGCAAGTTAGTGGTCACCGGGATCATGGACAGCGTCGCGGCATGAAAATGCCGGACGGCCAGGAGGTCCCCCTGCGGCCGGCGGGTAGCGGGGTCCAGGCGGCGGGCCCAGACGCAGCGGAAGCCGTCGCGCTCGGAGAAGAAGTAGAGGATGCTGCCCTCCGGCGACCAGACCGGATTCAGGTCGTAGCTGTCGTTATCCGTTACAGCGACCCAGTCCCGCTCGGGGATGAGGGCGGGACCGCGAAACGGAGCGATATAGATCGCCGAACGTCCCGGTCGGTTGCGGGCGTGGAAGGCCACCCAGAGTCCGTCGGGAGACAGGCGGGTGCGGAAGATGGCGTAACCGGCCCGCTCCAGGATGGTCGTTTGCTTGCGCGTGGCCAGATCCAGCACGGCGGCGGTGCGGTCCCGGTCTCCCGGCCAGACCAGAAGCTGCCGCCCGTCGGGGGTGAACGACCAGGCGGCGGCACACCCTTCGCAAACCTTTTCCGGCACTCCTCCCGTCCTGGCCACCAGGTAGACCTCCGAGCGGTTGTTGGCCGTTGTCTTGTAGGCGATCATGGAGCCGTCGGGGCTGATGTAAGGCCAGTGGCTCACGTCGGAATCCGGGAGGGACCCGGCGACAGCGGAAGTAAGAGAGGTCTCCTTGCCGCTGGTCAGGTCCTTGACCAAAACCTCCTGGCTACTCGAGCGCCGGGAAGTGAAGGCGACCCAGCGGCCGTCGAGCGATACACTGGGCGTGACGTCCAGGCCCGCGCTGGTGGTGAGGCGCTCCGCGGGACCGGACGGCTGCGCCCGCGCGTGGTCGACCGGCAGCTTCCACACGTCGATGTTGTCGCGTACCGAGGCAAACGCGAACAGGCCTCCCGGAGCCGCTGCTGCCCGAACCTCCTGAGCGCTGCCGCTGGTGACGCGTTCGATCGCCTGGGATCGGAGGGACAGAAGCCAGAGACTTACGCTGTCGTCGGATCTGGCCGAGAAGAGGATGCGATCACCCTCCAGCCAGACGGCGGGGAATATGCGATAAGCGCCGGGCGGCGCGTTGAGGCCGCGGCCGGCCAGCGTGGCCAGCGCGCCGGTGGGACGGGGATCGCCGCCATTGGCGGAGGCGACCCACCAGTCTTCTGTCGAGTCGCGCAGGCCCCAGAAGACGATCTGGCGGCCGTCCGGAGACCACACCGGGTAGCGGGCCGCGGCGAAGCCGGCGTGAAACGGAGCGGGCGATCCGCCGGAGGCGGGGACCAGGTAAATCTTGGAAGTGCCTGGCACGATGGGGTCGCCGCCGGGGCTGCCGATCCAATACGCGATGCGGTCGCCGTCGGGGGAGAACCGGGGGTGGCGTCCTTGCGGGACGACGAGCTTCTCCTCGCCGCCCAGCGCCGACACGACGTAGAGCCCGCCCCCCTCGCGCTCGGACCGGAATACCACGCGGGAGCTGTCGGGCGAGAACGATGGCTCGCGGTCGTCGGCGGGGTGGCGCGTGAGGCGGATGGCCTGACCGGTGGCGATCTGCTGTACCCAGATGTCGAGCCCCGCATCGCCGGCGCGGTCGGACGCATAGGCGGCCAGCTTGCCGTCGGGGGAGAGGGCGGGATCGGTGGTGAGTCCGGAATCGAAGGTAAGTTGGGTAAGGCGCAATTCCGGGGCGGCACGGGGGCGCATGATCCACCAGGCGAGCAGGGCTGTCAAAGCGACGGCGACACCCAGAGGCAAAGCGAGGCCACGGCCGGAAATGCCGCGCGAGCGGGGCGGCGCCGGCAGACGCGCCGACTCGGACTCCTCCTTGATATCGAGCAGCGCGATGCGGAGGTCGGCCATGTGCTGGAAGCGCCGGTCCGGGTCTTTGCGCAGGCAGCGGGCGATGGTGCGCTCCAGATCCTGCGGCACCAGCTCCGGCGCGTCGGCGAGCGGCCTGGGGTCCTGGTGGAGGATCGCCGAGAGCGTCGAAATCTTGCTGCGGCCCTGGAAGGCCGGGCGGCCCGTTGCCATCTCGTAGAGAACCGAACCGAAAGAGAAAATGTCGGAGCGGGAGTCGACCCGCCGTCCCTCGGCTTGCTCGGGCGACATGTAGGCCACCGTGCCGACGATCGAGCCTTCCTGCGTGTGGGGAGACTCCGGCGCGCCCATGACCATGCTCTTGGTGGCGCCGTCGACGCCGGTGTCGCCGGAAGGCTCGCTTAGCTTGGCCAGGCCAAAGTCGAGGACCTTGACCAAGCCGTCAGCCGTGACCATGACATTCGCAGGCTTCAGGTCGCGGTGGACGATGCCGGCGCCGTGAGCCTTGGCCAGGGCGTCGGCGATCTGGATGCCGTACTTCAAGGAGTCTTTCAGACGCAGGTCGCGGCGCCCGATGAACGCCTCCAGGGTCTGGCCCTCCACGTACTCCATGGCGATGAAATCGACGCCCTCCTGGGCGTCGATTTCGTGGATCGTGATGATGTTCGGATGGTTCAAGGCGCTGGCGGCGCGGGCCTCGTGGATGAAGCGGCGGCGGCGCTCGGGGTCGGCGACCCGGTCCGGGTGCAAAACCTTGATGGCCACCGGACGCCCCCGGCGCGTGTCGGTGGCGCGGTATACCACGCCCATGCCGCCTTCGCCTAGACGGGCGTCGATGCGGTAGTGTCCCAGGGTTCGGCCGATCATGCCTGCCCTGGATTGTACGATGAATCTCAGGTCTTTGCCCGATGGTGCGCGCAGTTCCATCCGGCTACGATAGGCAGCATGAGGACCCTCCTGACCCTGACCCTGACCCTGACCCTGCTCGGCGCCGCGCTGCCAGCCCAGACCATCCGGGAAGACGACACCGCGCTGCACGAACGCTGCGAGGCGACCGCGCCCGTGATGGCGAGACTCCCGCGGGGAACCCCGGTGAAGTTGCGCCTGACCGTGGTGGCGCCATCGTCGGCGTGTGTGGCGGTAACCGCCGACCTGGAGGGCCGGAAGCTCCAGGGGTACCTGGACAAGGACGCCCTGGACGGTTTGGATAGATTCGACGAGGAGCGGCGCAAAGCGGCGGCAACCGAGATGCGGGTCGGGAGCCGGCCCGGCGCCGCCGCCAGACCCGTGGGGGCCAAGCCCTGGCCGGCGGCCAGGCCGGTCTTCACACCGTTGGCCACGAAGATCGCTCCCCAGGCCAAGCCGCCCGCGGCCGCGGCCTCACCACTCCAGCCGGCCCCGGATTTCTCTTTCGGCGCAGTGAGCCGTAAGTCGCTGTTGGGGAAAACCTACCTCCTGCAGTTCTGGGCGGGATGGTGCAAACCGTGCGCGGCCCAGACGGCGGAGTTGCGCCGGCTCTACGAAGGGCGTCAGGATCGGGAGTTTGAGATCGTAACCGTGTCGCTGGAAGGGTCCTCGCAGGAGGCGCCCTGGCCCCGGGCTGTCGCGGAGGGTGGGTTTCGCAATGAAACGGTGCGGCGGTTCGGCGTGGAGCGGCTGCCGGCCACCCTGGTGATCGACCGCGAGGGGCGCATCGTGGGCCGCGACCTGGAGGGTTCGGAGCTGGAGCGGGTCTTGATAGGACGGTAGAAAGTTAATGGCCTTCTGTGATCGCAGTCGAAAAGTATCCCTTCCCTTCCAGTGCGACTCCAACCGCGCACATCGCTTCTGACGATAGCCAGCGCCGAATCCGCCTCTGGAAAATTCGGATTGTGTTTACGGAGGCTTCCGCCGCAGGTCACCGCTACCTCCGCCTCACGCCTTCTTGACAAACCGCAGCGACTCCGAGTTCATGCAGTACCGCAGCCCGGTCGGCGGCGGACCGTCGTCAAACACGTGCCCCAGGTGGCCGTCGCATTTTCGGCACATCGTCTCGGTCCGGACCATGAAGGCGCTCGTATCGCTCTCGTCGCGGATGTTTTCCGGCGCGATCGGCGTCCAGAAGCTGGGCCACCCGGTCCCGGACTCGAACTTCGTATCCGACCGGAACAGCGCGTTCCCGCAGCAGCGGCACCGGTAGATCCCCTCTTCGTGATGGTTCCAATACTCGCCGCCGAACGCCCGCTCCGTGCCCTTCTGCCGCGTCACGTAGAACTGCTGCGGCGTCAGCAGTTGCTTCCACTCCGCGTCGGTCTTGACCACCTTAGCGGTCTCCACCACCGCTACCCGCTCGCCCGCGTCGTTGAACTCGACAACCTTCACTTTGCTGGTCCTCCCCTCCACCCGGCGCGGCCGCGCGCAGCCCGACCCCACGATCCCGGCGCCCAGGGCCGCCGCTAACCACTCCCGGCGTCTTGTAGTATGATGAACGTCCATGATGACCCGACGTGACATTTTAACCTCTGGTTTCGCTCTGGGAGCTGCTCATTTTCTCCCCGCCGCCGAGCCCGACGAGCAAATGATCCCCTTCCTCGACACCAAGCCCCCCAACCCCGAGCGTCCCACGCTCCCCTGGGATCAGACCACTTCCTGGATCACGCCGAAGGACCACTTCTTCAGCGTCGCCCACTACGGCTACCCGGATGTGGACATGGCGGCCTGGCGTCTGGAGGTCTCGGGCCTGGTGGAAAACGCCCGCTCGTTCCACCTGGACACGCTCAAGGCGCGTCCGGCCGCGGAATTCGTCGCCACCCTGGAATGCTCCGGCAATTCCCCCGCCGGCGGCCTCATCGGGAACACCAAGTGGGTCGGCACGCCCCTGGCTCTGCTTCTCAAGGAGTGCGGTCTCAAGTCCGACGCCCTGGAAGTGGTCTTCTACGGCGCCGACCAGGCCACCGAGAAGATCCGCGCCAGCGACTACCCGCAGCAATTCGCCCGCAGCCTGTCGATCCCGGACGCCCTGCGCGAGAACGTGCTGCTCTGCTGGCAGATGCACGGCGAGCCGCTGGCCAAGAAACACGGCGCCCCGCTGCGCCTGGTGGTGCCGGGCTGGTACGGCGTGGCCTGGGTCAAGTGGATCACACGCATCGAGGTTCACGACCGCCGCTTCATGAACAAGTTCATGGGCCGCGACTACGTCACGATTCGCGGCGAGCAGCAAGGCGACCGCACCGTGTGGCGGGAAACCTCGGTCGGCAAGATGAACCTCAAGTCGGTGGTGGCGCGCGTCACCCGCCGCCCGGGCGGCGTGCTCCGTGTGACCGGCGCGGCCTGGAGCGACGGCACCCCCCTGCGAGGCATCGAGATCAAGATCGACGAGGGTCCCTGGACCCCCGTCCGGCTCGGGGAAGGCAATCAGCCCTATGCCTGGACCTTCTGGACCTACGACTGGCAGGGCGCTCAACCGGGCGAGCACACCCTCAGCTCCCGGGCCACCGATTCGCGCGGCCGTGTGCAGCCCGCCCCCGATGATCCTTTCATCACCCTGAAGAAGACCTATTGGGAAGCCAACCAGCAGGCCCCGCGGAAGATCAAGGTCTGAACCTCACCGCAAATTTGGGTAAAAACTTACTTGACTAATCCAGCCCGCCCTGGTACTGTGAGTACGGCGTGACAGGCCCTAGTGTCCTGTAATTGAATTAACCATCAATAATCCGAGCTAGCACCGCTTTGGCCCGCTCAATCTTTCGTAGGATATCCTCCCCCTTCGCGCGCCACACATAACGTTTTGGCTCTTCATTCCGTACCGCCAGAAACTCGT
>JBGOUV010000537.1:0-3706 GCA_041477815.1 Terriglobia bacterium | reverse complement strand
GCCCGGCCTGAATCTGTGGTCCGTGGGAACGTACGGGCACGGCGGCGCCTTTGGGACGCACGGCTGGGTGGATGCGAAGAAGGATCTGGTCGGGGTTTTTCTGGTGCAGGGGGGCGCCGGTGTCAATGACGCCAAACACGCCTTCATCACCATGGCCGGCGCCGCGATCGCGGACTAGGCCAGTAACTTCTTCACGACGTTCCCCTCCACGTCGGTCAACCGAAACTCCCGCCCCATGTACTTATACGTAAGCCGGGTATGGTCGAACCCCAGACAGTGCAGCAGCGTCGCCTGGAGATCGTGGACATGGACCGGGTCCTCGACTATGTTCAGGCACAAATCATCCGTCCTGCCTACCACCTGCCCCCCCCGTATGCCGCCGCCCGCCATCCACATGCTGTAGGCATTAGGATGGTGGTCGCGGCCGGCGTTGTCGGCGTCCTCCGGTTTGCGGATCTCGACCATGGGCGTGCGTCCGAATTCGCCGCCCCACACCAGCAGCGTCTCGTCGAGCAGGCCGCGCTGCTTGAGATCCTTGACCAGCGCCGCCGTGGGCTGGTCGATCTTGGCGCAGCGCTTGGGGAGTTTCTTGTTCAGCTCGGTGTGGTCGTCCCAGCTCGCATCCATCATGAGGATGAAGCGGACGCCGCGCTCCACCATTCGCCGCGCCAGCAGACAGTTGGAGGCGAACTGCCGGACCTCGGGGTCGCTGTTGTCCAGGCCGTACATCTCCCGGATCGTGGCCGGCTCCTTGGAGAAGTCCAGCAGCTCGGGTGCGGCCATCTGCATCCGGAAGGCCAGCTCGTAGGAGGCGATGCGCGAGGCGATCTCCACGTCTCCGGTGTCGTGGTAGCGGCGCTCGTTGAGGTCGCGCACCAGGTCGAGGGCCGTGCGCTGCGACTCCCGGTTGATGCCCGGCGGATTCGACAGGTACAGGACCGGATCGCCCGAGTCGCGCAACTGCGTGCCCTGGTAGTGTGACGGCAGAAAACCACCGCCAAAGTTGCTGGCCCCGCCGCTGGTGCCCTTCCCCGAGCTCAGGACCACGAACCCGGGCAGGTCCTCCGATTCGCTCCCCAGGCCGTAGAGCACCCAGGCTCCCAGGGTCGGACGCCCGAACTGGATACTGCCGGTGAACAGCAACAACTGTCCGGGGTGGTGGTTGAAGGCGTCGGTGTGCATGGAGCGGACCAGGCAAAGGTCGTCGGCGCAGGACCCGAGCTGCGGCAGCCACTCCGACCAGTCCATACCACACTTGCCGTACTTCTGAAACTTAGCCGAGCTGGCCATCACCGCCGCGGTCGGCTTGATGAAGGCCAGCTTCATATCCTTGGTGAGCGACGGCGGCAGCGACTGGCCGTGGTACTTCTGCAATAGAGGTTTCTCATCGAACAACTCGTACTGGCTCGGCCCACCTTCCATGAACATGAAGATGACGTGCTTGGCCTTGGGAGCGAAGTGCGGCTGGCGCGTGGCGGCAGTGAGGCGGTCGGCCGTCAGCAGGTCTGCCAGGGCCATGGCGCCGACGCCCCCGGCGCACTGCCGGAAGAAGTCCCGCCGGGTCTGGATCTGTCGAAATTGGTTCCAGTGCATAAGCTGTCCTACTCCCTGGTAATGAACTCGTCCAGGTTGATCAAGGCCCGGGCCAGGGCCACCAGCGACGCGGCCCCCGCCGGATCGACCCCCGCCGGCGGCGCCGGAGCCACTTGGCGGGCCGCTGCCAGGTCCTTCTGGAAGATGGCTTTCTGCCGGTCGAAGAACGTGGCCAGACGATCCTTCTCGGCGGAATCGGGCTGTCTGCTCAGACAGAGACGGAACATCCGCTCGAAGCGGTCGGACTCCGCCTCCGCCACCACGCGCACCGCCAGTGCTTGCGCCGCCTCCAGAAAGACCGGGTCGTTGAGCAGGTTCAGGGCCTGGAGCGGGCTGTTGGACCGCCGCCGGCGGGTGCACGCGGTATTCGAATCGGGCTCGTCGAAGTTCACCAGTTGCGGGTAGGGCGAGGTCCGCTGGTAGTGGACGTAGAGACCGCGCCGGTAGCGGTCCGGCCCCTCGCTCTCCTGCCAGGGCGCGCCGTTGGCATAGGTCAGTTTGGAAACGCTCTCGGGCTGGATGGGACGGACGCTCTTACCACCGATCACGGGGTAGAGCAGGCCGCTCGCCGCCAGCGCCGCGTCACGGATCAGCTCGGCGGGCAGCCGCAGGCGGGACTGCCGCGCCAGCAGGCGGTTGTCGGGGTCCTTGTCCTTCAAGTCTTCTCGGGCGCGGGACGACTGGCGGTAGGTGGCCGACGTCACCATCAGCCGGTGCATATACTTCATGCTCCAGCCGTGGTCCATAAACTCCGCAGCCAGCCAGTCAAGCAGCTCGGGATGCGTCGGCCGCTCGCCTTGGGTCCCGAAGTCCTCGGAGGTGCGGACCAGGCCGGCCCCGAAGAACTCCTGCCACATACGATTGACCGCGACGCGAGCGGTCAGCGGATTATCACGGCTCACCAGCCAGCGGGCCAGGCGCAGGCGCGGCGGCTCGGGCCCGCTGGGAAGAGGCGGCAAAAAGGAAGGCGCTGCCGGCGCCACTTCCACGCCCTTACGCCGGTAATCGCCCCGTACCGCGATACACGTCTTCACCGGCGCGGGATTCTCGGCGATGGTGAGGGCCCGGCTCAGGGCTGGAAAGGTCCGATCCATCTCGCGCAGCTTCTCCCGGGCCTTCCTCAGCTTCGCCGTAATCTCTTTATCCTTGGCGTTGTCCGGCCCCGGGTTGGAAACGAAGTAGTCGGTGAGGCGCTGGCCCTGCCCCTGGCGCAGATTCCGCTCGGCGTGATCAACCATGGCCCGCAGGGAGGTGACCGAGAAATCCCAATCCAGATCCTTGCCCGGATGGTCCATGGCCTGAAGTATCCGGGCCTCCCAGGGCGCTTGCAGGGCGGCGATGCCGTACTCTTCGAGCACCGCGCGGCGCTTCTGGTCGTACTCGGGTCGCATCCGCAGGTAGGGACCCATCTCACCGGGAACCGGGGCGTCCAGGTCCCGGTCTTCGGCGCCGTTGAAGAAGGCAAAGAACTGGTAGTGATCCTTCTGGGTGATGGGATCGTACTTGTGATCGTGGCACTGCGCGCAGCGGACAGTGAGCCCCAGCCACACGGTCGCGACGGTGTTGGACTGGTCCAGAACCTCCTCGAACCGGGCTTCCTCGCGATTCACCCCCGCCTCGCGATTCTTGAGGGCATTACGATGGAATCCCGTGGCGACCTTCTGGTCGGCGGAGGCGCCGGGCAGCAGGTCACCCGCGATCTGCTCGATGGTGAACTGGTCAAAGGGCATGTCGCGATTAAGGGCCTCGATCACCCAATGCCGCCAGCGCCAGGCCCCGGGCCGGAACAGGTCTTTTTCGTAGCCGTCGCTATCGGCGTAGCGGGCCAGATCGAGCCAGTGCCGGGCCCACTTTTCACCGTAGTGGGGGCTGGCCAGCAGCCGGTCGACGACGCGCTCGTAGGCGTCGGGACGCGGGTCGCTGAGGTAAGTATCGACCTCCTGCGGTGTCGGCGGCAGTCCCGTAAGATCGAAGCTTAGGCGGCGCAGCAGCGTCACCTTATCGGCTTCGGGGGAAGGAGTCAGACCCTTGGCCTCCAGCGTGGCCCGGATCATCGTATCAATACCCGCCGCCCCCGACCGCCGAATCGGCTGAAACGCCCAGTGGGTGGGTG
>JBGOUV010000068.1:0-21167 GCA_041477815.1 Terriglobia bacterium | reverse complement strand
CGCCGGGTGCGGCAGGGCCTGGAGCCAAACGACTGGAAGCCGATGCCGGACGTTGGTCCGGGCGTTCAGGAGATCTCACAGCTTATCGCTGTTCTAAGGTGAGCCAGCCGCTAGCCAGCATCCTCTCGGAAGGACCATCCGGGCTGACGTAGCCACCCAGGATTTCGCGCTCCTCCCGTGGCAACTGCTGAAGCGCCTCGGCGACTGAGCTCCGATCAATGACTTCGGCAAAGTCCACGGAGGGGACGGCCAAAACCGGGCCGCGGCTGAGCGGCATGGCGCTAGCAGCTTTCACTCGATCGCGATCGGCCGCATGGCCGTACCCGCCACCGTTCCCTTCAGCCGGTTGGTCATGGCGACATACGTGAAGCGGTACACCTTGCTCCTCGACAGCTCCTCCAGATAGTGGAGTTCCCCGATATGCACCCCCTGCTCGACGAGCAAGTATTCGTGTACTGGGATCGTCGCCCCGGGTAAGGCCGGGTCCTCGCCGACTTCGGTACCGCTGGTGTCGGCTCCGATCAGGACCGCCCCCTTCTGCTCGACCAGCCATTTCGCCCCTTCCAGGGTGATCCCCGCCGAATCGTGTTGGGCCAGCTTCTCGTGGTCCGCCCCGGTCTCGCCCCAGTAGCGCAGCGTGCCGGTCCGGATCAGCACGATGTCGCCCGGCTCGACATCGACCTTCTGGGCGGCCAGCGCCGCCTGCAGGTCCTTCGACCCGATCCCGTAATTCGCCGGCAGCGCGTCCACGCCCTTCCAGGCCGCCACGTCGATCATCACGGCGCGGGCGATGACCGGGGGGATGGTGTCGGCGTCGGCCCGGCGGATGCCGAAGTTGCCGCCCCAGTCGGCCTCCTTGAACCCGTTGTACCAGTGGTTGTCGGCGCCGGTGGTGATGTGGCCCAGGCCGTCGATCTGGGTTCCGACGTTATCGGAGATGAACAAGGCGCAACTGTGCCATCCCAGGCCCTTCTTGCTCTTGGCGAAGGCCTCGACGTCCTTCTGCCGCTTGACCCCTTCCGGATTCCGGTAGGTCATGATCTGGGTCGGCGAGTGGCCGGGCCACTTGAAGGAGCTCTGGTCGATCCGGACGCCCAGGTCGAACACGCGACCGGTCTTGACCCCGCGCAGGGCTCGGGCCACCGCCTCCGGCGTCGTGATCGCGTTCAACGCTCCGACCTCGTCCTTCGACCCGTACACCCAGCCGAAACCCTTCCCTTTGGTCCACCCTTTCGGACTCTGCGCGCCGGCTATCGCCCCGGCCGCCAGGCACCACACCAGAATCCTTCGCATCCCGTTTTACCTCCGTATCCAGATCGGCGACGACCAGGCCATCTGGTCGTTCGCTTGTATCACCCGCACGTAGTAGTAGGACTCTCCGGCCTGGGGCTGGTTATCCACCCAGGTGAAGGTCACTTCCTTTTCGAGCGGCTGCAGATTGTGGACGAACGTGTTGTTCTTGACGATGTCGATCTGGCGGATCGGCGCCGTCCCTACTACCTTCACCCACAGCCGGAAGTCGCCGGACACCGGCACGATCTCTCCCTGCAAATATTCCTTCCCGCCCGCCTGCACGCGGTAGTCCAGGATAATGTTGTCGGTCGCGCCGTAAGAATGACGCCGCCGCATGGCGTCGAGCAGCCCCTCGCGCGTGAAGTCGGTGGCCAGGGTGCAGGCGTAGGAGAGGTGGGTGGACAGGTGGTCCGACGACGCCTGCACGCCCAGCTTGTACCCCTTGGCCCAGGCGTTCCACACGTACCCGGCCGGCCGGAACCCGCCCACCTGCGACGACAGGTCTTTGGCGTTGGCCGCCTTGGGCGCCCCCTCGTACTCCGCCGACACGCGGTCGCCCTGATAGATCTCGACCAGCGGCTCGACCTCCGGATCGTTGTCCCGCCAGTCGGTTCCCATGGTGGTGGCCGAGGTGTGGGAGATGGCGATCCCCTGGTATAGCTTGAGGTACTTGTACAACGCCGCCGCTCCGGCCTGGGCCTTCTGCTCCTCGACCGGGATCGGCAGCGTGGGATTCCCGCGTTTGGCAAATACGATATTGCGGTGCCCGTTGGGATACACCACGCTGCGCTCGTACCCGTAGAGCGGCGTGAACGTCCCCGGTGCGGAGAACAGATCGACCATCTGCTGCTGGAGCCAGTTGATGTACTCGAGGTCCGGCCCGCCCGCCCCGTTGTGTTCGCTCACGGCCAGGAAGTCGAGCTGGGCCGCATCTATTGCGTAGCGATAGGTGTCTTGCAGGGACCCGTCGTTGTTGCCATCCATCGAGAACTCGGTGTGGCGGTGAGTGTCTCCCCGGTAGATCCGGTAGGTCTTGCCCCCGCACTGGAGGGCGTAGCCATGGATCGCCGCCAGGTCCTCGGTCTCCCCCGTATGCACCGGGAACACGGTGAACTTGGGAATCTGGCGCGGCTGCAACACCGCCACGCGCGCCGCGCCCGGCAGGGCCGGAATCCGCCCGGCATAGATGTCGGCGTGCTCGAACAGGAACTCCTCGTAGTCGCGGTTATCCGTCGGCCAGGCCGCCCAGAGTCCTCCTTTGCCGTCCGATCCCACCCCCATCCGCATATCGATCCGTCCCTGACTGGCCGGCAGGTCCACCGGATCGCTCCAGCGGTCGCCGTCATAGGCGACGGCGCGGATTTCCCACGCCGCCCGATGCGCCGGCGTGTTGTTGTGGGTATCGCGGATGCGGAGTACTCGCCGGCGGTAGAGGAGCCACATCCGCCCGTCGGCATCGCTCGCCAGCACCGGGAGGTCGTAGTAGCCGCCTTCGACCGGCACGGGGCGCGGGGGCTCCAGCCACTGCCCGCCGGCGTACACGGCCACCCCGATCGACCGCCACTGGTAGAGGCGGGTGGCTTCCTTCTTCACCAGAAACCCGGAGTCCTTCCCCCAATAGAACCCGCTCTCGTTCCAGGCCACCCACGGGCGGCCGGCTTGGTCGCACGCGATGGAAACATGCGCCTCGAACTTGGGCGTCGAGGCCACCGGGATCGCCTGGCCCCACTGGCCGTTCTCCCATCCCCGCATGGTGACATCGTAGTTGCCTTGGTCGTAGGTATCCCAGGCCACCCACACGCGGCCGTTGCCGTCGGCCGCGATGGCCGGCTCCCAATCATTGGCCGGCGACGTGGACACCCGCTCCGCGGCGGTCCAGGTGGTCCCGTCGAATCGCCGCGCGAAGATGTCCGATCGCCCGTTGCGGAACCCCTGCCAGGTCAGCCACAGGTTCCCGTTCGAGTCGGTGGCCAGGTTGTGGTAGATGTCCGGCTGGGGGTCTTCGGTCAGGCGCGTCAAGGTTCCTCCGTCCAGATGTCGCCCGTAGAGGTCCCAGTTGCCGTTCACCTGGGCCGACCACACCGCCCAAACCCGATTCTGCCGGTCGCGCCCCAGCTTCACCACAAAGTAATCCCCGGGCTTCTCCGACACCGTCTGAACCGGCCCCCAGGCCTTACCGTCAAAGCGCCGGGCCAAAATCGCATCGCCTTGGTTCCGATACCCCACCCAGGCCACCCAGACCTCCCCCTGCGCTCCGGCCAGCAGCGTGGCAAAGTCGTCCTGATACTCGGGCGTGGACAGCAACTGCGCCGCCGGCACGCGGTCTACCAGGACGCTGCCCCCCAGGTAGGCCAAGGTGCGGCCCGCCTCGAGCGCTCCGACATCGACTCGAAAACTCCCCTGCGGCGTGGTGACGTTCACTCCGCCGGCGCCGCGCACGTCGACGATCAGGCCGGGCGCCAGCACGGGCGCGGAGGACGGCTGGATCAGATCGTCATCCCAGGACCGTCGCTGGAACACCGGTCCGTAGGCGGACGCCGCGGTCCAGGCCGTTTTCGAGGTTAGGATATACCCTGGGCGCGGCCGCCAAAACCGCATTCCGACGACCTCGCCGCCGGCGCTCTCCACCGACCCGTTCCAGGACCGCGGGGCCTTGTCGGTCGCTCCCAGGCGCATCCGGAATGACGCTGTCGGCGCCGCTACGGGAGCTTGCAGCGGAGAGCCCTGCAACCCGATCCACACGGCGGCCGCGATCCCAGCCGCCACCGCTACCAGCATCCGAACACGCATCGCTCCACCTCCCGCGGACCGCTCCCTCAGGGCTTCAGATACTGCCCCAAGAACCTGTAGACCTCCGCGCGCGACTCCCGCGCCAGCTTCGTATCCAGCCGGTTGAACGCATGACCGCCCGGCGCATTCTGGTAGATCTTGTATTCGAACTTCTTGCCGGCCGCCTTCAGGGCCTCGATCAGGTGCTCCACCTCCAGGACGTTGACGTCTTCGTCGTTGGTGTTGGTGTGGATCAGGAGCGGCGTCGCCAGCTGGTGCGCGTGGAATACCGGCGACCGCCGCCGGTACTCCATGACGTCATTCTCCACCGTCTTGCCGATATGAGACGGCTCCGAGAAGATCCGCCGGTAACTCTCCGACTTGTACCCCAGCCTCGCCACCAAGTCGCTCACCGGGACCCCGGCGTAGGCCGCCGCGTACGCTTCCGGATGCTCGAAGATGTTCATCAGCGTGATCATCCCGCCGTGGCTCCAGCCCAGGATGCCGACGCGCTTCGGATCGACGAAGTCAAGCGTCTCGATCGCCCAGTTCCTGGCCGCGTAGACGTCGTCGTTCTCCAGGCCCCCGTAATCGATCAGCCGGTAGAACGCTCCTCCGTATCCGGTCGATCCCCGGTACTCGGGCGCGATTACGGGATAGCCCAGTTGCACCAGATCCCGCACGACGTTGGCGCCCGACGACGAAAAGTTCGCGTGCACGCCGCCATGCACCAGCACCAGCAAGGGATGTTTCCGCGACCGGTCCAATTTTCGCGGGATAAACGTGTAAGCGGGTATAATGACCGGGTTGGTAGCGCCCGGCGCCGTCGGAATTGGTTTGTAACGGGAAGGCGGCCCGGTAAGGCGCACCTTGTCGACTACGGCGATGTCGCCGAGTGTCTGGCGCCACATCAGATCGTCGATGGCCTTCAGCAGGACATCGTGCTGATGATCGCGCGCCGGCTCCGCGTTCGCCGTTGCCGGCGGAGGCGCCTGCGCGTACGCGGCCACCAGGCCACACCACACCACCACCATGGCTGCCCGCATAGCGCCATTCTATAAGAAAGTTGTCGTCGCCATACTGGCGGCTTACTGGGTCGCCCTCGCCTGGCAGGCTTGGCATATCGGTCTCACCGTCGACGAGGCTCCTCTACCTCGCCGCCGCGTGTCAATCGGACCTCCAGCTCGGGGTGCGGCTGGTTCTCCCCACCCTTCCCTTCGCCATCCTCCTCT
This sequence comes from Terriglobia bacterium, assembly GCA_041477815.1. Lineage (GTDB taxonomy): Bacteria > Acidobacteriota > Terriglobia > Bryobacterales > JACQDG01 > JBGOUV01. The sequence goes on along the minus strand of JBGOUV010000068.1, from coordinate 15,873 downwards.
GCGGCTACGCGATCCGCCAGGCTCTCGAGACCCGCGCCGGCCAAGGCGCCCTGCTGGTCCTGCTCGCCTGGCTCGCCGGCGCCTCCGCGTTCATCTACCCGCACGGGATCTCCTACTTCAACGAGTGGGTCGGCGGCCCCACCCAGGGCTGGCATTACCTCGTCGACAGCAACGTTGACTGGGGCCAGAACCTCCCTGAGCTGGCTGCATACGTCCGGAGCCACCACGTCCGCGGCCTCAAGCTCTTCTACTTCGGTTTTGACAAACTCCGTCGCTACGGCGTCGAGGACCGGATCGAAATGCTCGCTCCCCCCTGGGGTCCCGACCTCGTCCAAGGTTCACAACTCAAACCCCAGCCCGGACTCTACGCGGTCAGCGTCACCTTGCTCCCCGGCCATATGTTTGCCCGCGAATACCGGGACTATTTCCAGGAGTTCCGGCAAGGTGAACCCATCGCCCGAGCCGGATACGGAATACTAATTTACCGAATTTTGTAACGTTTCCACCCTCTGCCCTCACCTAACCATAGAGAGAGGGGTTGTGTACAGACGCGAGTTTCTCATCGGGAGCCTCCTGTCCGCATCGGCCCGCGCCGCCGATACCGGTAATGCCACCTGGACCCTGGAGAACGACCGCCTCCGCGTTACTTACGCTTGGTCCGCGGAGGGCTGGTTCCGCCTGGTTTCTCTCGAAGACAGGCGCACCAACCGCGTCTGGACGACTCCGCCCAGCTCCCCTGTCGGAGTGTTTCGTCTAGGCGGTACGGGCGGCCTCAGCCTGGGGCCCTCTACCGTCTACTTCCTCCCCACCGTCACCCAGGAGAGCCTCGACAACGGCGTCCGCCGTCTGGTCTTCGCTCTGGAACCCCAGGGTGTTGCCGCCGCAATCACGCTGGAGGCGGAGGTCTATCCTGGTTTCCCCTTTCTCCGGCAAAGCTGGCGTTTTAAGAATCTGGGCTCCCGCGGTCTCATCCTGACCGCCGCCGCCTTCTTCGATCTCGGTTTTCAGGCCGAAAGGCAGCGCTTTCGCGCCTTCCGGGTCAACCAATGGGTCGACGGCGGGCAAAAGGGTAATTTCGAGACCGAGCAGACCGAACTGGGTCCGCTGGGCAAGCCTTGGGTCCTCGAAAGCGGCTCCTTCTCGCAACACTGTGCTTGGGCCGCCCTCCGGGATGCCCGCAATAACGGCCTTACTATCGGCTGGGAGTTCAACGGCCGCGCCCAGATGTGGCTCGAACACGACTTGGCTAATACTTCCCTTCGTCTCACCGGCTTCATCACGGCCCTGAACCAGCCGGTCGGCGCCGGCCAAGTCTTCCAAGCGCCGGCGGTGTTTGTAGGTTCGTTCCGCGGTGACTGGGACGAGGCTGGCTACCAGACCCAACGGTTTGTCGAAACCGCTGTCGCCGCCCCCATGCCCGACCGCCAGATCTTTCCCTATGTGGCCTGGGATTCCTGGGGCCATCAGGACAACATCAACGAAACGCTGCTCCGCCGTTCTGCCGATACCGCCGCCCGCCTGGGCATCGAGCTATTCACGGTAGACCTCGGCTGGGCCTCTCGCCTGGGCGACTGGAATGCCGATCCGGTCAAGTTCCCATCCGGTATGCGCGCCCTCTCCGACTACGTCCACGCCCGGGGCATGAAGTTCGGTCTCCATCTCCCCTTGTTCGAGGCCGATCTCGCCTCCGCCGTGCTGCGCCAAAACCCGGGCTGGACGGCTTCCACTTCCGACGGCTTCTACGGCAGCGTCTCTCTTTGCCCCGGTCATGAGCCCGTCAAGCAGTGGCTCATCAGCGAGGCCCTTCGTGTCATCCAGGACTACAACGTCGACTGGATCCTGCTGGATGGCGTCGATTTGGTCAAGGTTTGCACCAAGACGATTCATACGCACAACGCCCGCAACAGCAACTACGCCAACTCGGTCCACGGCCTGGATGAAGTTGTGGCCGCCGTCCGCCGCCAGGCCCCCCAGGTGGCGTGGGAAAATTGCCAGTCCGGCGGCCGCATGATGACCTACCAGATGGTGCGGGAGTGCGCGACCTCCATCACCGCCGACGACACCGCCGCCCTCACCACCCGCCAGGCCGTCCACGGCGCCACTTATCCCTTCCCGCCGCGCTATACCGACCGCTACCTGGGCGAGAGCGTGGTCAACCAATACAATTTCCGCAGCGCCATGTTCGGCGGTCCCTGGATGCTCATGCAACGGATCGCCGAATGGACTGAAGAAGACCTGGCCACGGCCGCCGCCGAGATCGCCCTCTACAAAGCGCTGCGACCTATTATCCGCGACGGCAAGGTCTTCCACCTTACCCCCCGGCCCGACGGAACCCGCAACGAAGCCATCCAGGCCTATAATCCGCGGCTCAACCGCTCCGTCATCTTTGTCTTTCGACACGAGGGCTCGGAGACGTCTCTCCTGGTCAAGCCCCGGGGGCTGGTCCCCAACTCCGAATACCGGTTCCGCCTGGAAGAGGCCGGCACGACCGAGGTGGCTACTGGACGCGATTTGATGGAGAACGGCATCGACGTGCCGCTCCTCGACATGGATACCGCTGAGATTGTCCTTCTGACTCCCAACAATGCGGTCGACGAGGTTTCTGCCCCGTAGCAGCACGTGGCAGAAGTGAGATCCGGCAAGTCGTTGATTCTGCGAGGTTGAGGATGCGGCAAATTTGGCGGATCTCACTTCTGCCACCGGCGGCTAGGCCTGCTTTCCCTCTTCTTCTTGTTCTGGGGATTCGGCGGACAAGGGCTCCAGGTCCTCCGCCTCAAAAACCTTCTTGCAGTCCAGGCACTCCACGTAGTCCACACCCTCGTCGCGGGCAATAATCTTGGTGCGCGGATGCTCGCAGTACGGTTGGTCCATACAATGTGCTCAAAAGATTGCGATCATGCGGGCGCGAGACGGATCAACCGGATTCGCCCTTATTTTAGCCCGCTGGGGGCCTTTGTCAAGCACGACGGCCTGTAAAATTGGGAAAATATAGGGGATGCGGGAGGTGGACGGTGGTGGTACAGGTCGAGGCCTATAGCGGATATAAGGCCCAGGAGCGCCCCCTGCGCTTCCGGCTGGGGGAGCATTGGCGGCTGGTCCGGGAGGTGGTCGACCGCTGGTACGGCCCGGAGGCCACGTATTTCAAGGTCGCGGCGGAGGATGGGAACCTGTACATCTTGCGGCTGGAGGTGGGCACCGAGGAGTGGTCGCTGGCCGCCTATCACGGCGGCAGCGTCACCACCAGAGGCTTGCCGACCGGCTGATTATTGGCGCCGATCGGGGTGATGGTCATGCGGGGCCCCTCGATCTCCACCAGGGTAAAGTGCCGCTGGGCCACCCAGTCTACGATCTTGGCCTTGCCGCCATCGAAGCTGGTGGCGCCCGGCCGTCCGTCACGCAGCGATCCGCCGGCGCCGGTAATGATGTGGTAGAGCGAGCGGCCGGCCGCGGTCTTCTGCTCGATGGGCTGCCAGTTGTGCTCGTGGCCGTTGAAGATCACGGCCACTCCCTGGTCTTCGAAGCGCTTCACCAGGTCCTCCAGGCGCGGCTCGGATTTGTGCTCCGGTCCTCCGCAGTAGCGGGGGTGGTGGTAATAGGGGATCTTCCACCGGGCCGTGGAGGCCTGCAACCCTTCCGCCACCCAGCGAAACTGGTCGCTGCTTTTGTCTATGCCAAGGACCGGTAGGTTATTGGTCGAATCCAGGGCAAAGAAGTCGGCCAGGTTGGCGTAGGAGAAGTGGTAGTAGCGTCCGCCGGCGCGTATCTGGCCGGGCGGAAAGAAATTATCGAGGTAGACCTTCAGATCGCCCTCGTGCTCGCTGGCGCTGCCGTCGTGGTTCCCCGCGGTTGGATAGAACGGCACGCTGCGCAGCACCTCGGCGTAAGGCGCGAAAAAACGGGTCTCCCAATGGGCGTCGGAATCGCCGGTTTCGGAAAAGATGAACAACCGGCGCTTGCCATAGATGTTGTCGCCGGTGGTGAGGACGAACCGTACGGGGTTGCCGAGTTGGTCCTGACCGGCGATGCGGGCGGCCATGGCCTGGGCCACGGGGACCTGATCCTCGGACTTGCCGGTGCCGTAGTCGCCGATGACCAGGAAACACAGGCGGTCGGCCTGGTCGGGATAGGTGCGCAGGTCGCCTTCACCGATGGCTCGCCCGTCCAGCGCAACCCTGTAGTGGTAGCGGGTAGCGGGGGACAACGGAATATCGACCCAGTTCTGGCCCGGTGGGACGGGGACCGGACGAGAGTCTACGGTCACTTCGGCCTTGCCCGCGACCGGGGAGGTACGGCCGATGGTGTTGAGCCCGCTGGTGCTGCCCCAGGCCAGGAGGGCCGACCGGCTGGTGATTTGTCCTAGGTAGACGTGTAACTGGGCGGGGGCGGACAGGGCGCCGGCTGCGAGGAGGACCAGGAGAAGCCGGCCAGGGGGCCGGCTGCGGCCCAGGGGGGCCGCCCCACAAAAACAGCTAGGGTTCGTCGGTGCGGCGGGGGCGTTGATAGGGTGACTGCAGGTACTTGTTGGCCTCATCGAGCCCATTTTGGGTGTTGTCCTTGGTGCGAATGGCCTGCTGGTATTCGTTTACCGCCCGCTCGCGTTGGCCGGTGATGTCGAAAACCTTGCCCAGGTTGATGTGCGACCAGAGCTCGGTCCACTTCGGCTCCTGGTCGCCGTTCAGCGACTCCCGGAACTCGTTGGCCGCCGACTGATAATTCCCTTGCAGGAAGAAGACCTCGGCAATACGGTAGTGGGCCAGCGAGCTGTTGCGGTTGACGTCCAGCGCCTTCTGGTATTCCGTCAACGCCTCATTATAGGCGCCCAACTCGGCCGCCTGCTCGCCCTTCTTGATCGCCACCGCCACCCGGATCTGGTCGTCCACCCGCAGGACCTTGCGGTTGGGGTCGAGCAGCACGCGCTGGGGCTTGCCGAACGTATCCACCGAGAACTCCGAGGCCGTGCCCGCCACCTCGATGATCTTCTTCTCCGGCTCTCCCTGGGTCTCGATGAGCATCTCGACCGGCATCCGGAAGGTGTCCTTGTCCTGGCTGACTTTACCCATCACCCGGAACCCCTTGCCGTCGCCCAGCCGGTAGATGGTGTAGTCGAGCTTGAACTCGGAGGCGCCGCTCGACTCCACCCACTGCACGAAGAAAAACTGTAAGTCGCGCTTGCTGGTGGCCGAGACGATCTTCTCGAAGTCGCCGGTGGTCGCCGAGCTCCAGGCCATTTTCTGGGCGAACTCCTTGAGCGCGGCGAGGAAGGGCTCGTCGCCGACCACGTTGCGCAGCATATGGAGCACAATGGCCCCTTTGCTGGAGGCCAGCGCCAGCAGCTCGGGCGAGTAGTCTTCCAGGGTGTCGGTCTGCAGGATGGTGACGTCATCCCGGGTGAGGGCCTCGATACTGGTGTCGGAGATCTCGGCCTCGAGGGCCGAGGGTCCTGCGGTGCTCTCCAGATAGAGCATGCGGGTGTAGTTGGCGAAGCCGTTGTCCAGCCACAGATGCCGTCGCGAGGCCGGCGAAACCAGCACCCGCCACCACTGGTGCGCCACCTGCTGGGCCAGCAGGCGCGAATTGAGTTTCTTGCCGATGCCGCGCGGGCTTAAGAACAGGATGCCCGGGGCGGCATAGCCGTTCGGGGCGTGCTCCTCGGTTTCCACCAGGGTCAGATTTCCGTACGGTGGCAGTCCCAGGATGGAGCCGTAGTATTTTACGATCTTGCCCGTTTCATCGCCGTACACGCCGGCCTGAGCCTTTTCATCGCCTCGGAAATACAGCAAGGTGCTGTAGCCTTCGCTGTTGACCCGTTCGGGCGGGGTCGAAACCACGGCGATCGAAGCCGGAAACGAAGGCTTCTCCATCCGGTAGCTGAAGACCGTCTTACCGGCGGCTGCGGCGGGCTTCGAAGCGCTCAGACCGCTGGCCAGGACTTCCATGCCGGTGGGGACCGTGATGTTGAGCTCGGCGGTGAAGCGGTCGCTGGTGTAGCCGTTGGTGGGCAGCCAGCGCGACGGGTAGAGCAGGAAGGCCCGGTCATTTTGGATCGAGCCGAAGCTGATGCCCTCGACCGGCGAGTTCTCGAGGCCGGTGATACGCCCCTCGTAGGACAGCGTGACCTTGGTGGCCTGGCCCTTGGGTAGCTGGTTGGGGAAGGTCAGTTTGACCGTGAAATCCTGCTGGTAGCGGACGGCCGGGAGGTCCTCGTTCTTTTCGGTGACGGCCCGCGTCACGTTGAGGCCGTTGTTCAGCTCGAAGACCACAGTGTTGGTGTCCTCGAGCGGGGTGAAGCCGACCTCCACTCGGGCGGAGAGCGACTGGGTGCGCGGCAGAATTTCCACGTCGGCCCGGTAATGCTCCAGGTCGATGCGAGCACGCCGCTCCTGGGCCCAGCCCAGCGACGCAGTTACCAACAGAAGTGCACCCAGCCAACGCGACATTACAAACTCCTTGCCACTTGCTCGACAACGGCGGCAGCACGCTCCATGGCGTCCTGCCTGCCGTCCAGTGTGTGTTTCAGCTCCGCCAGATCGGCCCGTACGGCGGCCATTCGTCCCGGATTTTCCAGCATCTCCCGGGCCGCCGCCGCCAGCTTGGGTCCGGTACAGTCGGCCTGGATCAGCTCCGGGACGATGGAGCGTCCGGCCAGCAGGTTCACCATGCTCAAGTACGGCGCCTGGACCAGCCAGCGGCCCAGCAGCCAACTGACGGGATGCACCCGGTAAAACGTGATCAGGGGGGTTCCCAGGAGCGCCGCTTCCACGGTGGCGGTTCCGCTGGCCACCAGGGCCAGGTCGGCATGAGCCAGAGCGTCCCAGGTTTCCCCTTCCACCAATTTGACTTCCGAGTCCGCCATACGCTTCCGGAAAAATTCCCGCCCAGTGGTATTGGATACGGCCAGAACGAAGTTCATGGCCTTCCATGTACTCAATTGTCGCACGGCTGGGAGCAACGCCGGCAAATGCCGCTCCGCCTCCCCCCGGCGACTCCCGGGAAGCACCGCAATTAGGGGACGGTCCGGAGCCAGCCGATGTTTCCGAAAAAACTCTTCGCGAGTCAGACGAGGGGCCACGCGACCGGCCAAGGGGTGCCCAATATAAGTGGTGGGCACGCCGTAACCCCTAAAAAACGCCTCTTCGAAGGGAAAGATGCACAACAGGTGAGTGAGAACCCGCCGCATCAGATGCACCCGCCGCCGGCGCCAGGCCCAGGCCTGGGGCGCTACCAGGTACACCACCGGAATCCCGGCCCGGTGGAGCCGCCGGGCCAGCCGCAAATGGAAATCCGGCGAGTCAGTGAGGATGGCCAAGGTTGGGCGCTCGGCCAGGGCGGCAGCCACCAGCCGCCGGTACTCCCTGTAGATGCGGGGAATATGCCTGATCACCTCCACGATCCCCACCACCGCCAGCCGCTCGGCCTCCACCACCACCCGCACCCCGGCCGCCCGCAGCCGCGGCCCGGCACACCCGAAGAACTCCACCGCCTCCAGCCGCTGCCGCAAGGCCTCGACCAACTGCGCGGCGTATTGATCCCCGGAAGCCTCCCCGGCGGATATCAGGAATTTCATGGGAGAAAGAAGCTGTTAGCTATTAGCTATTAGCCGTTAGCAACCCCCAGTATCGCACCAGGCCACACCGTTGAGGCTGACCCGGGTTGCTGACACCTAAAGGCTAATAGCTAACGGCTTCTTTTGCTACAATCATTCCAGGTCATGTCCAGTTCCATTTCCCTCACTTCCCGCCTGCCGGTGGAGGTCTTCGCGGAGCAGTTCCAACGGGAAGCCATCCCGCTGAACACCGTGTACTCCTACTTCACGGCCACTCCTTTGGAGGACAGCCAGTTCCAGCAGTTGGTCCAGGAGCCGGTGGCCTCCCTGCCGCCGGGGCTGGCGGAGATCCTGCCGAAGGTGCGGCTGGTGCTGGTGCCGTACCTGGAGCGAGGGAACAACCGCTCCAGCGACCTGGTGGCCTTCGACAAGCCGGCGGAAAATCGCGTGGTGGTGGCGTCCACCCTGGACGTGGCGGGGGAGCTGTTCTTTTTCCTGGCGGTGAAGGAGGAGGACGTCGCCGACTACCACTACACCTTTTATAACGGGATGGCGGCGCTGGTCTCCCAGCGGATGCGCGACAACCAGCGCGAGCGCTTCAACCGGCTGCTGCGCGAGGAGCTGGCCAACGAGGTGCACGGCGAGGTGGAGGAGCGGAGCTGGCGCCTGAAACAGCAGCTCCGGCGGCGCCAGACCAATATGCTGCGCGACACCAAGCTGCAGCGCGACTACTTCCGGCAGTCCTTCGTGGATACCTTCACGCTTTATCTGCACGGCTTGTGTTGCGACATCGACGTCGAGACCGGTCCCCGCCAGCTCCCCACCCGCCACCTGCGCAAGCGCCTGGAGATGCTCCGGGAGATGTTCGCGCCGCCGGAGGGGTTTGCGGTGTTTCCGGAAGAGCTGCGGGATTGACATTCCGGACCCCTTCCGATACTCTACGGCCTTACGGGGTAACGAGTATGCGGAAGAGCTATGTCGTAGCGCTGAGTCTGCTGGCGGCACTTTGTCTGGCCGTGCTCGCGCAAGAAACGCTGACCAACGAATCCATCATCAAGATGGTCAAAGCGGGGCTGGGCGAAGACCTGATCCTCAGTATGGTCAACGCGCAGCCGGGCAAGTATGCCCTGGGGGTCGATGACATGATCGCGCTGAAGGGCGCCGGGGTGTCCGACAAGATCCTGTCCGCCATGGCCAAGAAGCTCCCAGCAGGCTCGGCCCCGGCTCCGGCCCCGGGTCCCGCCGGCGGCGCGGGAGCCGCCGCCCTGACCGGACCGGTTACCGAAGTGGGTGTCTACTTCAAGAAAAGCGACGCCTGGACCGAAATGCTGCCGGAGGTCGTGAACTGGAAGACCGGTGGGGTGCTGAAGTCGGTGGCTACTGCGGGTGTCGTGAAGGGGGACGTCAATGGGCGCCTCAACGGATCCAACAGCCGGAACTCGGTACACACCCCGCTGGAGTTCTTGATCTACACGACAGAAGGCGTGGCCATCACCGAATACCAGTTGCTCCGCCTGCGGGCCCAAAAGGACGCCCGGGAGTTCCGCACGGTAACCGGAGGAGTCCTGCACGTTTCCGGAGGCGCCACGCGCGATCTGATTCCGTTTGAGGGCAAGAGGATCGCCAGCCGCACGTTTGTGGTCACCCTGCCCAATATCGGCGCCGGCGAGTATGGCTTCTTGCCCCCGGGCGCGGTGCAGTCCGGCCACGCCTCGGCCACACTCGGAAAGATGTACACCTTCCGGGTCCTGGAGTAGGAAGGCGCCGGACTACGACTCGCGGAACGGGTCGACGATGCGAAGATCCCGGAACCGGGTGAAATCGCGGTCGCCGGTGATCAGCTCTTTCACCCCGTATTCGATGCAGAGCGCGGCGATGTGCGCATCGTAGAGCAGGTTCCCGGTGGCCCTCGCTGCCCGCAGGACCCGCTCCATCACCCCCGCATGCCGTGCTGTTTCGCCGAGCATCACCAGGGACGGGGACGCCAGGATCGCCTCCAGGTCCCCGAGAGCAACGTTCAGGGGGACCGGCGGGTGGTAGATTCCCGGGTGCGTGACTACCCGCAGGAATTCATACACGCACGGTCACGGAAGGGCCCAGGGCTGCCGACCCTCGGCCAACTCCTCGAGCACCTGCTTGGCCTGCTCATGACGCGGACTGGCGCTGATTTCCGCATACGCCAGCACATTGGTGTCCACCGCTCGCATGTCACAGGCCGTCCAACAGGTCGTACAGCTTGTTCCGATCCAGAATGTCGCCTCCCGGCTGCTCCCGCGCTTCCCAGCACGCCAGGCGCAGACGGTACGGTTTCTTCTGGGGCTCCGCCAGACCATGCTTGAGCAGATCCCCGACCAGATCCTGCAGGCTCCTGCCCTCCTCCTCCGCCCGCATCTTCAGTTGGCGCAGGAGGCCGTCCTCCAGCGCGATAGTGGTGCGCTTCATACATCAAAATGTATGAGGCAGTCCTTAAAAATGTCAAGGAACCTTCTCGCACCAGTTTACGTTTCCCTCTGACAAGGAGAACTTCATGCTAGAGGTGTCTTCCCTCCACACCCCGCAGGGCGCCGGGCGACCCCTGGTCGCCGGGCTCTTCGTGGCCTCCGTTCTGCTTTCGGTCGTCTCCTGGTACACGACCTGGCAGGGCATGGCCCTCTACCTGTCCGCGTGGTTCGCCGCGCTGGCGTCGCTGGGGATCCAGACGGCGCTGGTGCTGGTGGCCTGGCTGATCGGGTTCACCAGGGCCAAGCGCGGGCTACTGGTGGTCGTCTATGTCATCACCGGGCTGGTTTCGATCGGGTTCTCGTACGTGAGCCTGTATACGTGGTTCTCGGCGCGGGAACGGCCGGCCGCGGTGTCACGGCGGCTCTACGATTCCCTGAACGACGCCGGGGGCCGAACCCAGGAACTGCTCGCCGCGGCCGTCGCCGAGGGACGCAAGCACGTGCTGGCCCTCGACGAGATGACCGCCGCCGAGAAGACCCACGGCTACATCTCCCGAGCCCAGGATGCCGATCCGTACCTGGCCGGGGTCCGCGACGCGGTGGCCCGCGAGGCACAAACCTACAGCTCGGCCTACCGCGAGGGGTCCGGGGAGGGACTGCGCTATACCGCCTTCGATCGCTACGCCAAGCTCGCCCGGCAGTCTGTGACCGACATGCAGGCCACCCAAGCGGCGCTGGCCGATTTCAGGTCCCAGCTGAAGCCGCTCGACCCGACCGAGAAACAGCTCCGGGCCTTTCGGCAGGTCTTCGATGGCGTTCCCTGGGGCGAAGTTGAACGGAGCCTGCACGCCGGGCGGTTCGAGCGCCCGCCGGTCCCCGCCTACAGCGATTTCGTCGATCACACCGTCTCCGGGCAGGAGGACCTGATGGTCGCGTTCCAGGAGCTATTCGCCAATCCCAGCGGACGCCAGGTCTTCTCGCTGGCCCTGGCCGCGTTCATCGACGTGGTGGTGTTCCTGCTCGCCTACGCCTCGGGTCCCTACTTCTTTGGCAGTCCCGAACAGCGGTGGCTGGCGGCCGCGGCGGCGCTCGATGGGGTCGACGAGCAGGTGCTGGCCCGCAACTTCCTGCGCAAGCTGACCGCGAGTCCGCAGGGCATGGCCCGGGTGGCCGAAGCGGAGCTCAGTGCGGGTGAGAGGCAGTTTTGCCTGTTGCTGGCGGCGAAGCGGCTGGCGGTCCAGCAGGAGGGAGGATACTTGCTGGACGAAGCGGTGCATGAGCGGCTGGTGGAGTCTCTGGCGGTACGGCGGTTGCCGTTGCGGGCTGCGGCCGCCCAGGCGTAGTCAGAAGTTTTCCAGCAGGACGGTGTGTGACCCGTTCTCGGCGCGGTTGACCACTCGGTGATTGCCGTCCTTGGTCCAAGCCGGCCGAAATAGCAGGTGGAAGCGGCGCGAGCCGGCCTTGGCCGGTGGCGGCGTCGAAGATCCAAATAGAGTGGGTGAGGTAGGTGTCGGCGCGCGTGGCGGTGAAGTTGCGGCCATCGGGGCTCCAGACAGGGCAAGGCGCCCGAGTCAGTCCAGGGAATCTTCAGCAGAACCTTACCCGTGCCGGCATCTTCCAGAGTTGAAATGGGATCTCACTTCCGGCGGTTCCATACAGGGGCCACCACCGGCGCCGCCGTACGTCCCCATGATATGCTGAGCCTGGGTTATGAACATAGAGCGGACCATGCAGTTCATCCTGGACCGTCAGGCCGAGACCGCGCTGCACCAGGAAAAGACCGATCGTCACCAGGAGAAAACCGATCGCCAGATCGCTGCTGTGCTCAAACTGGTCAAGGCCGGCATGAAGATGCTGGTCCGCCAGCAAGAGAAGCTGGAAGAACATGACCGCAGGTTTGAGGGCCTCGACCGGAAACTCGATCGTTTGATCGACATCTCGCTGGGCAAGCGCACCAACGGGCGGCGGCGCGCCTAGGGCCGCGCCAGGAACTCCCGGGCGACTTCCGCCACCTGCCGCTTCTTCCCGTCCACTTCGTAGTTCAGCTTCTGCATGGTCTGGTCCGGCAGCTTGCCGGACAGCTCCTCCAGGGCCGCACGCAGGCCCGCATGGCGCTCGAGCGACTCGGTTCGCACCAGCACCGCCGCCTGGTAGGGGGGGAAGTAGCCCTTGTCGTCGCGCAGAACCTTCAGATCCATCACCGATAGCATCCCGTCGGTGGCGTTGGCCGAGATCAGGTCCACCTGGCCCTGTTCGATGGCCTTGTAGAGCAGCCCCAGATCCATGCTCTTGGGTTGCTGGCTCATCTTCAGGCTGTAGGTCTGGAGCAGCCCGGCGAGACCGTCGGGGCGCTGCTGGAACTCGTAGCCCATGCCTAAGACCCAACCCTGCGGACGTCGCGCCGCGTCGCTCAGGGACTCGAGGTTCTCGCGGCGGGCCTGGTCTCCCCGGATGGCCATGGCGAAGGTATTGTTGAAGCCCAGCGCGTCCAGCCACTCGATCCTCCAGCGGTTACGATACTCTTCGCGCACCTTGGCAAGGACGGCGGCGGCGTCCGAGGAAGGGGGCAGCTTCAGAATGGCGGTCAGAGCAGTCCCGGTGTATTCCGGGTAGAGATCGATCTGGCCGTTGGTGAGGGCCTGGTGAGTCAGCAGCGTCCCGCCCAGGTTCAGCTTGCGGTCGACCTTCTGCCCCAGCCGCCGCTCCAGGTGTTGGGCGACGATCTCGCCCAGGATCACCTGCTCGGTGAAGTTCTTCGATCCGACCGTGAGCGGGCGCGTCCGGGAACAGCCGCCCGCGAGAGCCAGCGCGATCAGGCCGGTGAGAATTTTCGCTCGATCCATCCCAACACTCCATCCGCGGCCAAGGCCATCGCCGCCGCCGGCACGGCGCCGGCCAGAATCTGTTGCGAGTCGACCGAAGCCACGCCCCGGAAGATGAATACCCCCAGACCGCCGCCCCCGATGGCGGCGGCGATGGTGGCCGTCCCAATGGTGGTCACGGTGGCGATGCGAACGCCGGCCAGGATCGTCCGCGCGGCCAGCGGCAACTCCACCTGGCGGAGCAACTGCCCCGCGGTCATGCCCATGGCGATGGCCGACTCGCGCACCGCCCGGTCCACGCCCTGGATTCCGGCCACCGTATTCCGCAGGATCGGCAGCAGGGCGTACAGCACCAGCGCCACTACCGCCGTGCGCTTGCCGATCCCGCCTATCATTGGTATCGGGATCAGGAACCCGAACAGGGCCAGGCTGGGAACGGTTTGCAGTATCCCCGCAAACCCCAGGGCCCACCGCTCGGCTCGAGCCCGGTGGGCCAAGGCGATTCCGGCCGGTATGGCGACCGCGATCGCTACCGCCATGGCGATGGCGACCAGCCCCAGATGCTCCCACGTCAGGCTCAGAACCTCAGTCCAGACAGGCAAGGAACGCCTCCACTTCTTTCCCCTTCGCTTGCCGGAACTCGGCCGGCGTGGTCAGGGTTTCCACGGCGCCGCCTTTCAGGACAGCGATGCGGGTCGAGACCCGCAAGGCCTCGTGTACGTCGTGGGTCACGAAGATCGCCGACTTGCCCAGGGTACGTCGCAGCTCGACAAACAGCGCCTGGATCTCCACGCGAGTTACCGGGTCCAGGGCGCCGAAAGGCTCGTCGAACAGCAGCAGCGGCGGATCCGCGGCCAGGGCCCGCGCTACTCCCACGCGCTGGCGCTGGCCTCCGGACAACGCTCGAGGGTAGCGCGACGCGAACTCCCGCGGGTCCAGACCCACCTGCTGCAACAACTCCTCCACCCGCGCCCGAACCTTCTCCTCGGGCCACGACTCCAGGCTCGGCACCAGCCCCACGTTGCGGGCCACCGTAAAATGCGGAAACAGGCCCACGTCCTGGATCACGTACCCGATGCGGCGCCGCAGGCGGATCAGGTCCCAGGCGGTGGTTTCCTGGCCGTCCACCCATACCGTGCCCGCGCCCGGCTGCAGCAGCCCGTTCACCATCTTGAGGGCCGTGGTTTTCCCGGAGCCGCTGCGTCCCAGCAAGACCAGGGTCTCACCTCGTTCTACCTCCAGGTTCAAGCCCCGCAGGATGCAGCGGCCGCCCACCGTGTAGCCGACCTCCCGAAAGGCGACGATGGCGCTCATGGGGCCACCCAGAGGCTCTCGGCAAAGGGCCACTCGGCGTCCACCCACTGCACCTTGTTGATGAACCCCGCCCGCTCGGCCAGGCCGGCCACCTCCGCGAGGTCGAACTTGTGGCAGGCCTCGGTCCAGATGGTCTCGCCGGCAGCGAAGTCGCAGCTCACTTCGGCCGCGGGGATGGCCACGGTTTGACGAACTCGCGACCGCAGGTGCATTTCGATCCGGCGGTCGACGGCGTTCCAGCGGGCTTCGTGGTCCCAGCAGCGCAGGTCGAAGTCCGCGCCCAACTCCCGGTTCATCCGCGCCAGCAGGTTCCGGTTGAACGCCGCGGTGACGCCGGTGGGATCGTCGTAGGCGGCGAGCATCACGTCCCAGGGCTTCACCAGGTCGGTTCCCAGCAGCAGCGCGTCACCGGAGGCCAGGCAGGCCCGGATCTCGCGCAGGAAGGCCACCGCCGCCGGACGCTCGAAATTTCCGATGGTGCTCCCCAGGAACAGGAGCAGGACGCGCTGCCCCTCCCGCCGGCGGGCCATCGCCTCACCCACTCCTTCGACATAAGAATGCTCCAGACCCACTATGCTGACGGCGCCCAGCCCGGCCAGCTCCTGCCGGCAGCGGGCCAGAGCCAGCGGCGAGATGTCGATAGGGTAATACAGGACCGGCTCGCGGCGGGCCAGGGCCTCCAGGATCCAGCGCGTTTTGCGGCCGGTGCCGCTGCCCAGCTCGGCTACCAGGAGCGACCCAGGCAGCTCGTCCAGGAGGGCGCCGGCGTGGCGCTGCAAAAGGCGCTCGTCGGCCCGGGTGAGCCCGTACTCGGGCAGCAGGGTGATGGCCTCGAACAGCGCCGTCCCCAGCTCGTCGTACAGATACATGGACGGCACGGTACGCTGCCCGTGGCGGGTCAGCCCCTCCCGCACGTCCCGCGCGAATGGCGACATTATCACCCATTATAATGGGGCGCGATGACCCGCCGAACGTTTCTTGCCGCCCCCGCCGCCCTGGCGCCGCTTGCCGGCCAGGATCTGGCCAACCTGTATGAGCCGCTGGACCGGCTCGCCGCGGAGAACTCCCCACGCCTTTCCTTTCTCGACGCCAAGTGGAAGTCTTTGGAGACCTGGAAGCGCGCCGCCCGCCCGGTATTCGTCCGTCACTTGAGCTACGACCCGAAGCCGGCGCCGCTCACCGCCGCAGTGCTGGAGCGCCAGGACCGCGATGGATTTACCGTGGAGCGGCTTCGTCTCCGCGCCACCTCGTTCTACGACCTTCCGGCGCGGCTCCTCGTACCGGCGAGGCGCAGCGGACGCGCCCCCGGCGTAGTGGCCATGCACTGCCATAGCGGGCGCTATGTCTGGGGTCACGAGAAGGTCCTCAGCGAGGCCGGCGAGTCCGCTGCCGTCACCCAGTTCCGGGAGGGGGCGTACGGCCGGCCCTACGCCGAGGTGCTGGCCCGCCGCGGCTATGTCGTGTTGGTGATTGACGCCTTCTATTTCGGCGAGCGGCGGCTGCGCGTGGAGGACATCGATCCGGCCACCGCTCCCCCCGACATGCGCGAAGGGCTGAGGACTCTGCGCTCCCTCACCCCCCAAACCCCGGAGTGGCTCAACGCCGTCAACGGCCTCTGCTCCCGCTATGAGCACCTGACCGCCAAGACCATCTTTGCCGCCGGAGCCACCTGGCCCGGCATGCTGTGCTGGGACGACCGCCGCTCGCTCGATTATCTGCTGAGCCGCCCGGAGGTGGACCCCCTGCGCATCGG
>JBGOUV010000041.1:0-26180 GCA_041477815.1 Terriglobia bacterium | reverse complement strand
GGGCCTGGAACGCGATCAGGTAGCCTTGGCCGTCGCCCGAGAAGACCAGGTCGCCGGCGGTGGTCAGGACCGAGCCGCGGTGGGGTTGGATCGTCTTGAACTCCCAGACCAGCTTGCCGTCGCGGGCGTCGAAGGCGCGAAGGGCGCCCCACGGCTTCTCAGAAGGGATGGCTTCATTCGTGCCGCCCATGAAAAGTTGGTGGGGGCGGGGGTTGGCATCTCCCACATAGAACTTCTCACAGGTCTCGGAGGAGGGGACGTAGACCAGGTTGGTCTGGGGGTTGAAGGCCATGTGGTTCCAGTTCTTGCCACCGCCCAGGCCCGGGCAGGCGTCGTTGCCTTCCGGGGTGGGGTCGGTGTTGGGCTTGACGAGCGGCCGGCCGTCAGCATCGAGTTTTTCCGCCCAGGTGGTTTTGACGAACGGCTTGCCCCAGATTACCTTGCCGTTGGTGCGGTCCAGGGCGTAGAGGAAGCCGTTGCGGTCGGCGTGAAGAAGGGCTTTGCGGGGTTTGCCGTCGATGGTCAGGTCGGCGAGGAGGGGCTCGTTGACGCCGTCCCAGTCGTGGGTGTCGTGAGCGGTGAATTGATAATACCACTTGAGCTTGCCGGTGTCGGGGTCCAGCGCCACCATGCAGTTCGAGTAGAGGTTGTCGCCCTGGCGGACCAGGCCGTTGAGGTCGGGGGCGGGGTTGCCGATGCCCCAATAGACTGAGTTCAGGGCGGGATCGTAGGAGCCGGTGACCCAGGTAGCGCCGCCGCCACGCTGCCAGGAGTCGCCGGTCCAGGTCTCCGAGCCGGGCTCGCCGGGGCTGGGGACGGTCCAGAAGCGCCAGACGCGCTCGCCGGTGGAGACTGAGTAAGCGTCGAGGAAGCCGCGGTTGGCGGTGTCGCCGCCGGCCATGCCTACGATCACCTTATCCTTGACGATGAGGGGCGCGGCGGTGGCCGAGTAGCCGGGCTGGTAGTCGATCATGGTGGAGTCCCACAGGGTGCGTCCGGTCTTCTTGTCCAGGGCCAGGACGTGGGCGTCGACGGTCACCAGCAGTATACGTTCGCCCGAGATGGCGACGCCGCGGTTAAGGGGACCGCAACAGAGGGTCTGGCGCTCGGGGAGGGGGCGGGAGTGATGCCAGAGCTGGCGGCCCGTGCGGGCGTCCAGGGCGTAGGCATGGCCGGCGGGGGCGGTGAAATACAGGATGCCGTCTTCGACCAGCGGCGTGCCTTCGTAGCGGCCGGGGACGCCGGGTTGGAAGACCCAGGCCACGCTGAGGCGCGCGACGTTGGCGGCGTTGACCTGGCGGAGGGAGCTGAAGCGCGTGGAGCCGAGGTCGCCGCCGTAGACGGTCCACTCGTTGGCGGCGAGTTGGGCGATGAGCAGAAGCACCGGGATCATGGTTTCCCTCGCAGGGAGTCCAGATAGGCGACCAAGTCGTCCAGGTCGGAGGCGGGCAGGGTGGTGGGAGGCATCAGGGAGTCCTTCAGTTCTTCGAGGCGTTCCAGGGCGTCGCGGCGGAAGGAATAGTATTTCTCATTGGTATCGAAGAGCTGAATGGTGAAGTTGTCCTCGTTGCGGCGGATGCCGGTGACCGGTCGCGCGCCGCGGGGGGTGACGCGGACGGCCTGGTAACTGTCGGCGATGTCGGCGGAGGGTTTCGCCAGAGATTCGCGGAGATGGCCGAGAGAGCGCTGGGAGCCGATGCGGGTGAGGTCGGGCCCCAGGCGTCCGCCGCGTCCCTGGATCATGTGGCACTGCGAGCAGGCGGCCCCGCCCCAGTAGACCTCGCGGCCGTGGTCGGGATTGCCGGCAGGCTGGACCGGCGGGCCGGAGGAGGCCCCGAGCGACCGGATAAAGGCGACCAGTTGGCGGAGTTGCTGCTCGTCGAAGTCTTCGCCGAAGCTGGGCATACCCCCGCCGCTGACGCCCTTGGAGATGACGCGGGCGAGGTCCTCGTCGGCGGAGCCGTGGGTCCAGCGGCCGGAGACCAGGTCGGGTCCGCGACCGCCGAGTCCTTTCAGGCCGTGACAGGAGGCGCACTGGAGCTTGTAGTGGGCGGCGCCGGATTGCGGGACGGCCGCCATCGCCAGCACGAGAATTAGCACCACAGCCCGGAGAAGCATCTTTGGATGTAAAGTGTAACATGGCATGAATCTAACCGACCTGTTTGATTTGTCGTTGGTGGGACGGCGGGAGGCGGTGGGGCTCGAGTTCGGCGGGCGCAGCTATACCTTCGGGGAGATCGAGGCGCGGAGTAACCGGATGGCGCGGCTGCTCCTGGCACGAGGGTTGGGGCGCGGGGACCGGCTGGCGGTGCAGCTCGGGAACGGGCTGGAGATCGTCGATTTGTACCTGGCTTGCGTGAAGCTGGGCGTGATCTTCGTACCTATCAATGTCCTCTACAAGGATAGGGAGGTGGGGCACATTGTGGGGGACGCGGAACCTCGGCTGGTGGTCGGCGCCGACGAGGCGTGGGAGATGGCCGGCGAGGCGCAGGGGCTCGAAGCGGACAGGCCCGTCGAGACGCTGGAAGGGGAAGATGCGGCGGCGATTGTGTACACGTCGGGGACTACCGGCAAGTCGAAGGGGGCGGTGCTGACGCACGACAACTTCGCGGCCAACGCCGTGAATCTGCTGGCGGCCTGGCAGATCACGAGCGCGGACCGGCTGCTGCTGGTGTTGCCGCTCTTTCACGTTCACGGGCTGGGGAACGGGCTGCACTGCTGGCTGCTGAGCGGGTGCCGGATGCGGCTGGAGGAGCGCTTCGAGCAGCAGCGGGCGGCGGAGGTGTTTGGGGAGTTCCGGCCGACGCTGTTTTTCGGGGTGCCAACCATCTATGTGCGGCTCCTGGAGGCGCCGGCCGAGATAGCGTCCTCGATGCGGCTGTTTGTTTCGGGATCGGCGCCGCTGGAGGCGCGGGTGCTGGAGGAGTTTCGGAAACGGTTCGGACAGGTGATTCTGGAGCGGTACGGCATGAGCGAAACGCTCATGATTACCAGTAATCCCTACGCCGGAGAGCGGCGGGCGGGGACGGTGGGGAAGCCGCTGCCAGGGGTGGCGGTGAAACTGGGGGAGAACGGGGAAGCGTACGTGCGGGGACCGAACGTGTTTACCGGGTACTGGCGGCGGAAGGAGGCGACCCGGGAGGCGTTCGAGGACGGCTGGTTCCGGACGGGGGATCTGGCGGAGTGCTCGGAGGACGGGTACTACACGCTGCGCGGGCGGCGGAGCGATGTGATCATTTCGGGTGGATTTAATATCTATCCGCGAGAGATCGAAGAGCTGCTGCTGGAGCAGGAAGGCGTGGCTGAAGCGGCGGTAGTGGGGGCGCCGGACCCGGTCCGGGGGGAGGTGCCGGTGGCCTTTATCGTGCCTCGGGGGGAGGGGTTCGACGCGGGACGCCTGGAAGCAGCATGCCGCGACAAGCTGGCGTCGTTCAAGGCGCCGAGGCGGTTTGTGGCGGTGGAGAGGCTTCCCCGTACGGCACTGGGGAAGGTCCAGAAACATTTGCTTCCGGTGTAGTATAACGGGACACATGATCAAGATCAGCAACTACTCCCTGAACTACGCCCGCCAGATCGCCCAGGGCCAGATGAGCATCTTCGACTTCCTCAAGCTCTGCCGTCAGTTGGGCCTGGAAGGCGCCAGCCTGCACGTGAACAACCTCCCCGATGTGAGCACCGGGTACCTGAAGCAGGTCCGCCGGGCGTACCTGGACCAGGGCCTTTCCATGGCCGTCTTCACCGTCTCCACCGACTTCGGCCGCGGGGAGCCGAAGCGCGAGTTCGAGAAAGCGCTGGAGGCGATTCGCGTGGGCATGTTCCTGGGAGCGCCGCTGCTGCGGGTCTTCTCCGGCTCCCCGCCGAACGAGGCCGACCGCCAGAAAGCCTTCGAGCGCGCCGCCCAAGGCATCCGCCGGATCTGTGAAGAAGGAGCCCAGCAAGGCCTCCCCGTGGGGCTGCAGAACCACAACCACAACGCCCTCTGCCGCACCGGCGAGGAGGTCCTGCGGATGATCAAGATGGTGGACCACCCCAACTTCGTCTTCCTGCTCGACACCGGCCAGTGGGCGGGATCGCGCGGCGCCAGCGGCCAGGTGCGCGAGTCCGACTTCCTGGCCCACATCCGCCAGACGGCGCCGATCGCCCGCTACGTGCGCGTTAAGTTCTACAATCCCGCCGCCGACGGCTCCGAGCCCTGGATCAACTACGACCAGGTGTTCGACATCTTCCGGTCGGTGCACTACGGCGGGTTCATCGACATCGTCTACGAGCCCGGCCAGCGGCAGGGCGACCCGGGCGAGGACATCCGCACGGCCATGCCCCGTATCGTTAAGTTTCTCCGTTCCAAGATCGGCTAGGTGGGGCGGCCCACGGCCCTAGCGCTCGCCGCGCTTGTCGTATAGGACCGACATGACCTGCCGGTAGCGGTCCCCGGAGCGGATGGAGTGGGCCGCGTCTACATAGACCGCGGCTACCGCTTTGTCCCGGAGGTAGGACTCGGGCAGCTCCATCAGGAGGCGCGCCTTCTGGTCGTCGGAATGCATCGTTGCGACAGCCTTCAGCAGCCGGATCGCCGCCTCTTTGCTCAAACCCTCCCGGTGCAACACCGCGCCCAGCAACTGCGCCCGGTCCCCGTCGGACCCGACGGTCGCCGCCGCCTCGACCAGGGCCTGGGCCACGCGGTCGTCCATCGGCCCTGACTGCACCACCTCGAGCAGCACCATGCGCTTGTCCCCGGCCGACGCCATGCCCTCCACCGTTTTTATCACTCGCAGCAGCGTGTCCTTGCTGAGACGCTTCCGGCCGAGCAGCGCCAGCAGGACCTGCCGGCGGTCCCCCTCCGACCCGATGGTGGCGACGGCCTGCAGGACCGCCCCGGCCAGCCGTTCATCCCCCGGCGCGGTCTCGATCACCTTCAGCAGCACCATGCGCTTGTCCCCGGCCGATCCGATCCCCTCCGCGGCCCGCACTACTCGCAGCAGCGTCTCGGGCGAGGCTTCGGTCTTATCCACCACCGCCAGCAGTACCTGCCGCCGGTCGCCCTCCGATCCGATGGTCCGCGTCGCTTCCAGCACCGCCGCCAGCACCCGCTCCTCGGCGGGGGAGGCATCCAGCACCCTAGTCAACACCATCCTCTTGTCTCCGTTCGACCCCATCGTCTGGGCGGCCTTCACCACGCGCACCACGGCGTCCGGGCCGAGCCCCTTCCGTTCCAGGAGGGCCAGCAGTACCTGCCGGCGGTCGCCTTCCGACCCGATGGTTCCGGCGGCGTCGAGCAGCGCCGCCACCACGCGCTCGTCCGTGGGACCCGTCTCCACGGCCTTCAGCAACACCATCCGCTTGTCGCCCGCCGACCCCAGCCGGGCGGCCGTCTTCACCACCCGCTCCAGTTGCTCTTTACTCAGTACTACCCGGTCCAGGAGGGTGGCCAGTACCTGGCGCTTGTCCCCGTCCGACCCGATCCGCCCGGTCGCCTCCAGAAACGCCGGCAACGCCGTGTCCCACCGCCGGCCTTCTTTCTCCAGCACCGTCACCAGCACCCGCCGCCGATCGCCATCCGACCCGATCGCCGCCACCGCCTTGAAAAACGCCCCCTGAGTCTGCTCGTCGTTCAGGTACTCGTCGGCCGCCTGGATCAGAATCCGGGCCCGCTGTCCGTCCGAACGAACCTCTTGCACCAGCACGCGCGCCGCCCGGCGTAGTTTTTCCGTGTCCAGCCTGGGGCTGTCGAAGAACTCCTCGAGGAAGATCCGCTTGACCCCCTCCCCGCGCAGCCGCGGAATCTCGTCCAACAGCCCGTCCGGCCCTCGCTGCCGGGCAATTCGCTGGGCCCGGCTCCGCGCCCCGATGGTAGTGTGGCGCGTCACCTCAGGCAGGATCTGGGCCACCCACCGCTGGGCGTCCTCGTCATATTCCCGCAGCCGCCCGTTGACCCGGTACTCGCGCTGGATGGCCCCTCCGGCGCCGGGACTGAACTCCACCCGCCGCTGCCGCGGCCAGCGATCTTCCCGCACCACCAGGAAGCCCCCGTCCGACAACGCCACCACGTCCCGGTCGTCGTCGGCGAACTCCACTTCGCCGGTCGCCGCCACGTCTACGCGCTGCCGTCCCTCCGACCAGCTCGACCGGTGCTCGGCCCCGATCAAGTCGAAGTCCATCCGGCCGCATCCGGCCAGCAACAACGCCAGTACCAGGGTCGTCGCCATTCGCATAGACCTGTCCCCCGTCTCCAGTACGTATCCCAACCGTGGCAGGTTCCACTTTGCCGATATATTATTCCCGTTCACCTCACCAAGTCCAGCTCGCCCTCCGCGTTTTGCTCGCGGCTCGGTGAAACAACAGGCAGTGGATTTCTCACTATCTAACGAGGTATCATCCCCGTCATATCTCCCAGAAAGAAAGCGTAACCGTGCCCAAAGTCATCCTGGTAAACCCCTCCAACTCCACTACCGGCTACAGCTTCATCACCCCGCGCTGGCTTTTCGTCATTGCCGGGGCTACGCCCTCCGACCTGGTCGGCGACCCCGTCCTGGTGGACGAGACCCTGGAAAAGTTCAACCCGGACCTGGTCCAGGCGGGCGACATCGTCGGCATCGGGCTGAACAGTAACAACTGTGTCCCCGGGTACCGCGTTCTCCGCGCGGCCAAGAGCCGGGGCGCCACCGTGGTGGTGGGCGGCATTCATCCCACCATCTTCCCCGACGAGCCGCTCGAAATGGGCGCCGACGCCGTCGTAACCGGCAACGGCGATGTGCTCTGGTCCCAGGTGGTGCGCGACGCCCTCCAAGGCCGTCTCCAACGCTCTTACGCCGGCGGCCGCGTCCCCGGAGACTCCCTGCGCCCGGCGCGCTGGGACCTCCTGGATCCGGCGCGATACCTCATGGCCTCCATCCAGACCGTCGCCGGATGCCCGGAGAACTGCAGCTTCTGCTCGGTGTGGGTCACCGACGGACGCCGGCCCCGCCAGCGCCTCACCGACGCCATCATCGAGGAAGCCAACGAGCTCTACGACCTGGGCTTCCGCTACATCCTCCTCGCCGACGACAACTTCAACCCGGCCACCCTGGGCCGCATCGCCCGCGAGACCAGTCCCCAGACGCGCCGGGAACTGGAGCGGGTCCGCGAGGAGCGGCTGCGCTTCTTCGACGAATACGACCGCCGCGTCCCCAAGAATCTCTTCGCCTTCACCCAGATGACCTCGGAGGTCGTGAGCGACGACGAGTACCTCGCCGCCATGTACCACAAGATGCGCGTCCGCACGGCGCTGATGGGTGTCGAATCGTTCACCGAAGAGGGCCTGAAGAGCGCCAACAAACAGTGGAATCCGGTTGGCCAGCGCATGATCGAGACCATCCAGAAGGTGCAGGACCGGGGCATCCTGGTGCTAAGCTCAGTGATCTGCGGTCTCGAAAGCGATACGGTCGAGACCATCCGGACCATGCGGCGCTTCCTCGTCGAATCGGGCTCCTGTCTGGCCCAGGTCTGTGTGTACAACCCCTACCCTGGCACCAAGGACTTCCACGAGATGATGGGCGACCGCCGCAACCGCGACCAGCCAGGTTACGTCCCCAAGCACCGCACCCAGATCCTGCGCGAGCGCTTCTGGCTCGATCCCGGTAAGCGGGCCTACGTCGTCCGCTATGCCAATATCAGCAGCGAGGATCTGCTGGCCGAACGCCAGAAGTGCTGGGACGAATTTTATTCCTTCCGCCAGATCTACCGGCGCGTCAGCCAGGGTGTGGCCCGCTCCTGGCCGGTGGCCGGTAAGATCACCTACGCCTTACTGAATCTTGTGTACAAGCGGGTCTATGCCGAACACGGCATCTCCGCCGACTCCGTCCAGCAGAAGCGCGTGGGATTGGTGACCCGGCTCCTGATCCGCGCCTGTGTCGGCGTCTACAGCCATTTCTTCCGCCACAAGAAGGTGGGATTCCGCGTGGAGCGGGAGCGCGGCGCGTCCGCCGGCGCGCCCCTGGTCACTATCGCCGGCCGAGGCCCCGAGTGAATCAGGACCCCGAGGCCATCTCGGAAACTTTGGACGCCGGCGTGCCCGGCGCCGTCGCCGCGCCGTTCTCCAACGAGCCCCTGCCCGAGTCCTTCGCCGGGGGCCGGTATCGCGTGGTCCGGCTGCTGGGCCAGGGCGGCCAGAAGCGGGTCTACCTGGCCCGCGACCATCGGTTGGACCGCGACGTCGTCATCTCGCTGCTTCGCACCGAAAAGCTGGACGACGAGGGCGCCGCCCGCCTGCTGCGCGAGGCCCAGACCCTGGGCCGCTTGGGCGATCACCCCCACATCGTCACCGTCTACGACGTGGCCGAGGAATCGGGCCGTCCCTACATCGTTACCCAATACGTGGAAGGCGGCTCGCTCCTGGATGTGATCCGCCGCGCCCGCCCGCAGCCCCTGCCCCTCGCCGAAGTCCTGCGTTTTGGCCGCGAGCTAGGTCTGGCCCTGGAGTATGCCCACAGCCGCGGTATCGTCCATCGCGACCTCAAGCCCGGCAACGTCTGGCTCACCCATGACCAATCGGTAAAGCTGGGCGACTTCGGCTTGGCCGTGGGACTGCACTTCTCCCAGATCACTCTGGATGGAACCCTGGTCGGCACGGTCACTTACATGTCTCCCGAGCAGGCCCTGGGACAGAAATCGGAGCCCCGCAGCGACCTCTACGCGCTGGGGGTCATGCTGTATGAGCTGGTCACCGGCCGGCTGCCGTTTTTGGGCGACCAGTTGATCGGCATCATCTCCCAGCACATTCATACCGCGCCGGTGGCTCCCTCCTGGCACAATCCGGCGGTGCCGAAAGGGCTGGAGGACCTCATCCTGTCGCTGCTGGCCAAAGCGCCCGACCAGCGCCCCCCCAGCGCCACCGCCGTAGTCCAAGTGCTGACCGAGATGGCGGCCGCCGCCCCCGCCGCCGCCGGCCGGGCCTTGCGACAGGACACCAAGTCCCTGGACCAGCTCGCCGCCGGCGTCTTCGTGGGCCGGGAAGACCTCCTGCACCAGTTGCGGTCGGCCTTCAACGACGTCCGCTCGGGTCGCGGGAGATTGATATTGCTGGTAGGCGAACCAGGCAGTGGTAAGACCTCCGCCACCGATCAACTGGCCACCTACGCCCGCCTCCGCGAGGCCCAGGCGGTGCTCGGCCATTGCTACGAAGGCGAGGGCGCGCCGGCCTTCTGGCCCTGGGTCCAGATCCTCCGCTCCTGCCTCGCCGACCGCCACCCCGAAGAGCTCACCTCCCTGTTGGGATCCTCGGCCCCCGACATCTCGCAACTGGTTTCCGAGGTCCGCGAGAGGCTTCCCTCCGTGCCGCCGCCGCCCGACCTCGAGCCCAACCAGGCCCGGTTCCGTCTCTTCGATAGCATCACTACCGTACTCAAGAACGCCGCCCGCGCCCGGCCCCTGGTGCTCATCCTGGACGATCTCCATTGGGCGGATAAGTCGTCTCTGCTGCTGCTGGAATTTCTGGCGCGCGAACTGCGCGACACCCGGCTGCTGGTGGTGGGGACCTACCGGGACCTGCAACTGGACCGGCGCCACCCCCTGAGCCAGACTCTCGCCGAGTTGTCCCGGCAGGGCCTCGGCGAGCGCCTCACGCTGTCCGGATTGTCGGAGGAAGATGTAGCCCGTTTCCTGGAGCTGACGGCCGCTCGAAAGCCTCCCGCCGCCCTGGTGTCGGCCCTCTACCGGCAAACCGACGGCAATCCTTTCTTCGTCAATGAAATCGTCCGCCTGATGGTCTCCGAAGGGCGGCTGGAACGCTGGGAGGAATCGGGGTCGTGGAGCATTCCCATCCCCCAGACGGTGCACGAGGTGGTGGACCGCCGCCTGGACCACCTGTCGGAATCGTGCAGCCGCGTCCTCACGATCGCTTCGGCGGTGGGCCGGGAGTTCCAGCTCGAGGTGGTCGAGCCGCTGGCGGATCTTCCGGGCGACCAGGTGCTGGAGGCCCTGGAGGAGGCCGTGGCCGCGCGCCTGGTGATCGAATCGCCGCGGCCCGCGGGCCGCTATACCTTTGCCCACGCCCTCATTCGCCAAGCCCTCTACGAGCAGATCAGCGCCGGACGCCGCCTGCGCCTGCATCGTCGCATCGCCGAGCGGCTGGAAGCCCTGTACCGCGCCGCCCCGGAGGCCCACTTCGGCGAGCTGGCGCACCACTTCTTCCAGGCGGGCGCGGCCGCCGACCTGGAATGGGCCATTCACTACTCGGTCCGCGCCGCCGAGCGTGCCACCCATCAACTGGCGTACGAAGAGGCGGTCGGGCACTACGAGCGGGCGCTGCAGGCCATCGACCTGGCCCCCGCTCCCGACCCCGCCCATCGCTGCGACCTGCTGCTGGCCCTCGGGGAAGCCCAGACCCGCGCCAGCTACGCCTCCAAGGCGGCCGACACGTTCCAGCAGGCCGCCGCCATCGCCCGCGCCTTGGCCAGCACGCCCCGCCTGGCCCGCGCGGCCCTGGGTTTCGGCGCCGGCGCCATCGGCGCCCGCTACGGCACCGTGGACCAGCGTCTGGTCGACCTGCTGGAAGAAGCCCTCCAAGCGATCGGCGATGCCGACAGCGTCCTCCGCGCCAGGCTGCTGGCTCACCTGGCCCTCGCCTGGTACACCTCCTCCGAGCGGCGCTTGGACCACAGCCGCGAGGCCGTGGAAGTGGCCCGCCGCACCGCCGATCCCGCCGCCTTGCTCGCCGCCCTCTATAGCCGCTCCATTTCTCTCGAAGGTTTCCCCAAGGTGGAAGAACGCTTGGCCCTGGCCGCGGAAATGGTTCGCGTCGCCGAACAGACCGGCGCCAAAGAGATGGCTTTGCGCGGCCGCTTCCGCTACTTCCGCGAGCTTCTGGAGCTGGGCGACCTGGCCGCCTTCGACCAGGAGCTCGAAGTCTACCGTCGCCTGGCCGAGGAGCTGCGCCAGCCGGTCTACATCTGGCTGGGACCCTTTTACCGCGCCTGCCGGGCCTTGACGGAGGGCCGTTTTGACGAGTGTGAGCAGTTGTTGCAGCAGGCTCAAGCCATCGGTCAAAGGGCCCAGGATCAAAATGCGATCCTGTTCTTCCACACCCAGACAACCACACTGCGACGGGTGCAGGGCCGTTACGCCGAGGCCGAGCGGACCGTCCGCGGACTGCTCGACATCTACCCCGGTATCACCGGCTGGCAGGTAAGTCTGAATTATATTGTCTGCGAGCTGGGCCGGCTCGAAGAGGCCCGCCCGGTCTACGAGCGCTGGGCCGTCGCCGGGTTCACCACCCTGCCCAGAGACGGCGCCTGGCTGGTCAGCGTCGCGCTGCTGGCGCAGATGTGCGCCATGTTCCACGACGCCGCCCGCGCCCCGGTCCTCTATGAGCTCCTCCTGCCTTTCGCCGGCCGCAATGTCGTGGTAGGCAGTTCGGCGGTCTTCTACGGCCCGGTCTCCCGCCAGTTGGGCCTCCTGGCCGCCACCCTGGGCCGTTGGCAGGAAGCCCTCCAGCACTTCGAGCAGTCCCTGGAAATGTGCGCCCGCATGCGCGTCCGCCCCTTCGAAGCCTACAACCAGTACGACTACGCCCGCCTGCTCGCCGCCCGCGACGAGCCCGGTGACCGCGCCCGGGCGTTAGGTCTGCTGGGGCCCGCGATCGCCACCGCCACCGACCTAGGTATGATGAAGCTGGCAGAGGACGCCCAAACCTTACGGTCGCGGATCGCGGGCGCCTCACCGCCACCGTGAGGGAGCGGTTGCTGCTAGCGATCACGGGCGACCTGGAGACGCGGTGGTACGTTGACGGGGGAGGGGCGCCCGGATCGCGGTGGGCAGGCCGGTTGGAACCATGCGATTCCATCTCAACTTGAGAAAGTAGAACAGAAGCATCGAGTCAGCAGGGACGAGGCGGAGGCGCGCTGTTTTCGAATCCACACGCTCGGCTGGCGGAGAATTGTCGAGGCGCCTTCAGCACCGAGGGTGGAGACAGGGGTAAAGTAACTGGTATGAGGCAGTTCGATCGCATTACGTGGAACCCGGCCCAGATGAACGGGCAGCCCTGCATCCGGCCTATCCCTCGCGAGAGGACTTGATCCGGAACTACCCGGAACTCGAGGAAGAAGACATCCGTCGGGCGCTGGCGTATGCAGCGGCCAATCTCGAGGATCAAGCTGAACCCTGGCAGGTGGCGTGAAGCGTCTGCTGCTGGACCAAGGCGTGCCCCGCGACGCTGCCCTTATCCGGAGGAGTTTGGGGTGGGACGTCATCGACGTCGGAGAAATCGGTCTGGCTGCGGCCGCGGACAGTCAGATCATCGCGCGAGCCGGGGAGGAGGGTAGAGTCTGCGTTACGCTGGACTCAGATTTTCACGCCCTACTGGCGCCGAGCGGCGCGGAGTGTCCATCGGTGATCCGCGTCCGGATGGAGAGTGTGGGCGGAGAGCAGATGGCGCGCCTCTTGATTGCGCTTTGGGAGCACCATGAAACACAACATGACTTCCGCTCCATTTGAAGCTCTTTTCTTATCCGAGGTCACCCCGCCGGTCAGGCTAAGACGCCCACCTCGCCACAGCTAGCGGCTTCCGCAGCCCGTCCCCGGGAGACCCTCACAGTTCAATACGTAGGTGTAGATCATCGTGGTTGGGACGGCCAAGGAATGCTGCGGACCGCCTTCCGTCCGACCCACTCGCCTCTGCCTGTCGTAACCAGGGCCTGACCGGCCCCCGAGGCCCACCGATTCGCTACAATCTCCCTTGATCCAGCGTCTCGCAAAACTCCTGGCGGCCGGTCTGGCCTTCGCCCTGATCGTCTTCTGCATCCTGGTATACTGGACCGCCATCCGCCCGCTGGCTGTCACGACCGGCGAAGTCCGCCTCCCCGGCGCGCCCGCCGCCACCGCCGGACGCGATCGCCTCGGCGTCCCCCACATTGAAGCCGCGTCCATCGCCGACGCCCTCTGGGTGCAGGGCTATGTCACGGCGCAGGACCGGTTGTGGCAGATGGATATTGTCCGCCGCATCTCGGCCGGCGAGCTCTCCGAGGTCCTGGGCCCCTCTCTGCTCGACCGCGACCGGGAAAGCCGCACCCTCGGCCTGGGCCACATCGCCCGCGCCGCCGCCGGCCGCCTTCCCGCGTCAGACCGCGCGGCCATCGAAGCCTACTGCCGCGGCGTCAACGCCTTTCTCGAATCGCACCGGTCCAACCTGCCCCTGGAGTTCCAACTCCTCCGCTACCAGCCCCGCTCCTGGGAGGTTTCGGACACATTGCTCATCGCCCTGCACATGTTTCGCACCCTCAGCTCCTCGTGGCGCGACGAGGTGCTCAAACGGTCGCTGCTGGAGCGGGCCACCCCAGAGCAGGTCGACGCCCTGCTCCCCGTCCGCACCGGACACGAAGCCTCGCCCGGCTCGAACGCCTGGGTGGTCTCCGGGGCCCACACCGCCTCGGGCAAACCGCTCCTGGCCAACGACCCGCACCTGGAATATTCCATACCCTGTATCTGGCATACCGTGCACTTGAAGGCCCCCGGCCTGAACGTGATCGGAACCGCCCTGCCCGGCGCCCCCGGCGTCATCATCGGCCACAACGAGCGCATCGCCTGGGGGATGACCAACCTTCACTTCGACGTCCAGGACCTCTATCTCTCGGACGCCGCCGCTTCCGTCACGACCGAGATCATCCGCGTGCGCGGCCAGCCCGACGTTTCGCTTTCCGTCGCCCGCACCCGCCGCGGCCCGGTCCTCACCGAGCTGGGCAATCAGAAGGCCGCCCTGCGCTGGGTGGTCGCCGATCCCGCCATCTGGCAGTTCCCGTTCGTCGAGCTGAACCAGGCCGGCAACTGGACCGAGTTCCGCCGCGCGCTCGCCCGCTTTCCGGGTCCCGGACAGAATTTCGTCTACGCCGACACCGACGGCAACATCGGTTACCAGGCCACCGGCCGCCTTCCCATCCGCCGCGGCTACGACGGCAGTCTGCCGGTCCTCGACGACGGCCGCGCCGACTGGAGTGGTTACATTCCCTTCGACGACCTCCCCAACTCCTATAATCCGCCCTCCGGCCGCATCGTCACGGCCAACCAGAACCCTTTCCCCGCCAACTACCGCTACCCGGTCAACGGCAATTTCGCGCCCCATTTCCGCAGCAACCGCATCGGCGAGCTGCTCGAGAAGGGCTCCCGGCTCGAGCCGGAGGACTTTCTTCGCATGCAGACCGACGTCTTCTCGCCCTTCGGCCACCTGCTGGCCCGCGCGCTGCTGGAAGCCATCGACCGCCGCCGGCCCTCCAACCCCGACCTCGCCTATGCCGCCACCGAACTCCGTTCCTGGGACGGGACCTTCTCCGCCAGCGCCTCCGCCCCGGTACTGATCACCCTCGCCTACAACCACCTCCTGCGAGTCCTGGTGCAGGCGGTGGCCGGGGAGAAGGCCGCCCTCTACGCCTCCCAGATGGGCGGCGCGTTCGTCGAAACCATACTCGCCACCCGCCCCGCCGGATGGACGCGCGATTATGACGATCTCCTCCTCCGCTCGCTCTCCCACGCCGTCACCGAACTTCGCCAGAACCCCTCCGCCGCCCGGTGGGGGCAGTACCTGGAAACCACCATCGCCCACCCCGTCGGCCACCGCCTTCCACTTCTGAACCGATGGTTCGACATCGGTCCCTTCCCCCAGGCCGGGACCACGACCACGGTTAAGCAGACCACCAAGCGCCTGGCCCCCTCCATGCGCTTCATCGTGGACCTGGCCGGCCTCGACCGCTCGCTCCACAACCTGACCACCGGCGAATCCGGCCAGCCCTTTTCGCCCCACTATAAGGACCAGTGGCCCGCCTACTACGAGGGCCGGAGCTTCCTGCTGCTGTTCCGCGCCCCCAAGATCGTAGAAGTTCTAAGCTTCTCCAGCCGATGAGTACTCTGTGAACGAAGAACGCTGGCTGGTATCGTACGCGGACTTCATCACCCTGCTCTTCGCATTCTTCGTCGTCATGTTCGCCTCTTCGCAGGTGGACAAGAAGAAGATGGCGGTCATCTCGTCGAGTTTCGACTCCTACATGAACGGACAAGTCCCCAAGCGGCCCGCCGCCGGAAAAGGCGGCGCCATCACCCCCGGTCCGCCCGGCCGCGACGCCTACACCCGCACCGGCAACATCATGGCCCAGGCTCTGACCATGGCCCAACTGGCGCCTACTAAGGAAAAGCTGGAAGAGGTCCTGATGGCCGAAATCCTCTCCGGCAAGGTGGAGCTTTCCCTGCAGCCTCGCGGCCTGGTTCTGAGTCTCAAGGAAGCCGCTTTCTTCGCCCCCGGTCAAGACGCCGTCTCCGCCGACGCCCTCCCCATTTTGGGCAAAGTAGCCGAGGGCCTCCGCCAGATCCCCGGCCAGATTCGACTGGAAGGCCACACCGACGACACCCCCATCCGGAGCCGCAAGTTTCCCTCCAACTGGCATCTCTCCAGCGCCCGCTCCATCGCCGTCCTCAAGCTGCTCTCCCACGACTACAGTTTCCCCGCCGAGCGCCTGGCCGTCGCCGGCTACGCCGAATTTCATCCGCTCCTCTCCAACCACTCCGACCAGGGCCGCTCCAAGAACCGCCGCGTCGACTTGGTCATCCTCACCCAGGCCGCCGAAGCCTTCGCCCCTCGGTGACCGTGTCCCCGGTATCTCGGGGTGGTACCATAGAGGGAAGTGACGCTGCGGGACCAAGTCGAGGCACGGCGGCGGCAGTGGGAAGAGTTCCACCGCCGGGAGGCCGAGCAACCCCTGGTGGAGCGCTGTCCGGCTGAGATTCTGGCCGACCTGAGAGCGATCTGGAGCTGGCTGCCGGAGGCGGTCCGCAGCCGCGACGATGACCCTGAGAAGACCGGCATCCAAACCATGCGTGCGGCTCTGTCCCGGCTTTCCGGCTTCGTATGACCTCTCTTGAAGCGGCGGTCGTCGAAGCGGCCTCCGCTCTGGAGGCGTTATCCCTCCCCGACATGCTGGTGGGAGGCTTGGCCGTGTCCCTGTGGGGAGAGCCCCGGGCAACCCTGGACGCGAACCTCCTCGTGTGGGTGGAGCCGGAACAACTGGCGGATAACGGTACCGCGCCTGTGCGAGAGGTTCCGGGCGCGCGTGGCGAATCCCCTCGAGTTCGCCGGCTGCACGCGTGTTCTGCCGGCAGTGAGCTCCCAAGAGGTCCGACTGGACGTGGTCTTTGGGACGTTGCCGTGGGAGAAGGAAGCGATCGCCCGGGCCCGCCTCTTGCCGGTAGCTGGGCGGAACGTCGCGGTCGTGTCGGTGGAGGACCTACTGGATCCTGGTGTCCGGCGGAAATGTCAATGAGGCCGGCACCCGTTTGGAAACTGGCGTGCAATGAATCGCCAGGACCGGTGTTTTTGGCCGGGAAACCGGTAAGTTCTTACACACACCTCAGGCCGTGAGGCTGACAGGAATGATGCGCGTCGCGATTCTCCTGCTGCTGTTCGTTTCCGTGGTCGTGGGGCAGGCGCCCAATGTGACCCTGGTGCTGAACGCCGCCTCCGGCCAGCCGAGCCTGGCGCCGGGAGTGCTGGCTGCGGTCCTGGGAACCAACCTGGCGGTGGGGAGCTGCACCTCTGGGGTCTCGCCGGCGCCGACCCGTCTGTGCGAGACGCAGGTGACCGTCGGCGGGCGGGCGGCGGCGATGTTGATGGCCTCGCCGGCCAGCATGAACGTCCAGATTCCGGCGGAGCTCCCACCGGGCGCCGTGGATCTCGTCGTCGAGCGGCAGGGCGTCCGGTCGGCGGCGATCCGTATCCAGCTCAACCGCCACGCCCCGGGCCTGTACACGACGCCGCAAGGCTTCGGAACCATCTTCCGGCCGCTGGGAAGTGCGGTCACGCCGCAGGCGCCGGCTAACCCCGGAGATCCGCTTTTGCTGCTGGCGGTGGGGCTGGGACCGACCAATCCGGCCGTAGCCACCGGAACGACACCCTCCGGCCAGGCAGTCACGACAACTCAGCCCTTGTTGACCGTGGCGAACCAGCCGGCCGTGGTGCAGTCCGCCGTCTTGAGCCCGAGCCAGGTGGGCGATTACCTCGTGAGTTTCACGGTGCCGCCGGGTGCGCTGGCGGGAAATCTGGCGGTAAGACTCGAGATCGGCGGAGTGCTCAGTAATGTCGTTCCGATGGCGGTCGCGGCGGCGCGCCTCCCGTCGATCAGCGGAATCGTCAACGGCGCCAGCTTCGCTCCCGAGGCGGTGGCGGCGCCCGGAACCATTCTCAGCATCTTCGGCGCGAACTTCGGCCCGCGAGACAACCTCAACGCGTTCCCGCAGATCGATTTCGACGGGCTGTCGGTGACCTTTGACGCGAGCCGCGCTTCTCTTTTTGCGGTGGTCGCGTCGCGTGGTCAGATCAACGTTCTGGCGCCGAACGACCTGCCCGAGGCGGGCTCGGTCAACGTACGGGTGGCTACTTCACCGAGTGCGAGTGCGGATTTCCCGGTACGGCTGGTTTCGGCGGCGCCGGGGATTTTCCGCCTCACCGACCCCTCCAACGCCGCCCGCCGCAACGCCGCCGTGTTATTCGCCAATACGGCGTGGCTGGCGCTGCCGGAGTCCATGGCGCGGGCCCTGCAGATCCCGGATTGTTCCGGCGCGCGCCCGGTAAGTCTGGCCACTACCTGCGGGCAACCGGCGGCCCCGGGAGACCTGTTGCAGGTCTTTGTCACCGGACTCGGCCGGGCCACACCCGGAGGCGATCCCGCGGGACGGCCGCTTCCACTCGGGTCCGCAGCTCCGGCGGATGGGAATCCGTTATACCGCACCGTCCTGTCCCCGGCCGTTACCGTAGGAGGAGTTCCGGCGGAGGTCGTATTCTCCGGGCTGGCGCCGGGCTTTGCCGGACTGTATCAAATCAACATACGTACGCCGCAGAGCGCTCCAGCGGGAGATGATGTCGCCATCCAGGTCGCCATGCCCAATGGCAGGAGCGATACGGCAACGATCGCGATACGGCGCTAGGGACCTGCGCCGCAGCCCTAGGTAGGAGTCTCGACACCACTGTCGAGACGGCAGGCGCGAGTGCCTGCGCCACTTTGTTCTTGGTAGACGCCGGTCTTCCGGAAATCTCCGGCCTTGACGATCGACAGCGCCGACGGGCTTACCTGACGCCGGAGGGCGGCGTTGATCTCGTCGGGCGTGAGCGCCTGGATCTTCGCTTCCAACAGCTGGTCCCACTTCATGATGCGGCCGAGCTGTTCCCGGGTGGCGACTAGGCGGAGCAGCGCCTGCTCCTGGGAGCGCGCCACCGCCTGCGGATCGTGATAGGCCTCCTTCACCGGCGCTACTTCCGCCGCCGTGAAGCCGCCCTGCAGGGTGCGGGCCAGCTCGTCCCGGAAGCTGGCCTCCACTTTCGGCGTGTTCCGGCGCCCAATTTCCCGCCTTCCAGGCACGAGTGCCTCCGCCACGCCAATGTAGTGGGGCTACCGATCAGGTCGCCGCGCGCTTGGCCGTGAACTCCCTCGCCGGGCCCTGTCCGCCTTCGCGCTTGAACTGAATCTCCGCGCCCACCACCTTGCCCGTGTAGGTCTGCTTAATGGTGTTGCCTCCCCGTTCCATGGTCACGGTGAAGGACAACGTATCCCCACTCACCTTGCCATCAGCGATGGGCACTTCCTGCCCTTGACCGCCGGACATGGTTCCGGTCAGCGTCTCACCACTCACCTTGAAGGTGAAGGTGGCCTCCCGGGTCCCATTCCGGCCCGGTACCTGCGCCGTCCATTTACCCGTTACGTCGGCCGCCAGGGCGGCGATCGAAACGGCCAGCAAAAGCATGAGCACTGCAATACACTTGTTCCTCATGCCGGATAAAGGCGTCGCGCCACTCCCCGGGGTTACGTACTACAATAAAGCCCATACGGAGGTTGACGTTGAGCACAACCTTTCGATTCACTGTCAACGGAAAAGCCCGCAGCGTCGAGACGGAGGCCGAGCGGCCGCTGCTGGAGGTCCTGCGCGAGGACCTGAGCCTGACGGGCGTCAAGT
Organism: Terriglobia bacterium; assembly: GCA_041477815.1. Taxonomy (GTDB): domain Bacteria; phylum Acidobacteriota; class Terriglobia; order Bryobacterales; family JACQDG01; genus JBGOUV01. Next base: position 7,226 of record JBGOUV010000041.1, on the reverse strand, counting down.
ACGGATGCGGCGAGGGCCAATGCCGCGCCTGCACGGTGCTGCTGGATGGCCGGCCGGTCACCTCCTGCCTGACGCCGGTCAGCGCGGCGGCGGGGAAGAAGGTCGTCACCATTGAAGGACTGGCGTCGGGCGACCGGCTCCACCCGGTGCAACAGGCTTTCCTCGACGAGGGCGCCATGCAGTGCGGGTATTGCGTGCCGGGACTGATCCTGACCGCCGCCGCGCTGCTGGAGCGGAACCGGCGCCCCACCGACGCGCACATCATCGAGGCCCTGAACGGCAACCTGTGCCGCTGCTGCGGCTATCCGCGGATTTTGGCGGCGGTCCGCCGCGCGGCGGAAGGAGGACGACATGCCGGATGAGAAGGAATGCTTCGAACCGGAGCGCTACGAGCTGCGCGAGCCGCCCGCCCACCAGTTCGCGCTGAGCCGCCGGGAGTTTGTCGAGGCCGCCGGGGCGGGCCTGCTGATCAGCGTCGTAGCAATGCCGGCGAGAGCCCAGACCAGGGGCGCTCTGGAGTCCCGTCTGCACCTCGCCGAAGACGGAACGGTGACGATATTCACCGGCAAGGTGGAAGTCGGCCAGGGGTCGCGGACCGAGCTGGCCATGGCCGCGGCCGAAGAACTGCGTCTCCCGGTGGAGCGTATCCGCATGGTCATGGCCGATACAGACCTGACCCCGAACGACGGCGCCTCCTCGGGCAGCCGCACCACGCCGGCGACGGTTCCGCCGGTCCGCAGCGCGGCCGCGGCGGCGCGCGAACTGCTGCTGGAGGCCGCCGCCCGCCACTGGCAAGTGGACCGCGCCCGCCTCGAGGTGCGCGACGGCGCGGCCCTCGATCCCGCCGGCAACCGTAGATTCAGCTACGCCGACCTGGCGCGGTCGCCTGAGCTGGCTACCGCCTACAAGGCGGCCCTGCCCGCCGGCGCCGCGGTGACCCCGGTGAAGGACTGGCGCGTGCTGGGCACGCCGCGCTACCGCCTGGATGGGCGCGACATCGTCACCGGCGCTCACCGTTTTCCGTCCGACCTCCAGCGGCCCCGGATGCTCTATGGCACGGTGCTGCGTCCCCCTTCCTACGGCGCCACGCTGACGGTGGCGGACCTGGCGGCGGCGCAAAAGATGCCCGGCGTCACCGTAGTGCGTGAAGGAGCCTTCGTGGGATGCGCCGCGCCGACCTCGCGCGAGGCGCGGAAAGCGGTGGAGGCCATCGCCGCGACGGCCCAATGGGAGACGCCGGAGCATCCTCCGAGCAACCGCCTCTTCACCTATCTGAAGGAGCGCGCGGTGCGGGAAGGCGGCGACAGCCGCGCTCCACGGGTGCAGACCAAAGGCTCCCTGGCCGACGGCCTGGCCCAGTCCCAGCGCCGCCTGCACGCCGTCTACCAGGTTCCCTACATACAGCATGCCCCTATGGAGCCCCGCGCGGCGGTGGCCGAGTGGACCAACGGCAAGCTCACCGTGTGGACCGGGACGCAGAATCCGCTCCAAGTCCGCAGTCAACTGGTCCAGGCGTTCCACCTGACGCCGGAAAAGGTCCGCGTCAGCGTGCCCGACACCGGCGGCGGCTTCGGCGGCAAGCACACCGGCGAGTGCGCCATCGAAGCCGCGCGGCTGGCCAAGGAGGCCTCGCGCCCGGTGTCCTTGCGCTGGACCCGGGCCGAGGAATTCATGTGGGCCTACTTCCGCCCCGCCGGATTGTTCGAATTAGAGGCGGGCCTCGACGCCGCGGGCCTGCTCACCGCCTGGGATTTTGCCAACTACAACGCCGGCACGGCGGGCCTCGAGACGCCCTACCGCGTCCCCCACTCCCGCACCCAGTTCCTCTATTGTGAGGCCCCGCTGCGCTCGGGATCCTACCGCGGGATCGCGGCTACGGCAAACCATTTCGCCCGAGAATGTTTCATGGACGAGCTGGCCGGCGCGGCCGCCCAGGACCCCCTGGATTTCCGCCTCGCCAACCTCGAAAACCCGCGTCTGAGGGACGTGCTGCTGGCGGCGGCCCAGCGCTTCGGCTGGCAGGAGCGGCGGAAGGAGCGCCGCCCGGGCCAGGGCGTGGGGCTGGCCTGCGGCACGGAGAAGGGATCTTACGTGGCGGCCTGCGTCGAAGTGCAGGGTTCGCGGGTCCGCGAAATCACGATGGCTTACGAGTGCGGCGCCATCCTCAACCCGGCCAACCTCCGGGCGCAGGTGGAAGGCGCCATCATCCAGGGACTCGGCGGGGCGCTCACCGAGGCCATCGAGTTCGAGAAAGGAAAGCTGCTCAACGGCAGCTTCGCAAAATACCCGGTACCCCGCTTCCGTGATGTACCAACCCTGGACATCGTCCTGGTCAACCGCCCGGACCTGCCCGCGGTGGGCGCCGGCGAAACCCCCATCGTCGCGGTGGCCCCGGCGATCGCCAACGCGGTCTTTGCCGCCACGGGGGAGCGGGCCAGGGCCATGCCGGTGCGGCTGAAAGCCTAGCGAGGCCCCAGGATGCACCGCGGTTCCTCTGCGACCTCTGCGTACTCGGCTGTGAGTCCGCCCGTAACGCCCCAAACATCTTCATCGTCGTAACCTCCTATATGCGAAGCCTTTCTATCTTCCTCCTCCCCGCCCTCCTCCTCGCCGCCGACGCCCCCGACGGCTGGCCGTACTGGCGCGGCCCCAACAGCGACGGCATGGCTCGCGGCGATGCTCCGCTACGTTGGAGCGATACCGAGCACATCGCGTGGAAAGCCCCGGTGCCCGGACGCGGGCATTCTTCGCCCGTCGTCTGGGGGAACCAGGTATTCGTGACCACTGCCGTCCCCACCGGCAAACCCCCTGCCGCCTCCGACTCTCCGGCCCCCGACGCCCCGTCCGGACGCCGCGGCCGGCCCAGCGGTCCCCAGCCCGAGCACAAGCTGCTGGTGCTCTCGTTCGACCGCAAGTCCGGAAAACTGCTGTGGGAGAAGGTGGCCCGCGTCGCCACGCCGCACGAAGGCCACCATCCGCAATACGGCAGCTTCGCGTCGAACTCGCCCCTCACCGACGGCCGGCACGTCATCGCCTACTTCGGCTCGCGCGGCCTCTACTGCTACACGCTCGACGGCCGGCTCGTCTGGGAAAAGGACTTCGGCAAGCTGCGGATGTTCAACGGTTTCGGTGAGGGAGCCTGGCCGGCGCTGGACGGCGACAAGCTGGTGCTGGTGCTCGATCAGGAGGACGAGTCGTTCCTGGTGGCTCTCGACAAAAGCACCGGCCGCGAGCTGTGGCGCACCCCGCGCCAGGGAAACACCAACTGGTCGGGCCCGCTGATCACTACGCACGCCGGCCGCAAACAGGTGATTGTCTCCGCCTCCAGGAAATCCTGCGCCTACGACCTCGAAACCGGTAAACAGCTCTGGGAGGCCGCGGGACTCGGTCAGAACACCATCCCCGCGCCGGTGGCGGCCGGCGGCATGGTATTCGTAATGAGCGGCTATCGCAACCCCAACCTGATGGCCATTCGCCTGGGACGCGACGGCGACCTGACCGGCACCGACGCCATCGTGTGGCAGAACCAGCGCGGCAACTCCTACACCGCCTCGCCCGTGCTCTATGAAGGAAAGCTCTACGTCCTCACCGACAACGGCATGCTGTCCTGCTTCGACGCCAAGACCGGCAAGCCCTATTACCAGCAGGAGCGCCTGCCCAAGCCGTACAACTTCAAGGCCTCCCCGGTAGGGGCCAACGGCAAGCTGTATCTGGCCTCCGAAAACGGCGACGTCATCGTCGCGCGTATGGGCGAGAAATTCGAGGTCCTGGCGACCAATACACTGGAAGGCCAGACGTTCATCGGCACTCCCGCGATCTTGAATGGCGAGATCTACCTGCGGGGCCAAAACACGCTGTTCTGCGTGCGGTAGCTCTCTCATGAAACGACCTTTTCCTGCTCCTCCCGACCCTGCCGCTGGCCTCCCCGGCGCAGACTCCGCCGCCACCGCTCCCTTACCAGCCGACCCCGGAAGAGTACCAGCGGATTCACGAGCGGATGCCCGCTCTTGAGAAGGCCTCCGGGACCTGCCGGCGCGCGACAACCTCACCGCCGACGTCGAGATCTACCTCAAAGCCGTGCAGTTCATCCTGCGGCATCCCGAGGAGTTTGCCGCCAAGGAGTACGTAGCTCAGACCCTGGCGGCGCTGGATAAAGGCATGCAGCGCGCCGCCTAGCTGCGCGCAAGGAAAGCCCTCCTGGGTGAGCCAGAAGGGGCGCGTGGTGCGGGCCTACCGGTCGCGGGTGGACGGCGGCGTGCAGCCTTACGCACTAGTAATCCCCGATTCCTACGACGGGACCAGGCCGGTTAGCTGCCAAACTGCCTCTCCGCTGGACCAAGGATACGATCACCGCAGGCCCCCGGCAATTACAGCGCCGCGGACCACGTTCCCTGATCTATCCCAACCCCCTAAACCCCCAACGCTATGTAGTACTCAATACCGGCCACACCTTCGCCCCCCGGGACTGGCGAGGCAGCGACTACGGCCTGCCCACGCTAGTAGGCGACTACGCGGTGGTCAAAACGACCGGCGAACCGGCAGAAGCCGGCCTATTTAACGAGCGCTGGCTGCTCCCCACCGAGCCGCGACCGTGAGGGAGCGGTTCCCCCGTGCTCGCGCAAAATCTCCCCCGCCACCCAATACGCCAGCGCCTGAATCGTCAGCGAAGGGTTAGCCCCCCCCGGATTCCCCAGCAAACTCCCATCTGCAATATATACGTTGGGCACTCCATGCACCCTCCCCGCACGGTCCACCACCGATGACGCCGGGTCGTTCCCCATCCGGCAACTCCCCAACTGGTGCGTAGAAATACCCGCCTCCGATTCCCGCACCACCTGCGGCGGGACCACCGTCTTCGCCCCCGCCTCCCGCAATAGCTCGGCGCACCGGTCGGCCATGAACTGCTCCTGCTCCACGTTGCGCGCATGCTGCCGGTAAGTCAGCCGGCTCACCGGCACTCCCCACCCATCCCGCACCTCCGGATCCGTATCCACACGGTTCGCCTCCCGAGGCAGCGTGTGACAGGTCGCATAAATCCAGATCGATCGCAGAAAGTAAGTGCGATAAAAGTCCTTTAATTCCGGGCCGTACGGACTCACCTGGTCGGGAACCTGCACCCGATGCACAAACCCCAGCGGCGGACGCGTGTGGTAGTTGCTGAGGATGCCGCCGAGACGCCCTGCCCCGTCCCCCCGAAACTGAAAATCGTCCACTGCGAAGCAGACCCCGGGGCCCATCTGGTCCGTCACCACCCGATCGAACAGGCCGTAAGCAAAGAGCCCGCCGTCATTCTCGATGTTCCGGCCCACCTGGTCCCGTTCATTCCCGAGGCCCGCCGGAAAAAACTTCGACTTCGAATTCAGCAACAAGCGCGGCGTCTCCGTAGCCGACCCGCAAACCACAATCACGCGGGCGGCGATCTTCCGCCTGCCGGCCGCGCTCATCTGCTGATACACAACACCGTCCGGCTTACCCCGGCCATCCACCGTGATCTCGCACGCCAAGGCCCGCGGAATCAGGCGGCACCGCCCGGTCCGGATCGCCTCCGGGATCACCGTCACCAGCGTCGACGACTTGGCGCCCGTCTCACACCCAAAGCCGTTGCAGAAGGCGCAGCGCGTGCAAGCCGCGCGTCCCCGATAGGGCTGCGAGAGGATCGCCAGCGGCGTGTGAAACGTCTTCCATCCCAGCCGCCTCGCCGCCGGAACGAGCACCGCCGCCTCGCTGTTGTCCGGCAAAGGGGGCAAAGGCAGCGGCTTCCGGCGCGGCGGACCCTGCGGATTCTCGTCCCCGCTCACCCCCAGCTCATACTCAGCCTTCTCGTAGAACGGCTCCAGATCCTCATAGGTCAGCGGCCAATCCTCCAGATTCGCTCCCGGCACCGCCCCCAGCACCGACCGCAGCCGAAGCGTCTCCGGCCGAAAGCGCCAAGCCATGGCCCCGTAAAACACCGAACCTCCTCCCACCATCGCCGGCAACCCCCCATAGCGAGCGCTCCGCGGCTCCACCACCCGCGCTCGCTCCCGGTCGCTCCCCCGCACGGTGCGCACCTCCGCCGCCCCCGGAGCATACGGCACCCGGCCAATGCTGGTAGTCCAAGAATCCCTCGTCTCCAAGTGCCCGAAGCTCTTCAGCCAAGGCCCCCGCTCCAGCAGCACCACCCGCCAACCGGCCGCAGCCAGCTCCTGGGCGACAATCCCCCCGCTGGCTCCAGCCCCCACTACCACCACATCCGCGGATTCCTGTTTCATGGCCGGCAAGCACCGAACCGCGACCGCCAGAGAGCGGACCGCTCCATTAGCCGGGAGGGATCCGTCGCGCTTCTATGGTACCAACTGCGTTGACCGCGTAGCGTCCACGCCGTTTGCCCGTGCCATCGGAAAGCGGCCGATTTCGTACCGGAAGTCAGAACACCCCTCGACTTTCGCCGTACAATATACCCGAATTGCGAGTGATGCTTGGATTAGCCCGGTGACAAAAGTGCCCTGGAGTCACGTGGTGCAAATTTGCACCACGGCAAGTCGTTGATTCTGCAGGGCTGAGAATCTGGCAAATTTGCCAGGTCTTATTTCTGCCACCGGCTGCCAGTATCACACAGCTAACAGCTAACGGCCAATCGCTTCTTTCCCTTAAAACTCGATCCGCAGCTTCATCATGATATGCCGGCTGGTCTGCTTCTCCGGATTGTAATCGGCCACCACGCTGGTGAACCGCCCGGTCCCCGGAGTCGAGATGTTGGTCAACGGGTTGTTGAAGTGGGGGTGGTTGAACATGTTCGAGACCGCCGCCGTATAGGTGGCCGAAAACCTCTCCGTGATCCGGAACTTCTTGGCCAGGCTGAAGTGATGCACGTTCAGCCCCTGCGCCACCAGGACGTTGCCTCCGCTGTTGCCGTACCGCCCCGGCGGCGGAGTCCGGAACGCCGCCGGATCGAACCACAAGTCCTTGGTGCGCGTGCCGCCGCCCAGGTTCCCGTCGGCCACCCGGTCGGGCAGTCCCCCGACCGTGTTGGTATTCGACGGATCCGACCCCGAAAACGACGGCGAGAAATACGTTCCCGTGGCCAGGTAGCTGATGGTCTGCAGCGTCCAGCCGCCCAAAACCCGATCCACCGCCCCCGGCGCGCCGGCCAGGAACCGCTTCCCGCGTCCGAACGGCATCGCCCACTGGGTATTGAACTCCACGTAGTGGCGCCGGTCCAGCGGCTCGCGCGACCACCGGTTGGT
>JBGOUV010000344.1:0-7637 GCA_041477815.1 Terriglobia bacterium | reverse complement strand
GGCCTTGTAGTCGAAGCCCTTGGCCAGGTCGACATTGCTCAGGTCCATCTCCGACGAATTGCGCTGCCGGTTGTAGTCCACGAAGCGGTGCCGCGAGGTCTTCTGATTGAACAGGTTCAGCATGTTGGCTTCGAAGCGCAGCTTCTTGCCCTCGCCCACCTTGACTTCATGAGCGATTAGAAGATCCGTCTGCGTCAGTTTGTCCGTGCGGCCCATGTCCCCGCGGCCGTTCACGAAAATCGGAATGCCGTTGATCGTCCAGCCGTACGTGCTCAAGGGCGTTCCGCTGCCGCCGTAGAAGGTGAAAGCAGCCTCGGTACCCCACTTGAACGAATATGAACCATACAGCTTCACGACGTGCGGCCGGTCGGTGGGAAGCGGTCCTTGGAAATCGAGGTGGCCATGGGAATCCCACAGGATCTCGTCCAGGTCCCAAGCGCGGGAGGCCGAATCGCCGTTTCGGACAATGGTGCCGGCCGGGGCCTGCGCGTTGCCGTAAGTAACGTTATTGGTCGGAGTACGGACCTCATCCGTGTTGGAAAGCCCCGGATAATTACCGCGCAGCCGGCTGTAGACATAGCTGGCGCTGCCGAACCAGTGCTTGGAGAAGCGGCGCGTGACGCTCAACTCCAGAGCGGTATACGTCCGGACCGGTTTGGGAGTGGCGAATGGCTTGGTGGCGCCGGACACGGGAGTGACGGTGGCGCCGCCTTCGCCGGGGTTCCCATAGTAGTAGACTTCGTCGCCGTTCACCAGGACGCCGAGGTCCTCGATGGTGCGGCCCAGCGAGTTGCGAACGAATCCAGCACGGAACACGCTCGTTTGACTGAGCTGGAATTCCGTGCCAAAGTTCATCAAGTCGCTGTACTTAGGTTTAATACCTGGCACCACCGTGTCGAAGTTCGGAACGCGCCGATCGCGGGAAGAACCGGTGACATTGCTCCAAATGTTCTTACCGGAAAGGTTCGTGCCGCTGCTTCCGGCCACCCCCGGAATCAACCCCGAGAGCGAGAAGGCGTCAGGGGTGTCCAAGGTCCGGTAGTAAACGTGCCAGTAGTCAGCTCCAAAGGCGCCGCGCGACAGGGAATACTTCACCCAGTCGAAGTAGCGGCCCCAGCTTCCATAGATCTTGACCTTGCCGGTGCCGAACAAGTCGTAGGTGGCGCCGAAGCGCGGAGCAATCTTGTCGGTCCATCCGAATTCAAAAGCGTTGTCCCGAATGTCGCGGCGGAACGACGGAATGGCTTCACTCTCGAACCGCAGGCCCAGATTCAAGGTGAGGCGTTTGATTCTCCACTTGTCCTGAATGTAGAGATTCTTCAGATTCGCCCCCGTGGTTCCCTTGGTGCGGAAATCATGCACCTCATAATAGCCATAGGGTCCGCGCTGGGTTTGGGCGGTGACGCTGCTGCGGAACGCCCTGTCCCAGTAGGCGAAAACGTACCCGCCGCCGGGATAGGCCTGATCCACGTTGTTTACATTCTTCTGAACGCCCCAGCCCAGCTTGAGGTCATGGCTTCCCAGGAAATGGGTGAGGACATTGTAGTCCAGTTGCAGATAGCTGCGGGTGGCCAAGTCGTGGAAGTTGTTGATGAAACGCGGCGTGTTGTAGAAGTTCGTGCCGCCGCGGAGATTGGCCGGAACGCTGGCGATCAAATCCGCGCCAAACGTCGCCGTCGGGGCCGTGGGAATCGGAGTCTGATACGTAACGTTGGCAAAGCCTGGAATACCGGTGTCTTTGTAATTGTCCCAGAACCGTCCACCTCGCACACTCAACAGCGAAGAGGGCGATAGGGTGAAGTCCAGTTGTCCGCCGTAGTTCGACTGCGGGCTGAAGTACCCTATATTCGGGCGCGGCTCCAAGGCCTGAGTGGATGCCGACACCGCATTCCCGAAGTAGTCGTAGGCGGGCAAGCTGCCCTTGGACTTGGTGGGGCTCCAAAGGAAGAACACGCTGCCCCGCATCCTGGTGTTGGGCTCAAACGAAACTTTGTTGAACGCCTGCCAAAAGGTCTGGTCCCGCTTTATAGTCAGGGGCGTGACTCCGCTATTGGCCAAATACTTGTTCTCGGCGTTTGAGAACCGCGGAGAAGCGGCCGAGAAAAAGAACAGCTTATCCTTGATGAGACGTCCGCCCAGGGCGTACCCGACCTCCTGGTTCTTAAAAGAATTCTTGTTGTCTTGCTGGTAAGTCACCGTCGTGTCATTGATAGGGTCGAGAAGGAGGCGCTGCACGGGCCCGGCGCTGATCCCGGATCCCCCAAAGTAGTAGTGAATGTCGCCATGGAAGGAGTTTCCACCGGATTTCGTGATGGCGCTGATCACGCCGCCCAACGCGCCCCCGTATTCGGCGTCCACGCCGCCGGTTTTCACCTGCACTTCCTGGAGGATCTCGAAAATCGCATCCTGGCGGGTCCCGCCAGTGATGATGCTGGTGGTAGAGATGCCGTCGATATTGAACTGGTTCTCGGCGCCGCTGGCGCCGTTCACCTGGAACCCATTCTCCAGGGCTCCGGTGTTCACGGAGGGAGAGAGCGCCACCAGCGACTGGAAGGTGCGGGCTTTCGGCAGCCGGTCGAACTCTTCTGCGGTCACGTTGTGGGCCACCATGGTGCTGGTGGTATCGAGCAAGGCTATCCCTTCGGTGATCTGCACCACCTGCTGCGCCGTCCCAACCTGCAGGGAGGCGTCGATTTTCAACTGCTTTCCAACGAGCACGTTGACGTCCGGGACCTCGTACACCGAAAACCCGTTCGCCTCAAACTTCACCTGATACCGGCCGGGCTCCAGGTCGCGCACGAGATACGATCCGGTGGGGCCCGTCTTCGCCGTATAGGCTCGCCCGGTGACCGAATTCGTGATCGTAACAGCCACGTTGGGCACTACCGCGCCCGTCGGATCTGTGGCCACGCCTTCCAGGTTCCCAAATCGCTCTTGTCCCCAGGCCGCCGGAATTACCAGAAGTGCGGCGAGCAGCAATGGCACGGAAAGAACGGCTAACCTGCGTTTCATCACATTGGACTTCATATGCTTTCCCGATCCTTTCTTCTAAAACGTGTACTGCTGACCGCCAAGGCTACGCGGTAGCCGCCTGGTGGCCGGGGTCCGGAAATCCTGGTCGACAATTTTGGTGGAGGCGCGGCCGGCTGTCTCCAGCGGTGGGGGCGCAACGGGGTTAGGGACGACCATTTTCGCCACCGGCGTTACGCCGCCGGCCAAGGTTCTCCCGAAGCGCTCCTGGCACAGTGCCATTCCTAGAAGGCAGAGGCAGGAGCAATGTAACGCCAGATTCTTGCGCGTAGACCACCCTCCAAAAACTACAAGACCCCCCACGACACACAGTAGTATATCACAACAGCCCGATCCATAGGAAGACTTATAATGACGATCAAAGAAATGAATACCTGGGGACGGACCGGGGTGGCCGGGGGGTCAAAGGCCGGCAGCTTGCCGTCAAGTTGGCGCGAAACAGATGTTTCCGATGGGCGAAGTGCTGGGAAAACAGGGTGGACGGGCGGTTAGCCGGTGAACTTATAGCCGATGCGGTGGACGGTCTGGATGTAGGCCGGCTGGGCGGGAACATCCTCAATCTTCTGGCGGAGATTGGCGATATGGCTGTCGACGGTGCGGGTGAGGGCCTGGCTGTCGTAGCCCCAGATCCGATCGAGCATTTCGGTGCGGCTGATCACCTGGCCGCGGTGCTCGATGAGGTAGCGGAGGATCTCGTACTCGCGGGGTGAAAGGTCGATCGGCTGGCCGGCCTTGGTCGCCTCGAAGGAGCTGAAATTTACGACCATGTCGCCGAACCGGTAGGTTTCGATACGCGTCTGGCCGGTGCGGCGGAGGACAGCTTCGGTGCGGGCCAGCAGCTCGGCCACGCTGAACGGCTTGGTCAAGTAGTCGTCCGCGCCCATTCTCAAGCCGGTCACCTTGTCCTGCTCGAGGTTTCTGGCGGTCAGCATGAGGATGGGGGTATCGAGGTGGCGCTCCCGGAGCCGCCGGCAGACGCTCAGGCCGTCCAGCTTGGGCAGCATGATGTCGAGCAGGATGAGGTGGGGTCTCTCCTCGAAGGCCAGGTGGAGGGCGGTTTCGCCGTCCGTGGCCACGACGACCTCATACCCCTCGAACACGAAGTTGTCGCGCAACAGCCGGACCATGGCGGGCTCGTCCTCGACGATGAGAATCTTCTTAGGGGTCATGCCGTTTCCCGGGCCGGCAGGACGATGGTGAACGTGCTGCCCCGGCCCGGCGCGCTGGCCACCCGGACCTGGCCGCCGTGGGCTTCGGCGAAGTGTTTGACGAGGGCCAGCCCCAGCCCTGCCCCTTTGGTCTTGGTCACCGGTCCGGAGCCGATCCGATAGAATTTCTCAAAGATGCGACGGTGCTCGCCACGGGGGATGCCGATGCCGTGGTCGGAGACCGACACCTCCACGTGGCCGTTGTGGCGCGCCACCCGCACTCCGATGTGACGCTCCTGATCGGAATACTTGATGGCATTCGACACCAGGTTCAGAAGGGCCAGAGAGAAGCCCTGCGGGTCGACCTCGGCATGAGGAGGAGGTTCCTCCACCTGGCGCTCCAAGGTAAAGCCGGCGCGCTCCAGCTCATAGGAGAAGTGGGCCAGAGTTTCGTCCACCAGGCTGCCCACGTCGGCCGCCTCCGGCTGGTAGCGTTTCAGCCCCACTTCGATCTTGGAGAACTCCAGGATGCGGTCGATCATCATCGACAGCTTCAGGATCTCGCTCTCGATGATGCGGAAATACTCCTCGCGATCGGAGGGGCTGCCGAGGCGGTTCAAGTGCAAGGTTTCGGCGAAGCCCCGGATGAGAGAAAGCGGGGTCTTCAACTCGTGCGAGACGCTGGCCACAAACTCGGACTTGGCGCGGGACAGACTCATCTCGCGGGCGGCGGTGATCCCGATATAACCGATGGCCAGCAGCATCACGGCGAAGATAGCCACCGTCACGCCGATGCCGCGATAGAACTGGGAGCGGGCGCGCCGATCGAGGGCGTCGCCGTCGAAACCGGCCCGGATGGTCCAGCCCGGGAGCACGCCGTTCTGGCGGTCGAGCTGCTCCCGAACCACAAAGCGGGCGCCGGCGCGGGCGGGTGTAGCGCATACCTGTGTACCGGTCTCATCGAACACGGCGGCCATGGGTCCCCTGCCCACGGGTTGGCTGCCGGTCGAAACCAGCCGGGACAGGTGCTTCTGCAGCAGGGCCGGAAAGTAGTCCTGGGCCAGCAACCGGGTGGGAATCCCAAATCCGTAGTAGCCGATTACCTTACCGTCCAGGTCGACGCGATGGATAAAGACCTGGTGGCGGTCGCGATCGAGGTCGGCATAGGCGGTGTGAAAATAAGGAGTCGGGGCGGGCGGCAGATTGGCCAGCACGGGGGGTATGCCCGGACCGGCGGCGTCGGCATCGTTCGAATGCATGCGGCGGTCCGGACCCGGGCGAAAGATGAAGACCTCGGGAGCCCTGTCGGGACGGTTGCGCGAGGCAAAGAACAGGGTCAGGTGAGGACAAATCTTGCGAGCGATCTCCGCCAGCTCCTGGATGCGAACCAGCTCCCGCTTCGCCAGCCAGTCGTGGTTCTCGGCTCCTGCGAGCGACGTCCGGAGCCACTGGGCGAAGTCGTTTTCCGACTCCACGCGCACCCCTACGAGAGCCTGCTGGAGGTTGCCGAGACGCGCTTGCCGGGTCTGCTCCTCCACCTGCGCCAGCGACTTGTATTGCAAATAGGCTAACACCCCGGCGGGACCCAGAGCGACCACCATCAGCAGCGCCAGAAGAGTCCGGGAGGCTTCGGCCGTTCTCCACCACATGATATTCAATGTACACCCCCGGCCGGAGGGCGGTCGAGCGGCTCCACAGTTTCTTGACAACCTCTTGACGGTGGATTGACCCCATCCGGGCCGGTAAACAGGGAAAATAGGACCATTATGGTGCGGGTTTTCTTCCTGTCGATGCTTTGCATCGTCTTGTTCGCCGCCATCGCCTCCCGGGCGTAGGCCCCGTCCGGCGCCGAGCCGCGTCCGTCAAGGAAGCGGGTTGGCTCGGCCAATCGGAAATCCGCGCCCTCACGGTTACGGTGCGGGGCTGTCCGCCAACTCGATCTGGTCGATTACCGCGATCACGGCCGCGTCGATGGGCGACGAGGGCCGCTCGACGCCGGTCATGGCGCTCCAGCCTTCCTGCACCAGCAGGACGCGGTCGCCGACCCCGGCATCCACCCAGTCGAGCGCCACCACGGCGTCGCCGCGGTCTTTACCCTGGAGGGTCAGGGGCTGCACCAGGAGCGCCTTGCGGCTCCCATGGCTGGCGTGTTTCTGCGTCGCCACCACCTCGCCGATCACGCGGGCGATCAGCATGGGACGTTAATGGTATCGACGATGCCTACGACGGCGGCGTCGCTCGGCACCACGCCCGGCGGATCGAAGGCCAGGCTCGACTCGCGTCCCCGGCACCAATACACGATTTCCCCCGCCCCCGCCCCTATCGCGTCGATGGCCACCACGGGCTTCCCCCGGCTCTTTCCTTGGGGCGTGATGGGCTGCACCAGCAGCAGCTTCTGGCCTTCGAGATGCGGCTCCTTGACCGTAGCCCAGACCCGCCCGATGATGCGCCCCAGAAGCATCAGTTCAGTGTCCAGTGTCCAGTGTCCAGTGGGGAAGCAGTGGCCAGTGGGGCAGCAGTCGCCAGCGGGGAAGGGGTTTTGCTGGCCACTGGACACTGCTCATTTGGCACCTTCGTCCAACTCGAGGTTGTCGACGATCCCGACAATGGCGGAGTCGACCGGGCACTCCTTGCAGCCGGAGGCGAAGCGCGCCGAGCCGCCGGCTACGGTCAGGACCCTTTCCCGGAATCCCGCCCCCACCGTATCGATGGCCACAGCGTAGCCCGCTTCGTCGACGCCCTCGGGCGAGACGAACCGCACCACCAGCAGCTTCTTCCCCTCCAGGCGCGAGTCCTTGCGGGTGGCAACGACCGTGCCGACTACGCGGCCCAGCAGCATAGCGCGGCTCCTACTTCGACGAGCTGCCGGCCTTACCGATCGGCAGGACATCTTCCAGGTTGGAGTGCGGGCGCGGGATCACGTGCACCGCGATCAGCTCGCCGACCCGCCGGGCCGCAGCCGCGCCGGCGTCGGTGGCGGCCTTTACCGCGGCCACGTCGCCGCGCATCAGGACCGTCACGTAGCCCGATCCGATCTTTTCCCATCCCACCAGGGTCACCTTCGCGGCCTTCACGGCGGCGTCGGCGGCTTCAATCATGGCCACCAGACCCCGCGTTTCGATCAATCCAAGCGCTTCACCCATTCTTTCCTCCGGGGCCGGGGGCCCCTATTTTTTGGCCTTCAGGGCCTCATCCACCAGGGTAACCAATTCCTCTCGGGTTACCCAAAATCTGTCCTTATCCACTTCCTCGGCCACCACCGGGCAGCCCGGCTCGCCGCCCGATCGCGACTTGACCCCGTAACGGGTTCGCGCATCGAGCAGCTTGCTCACTTCTTCCCGGGGCAGCACGTTGGGACCTCCCAGCAGCTCGGCCACCAGGTTGATGCGCGCGAAGTGCTCCACCGTCTCCATGCGGAAGAAGGCCTTCCATACGTCCTCACCGTAGCAGACCGCCCCG
>JBGOUV010000177.1:0-13419 GCA_041477815.1 Terriglobia bacterium | reverse complement strand
CACTTGGCCGGCAGGTTCTTTTCAGGGGAAGTGCCATCGCGTTGGGGACCGCGCCAGTCCGGCCAATCGCCGCCGGCCGCGGGGTGCATGGCAAGGAGAAGCAACAGCGGAAGGGTCCAGTGCTTGGTCATGGCAGTTTCCCTTTAGTGTAGCGCATGCCGCTTGTGCTGGAAGAACCTCTGCAACCGGGCCAGGCACTCCCCGGCCAGGACCCCCTCCACCACCTCCACCTGGTGGTTCAACAGATCGGAGTCGGCCAGGCGGAACTTACTGCGGACGGCGCCGAAGCGCAGATCCCGCGTCCCGAACACCAGCCGGCTGATCCGCGCCGCCACCAGCGCCCCGGCGCACATCGCGCACGGCTCCACGGTCACGTACAGCGTGGCTCCCTCGAGGCGGTAGTTTTCGAGAGTCCGGCCGGCGTCGCGGAGCGCGAGGATCTCGGCGTGGGCGGTCGGGTCGGACAGGGCCAGGGGGGAGTTGGCTCCGCGGCCTACGATCCGCCCATCGTCGACCACCACCGCCCCCACCGGCACCTCGCCCTGCTGCTCGGCGGCGTCGGCCAGGTCCAGGGCCGCGCGCATGAAGTCTTCGTCTGTCACGGGTCCCATTCTAGCCGAGGCCTCCCACTACGATTTGTCAGCCGTGCCGCGCTGCTCTCCGGATGCGAATTCTCAAGTTATCAATGATGATCAAGCTGCCCGGCAGAGCCTCATCCTCCGTGGTGCTCAGAAGCCGGCCAAGAGCGGCTTCAGTGAGCTCCACGGTTGTCGGCCAAACCCTTAAACGGATGACACCTGCGTGGCTGCCGATCGGGTACATCCTCGTGTCGGCGAAGTCCTCGTCAAACGTGATCACGATGGCGCCTGCCGCTGTGCCCACTCGAATATTGCTTGATCCGAGGCTCCGCTCAACCCGATATCTCTGACATGATAGACCGTCCATCCGGGCCGCTGTAGCCGGACGTACTCGGCTACCGAGGGCGGAATGTTCTGGTCGAGAACGACGGGCAGGTTCAACGCGAAATAACCTGGTCGTCGTCGATCACTCTGGCCGCATATTCTAACGCGGCGTTCACATCCTCACGGGTCAGGTCGGGGTAGGCGGTGAGGATACGTTCCACGGTGTAGCCGCCGGCAACCATGCCGAGAATATTGCGCACCATGATCCGTGTACCGCGGATAACAGGCTTGCCGCCGCAGATATCGGAGTTCACCTCAATGCGGTCCACACCTCTACTCTACAACGACTTCTGGCTGGATGGCACTCCCCGGAGTTGGCGCGGCGCCCACGATCTCCCGTACCACCGGTGGCTAGCGCGGGCCCGAAGCCACAGGCTTAGCGCTGGTCCGCCGGAGCCCGCTCTTCGCCTCCCTCCGCTTCAAGTCGGCATAGATGCGGTTCAAATCATAGCCATGCTCTGCGGCATAAGCGTCACGCACTGCATATACCTCTCGCAGGACTTCATCTTCCCAGGGCTTTTGTTCTAGGCTCTTCGGGGGCACAGGTGGTCGTTTTCGTGTAGCCATGCCTTGCCAGAGTCCTTTCTACTTCCCGCCGAATCCGGACTGCGCGATATGCCGGAAGGCCGGCTTCCTGGGGTGCGGCCCCTCCGCGGCATTCAATGTGTTTCTGCGCCCGTCTTTTACGCACCGGCACTCCGCACCTTCTTTTGCAGCTTGTACTTCGTAATGTCAATGCTGGCACCTTCCTCCCATTCCACGAGCCCTTGCTGGCCCACGACGTGCAACCGCTGCGTACGAGTTCAGTCAAGCGCTGTTCTCCTTCCATCCAGCTGCCGTTGAACCAAACGCCGACGAACTCGTGCTCTACCCTAAACAATGGGAATCCGCAGTGCGAGCACACATCAGCCTGGTCGGAAACACGGCCGCTGCATTCAGGGCAACTCAGTAGGGCCATAAGCGCCTCCTCCGGTCCGCCTCTCCCAACCCGATCTGCCCAAAACCTGTCCCGGGCGGCCTGGATCGAAATCTCCGTTTTCACCTCGCGTCTAAGAGGTAGATACACCCCCCAACCTCATCACCCAGAACGACTTCTTCCCGTGCAGCGTCGTCGAGCGCTAAGCCCGAGCGGGTCCCGCGCCGATTCCAACCGGGTGCTACAATGAACCTGAATCTGGAGGCGCGTCAATGAAGGTCGAACTGGACTTGCCGGATGAGCTGGTGGAACAGCTTTACCAGGAGAGCAAAGCCAAAGACATTGCCCCGGAGGCTTATGCTGCTGAACTGGTCTACCAAGTCCTGGCCGCCAAATCGCTTGGGACCGACGGTCTTCTCGACAACAGGCCGGATTGGCAGGCGGCCCTGCTGCGCTCCGAGGAAGATCGGGCTGCGGGACGGGTCGTGGACCACGAAGAGGTTGAGGCGTGGCACAAGAGCCACCTCAAGTAGTCTGGTCGCAGGAATCCCTCGACAGATTCCAGGAGCTTCCCTTCTCCACACGCGAGGATATCCTCAAGAGAGTCCGCCTCCTTCGGAGCAACCCGCAAATGTACCAGGTAGAAATGCAAGGCCGCTGGGCAGGACTGCGTCGCTTCTTCGTCCGCGCGTGGGTGGTCTTCTACGCCTATTGGCGATCGGTGAATACCGTCTTCATCGAGGTAGTCGTGCCCGCGCGCAGTGATCGATAGCTCCCTAACCCAAGTTAGTCACGGCGAAGGGTAGAAGCCAGCTAAGTCTTTTAGAATCAGCTCAAGCTATTCTTTCGTGAGGAGAGCTGTGATCTGCCTTGTGAAAGTGGGGGCTTCGATCGGTTCCACTTCGGCCCCACTATCCACCAACGGCGATAGCTGCCAAGCTATCGGTGCGGAGACGGACCGTCCGGCATATTCACACGATAAGAAATTTTCATGCCAGCCACCGCTAAACCGCCGCCTCCACGCCGGCAACCTGGTTGCAAATTTGCAACCAGGTTGGATTCCGACTGGAATGCGATAAAATGACGCTTCTCGTTTCCTGCACCCCATGCGCATCCTCTCGCTTGACGAAGGCACCACCAGCGCCCGCGCCATCGTATTCGACCGCGACACCAACGTCCTGGCCATGCGGTCCACGCCGATCGAGTGCCGCTATCCGAGTCCTGGCTGGGTCGAGCAGGATGCCGAGCAGATCTGGCGGGCCCAGCAGGCTACGGCGCGGGCCGTGCTGGAACGGACCGGCGTGGCCGCCGACCGGCTCGCCGCCGTCGGCATCACCAACCAGCGCGAGACCACCATCGTCTGGGACCGCCGGACCGGCGCGCCCATCGCACCCGCCATCGTCTGGCAGTGCCGCCGTACGGCCGACTTCTGCCGGGGCATCGCCGCAGCCGGCCATGCCCCCCGGATTGCCGAACGCACCGGCCTGGTCATCGACGCCTATTTCTCGGCCAGCAAGATTCGCTGGATCCTGGACCACGTGCCCGACGCCCCCCGCCGCGCCGACGCTGGAGAGCTGGCCTTCGGCACCGTGGACTCCTGGTTGATCTACAAGCTCACCGCCGGCCGGGTCCATGTCATCGACCGCTCCAACGCCTCCCGCACGATGCTCCTGAACCTGGACGGCGCCTGGGACCAGGAGATGCTCGACCTGTTCGGCATCCCGCGCCCGCTGCTGCCGGTGGTGGTGGGGTCGTCGGAGATCGTCGGAACCACCGACCCGGACGTCCTGGGAGCCGAGGTTCCGATTGCCGGCATCGCCGGCGACCAGCAGGCCGCCCTGGTCGGCCAGGCCTGCTTCCGCCCGGGCTTGTCCAAGAATACCTACGGCACCGGCTGTTTCTTCCTGATGCATACCGGCAACCAGCCGGTCCTATCGCGCAACCGGCTGATCACCACCTTGGCCGCCGCCGCCGGTCCCCGGCTCGAGTATGCCCTGGAAGGAAGCGTCTTCGTCGCCGGCGCGGCCGTACAGTGGCTGCGCGACTCCCTGGGCTTGGTCCGGGACGCCGCCGACACCGAGGCTGTGGCCACCAGTGTTCCCGATACGGCCGGGGTCTATTTCGTTCCGGCGTTTGTGGGCCTCGGAGCGCCCCACTGGAACGCCGACGCTCGCGGCGCCATCACCGGCCTCACCCGCGCCGCCGGCGCCGCCCATCTGGTCCGCGCCACCCTGGAGGCCATCGCGTACCAGACCCGCGAGCTGGTCGAGGCCATGGAGGCCGATGCCGGCGCCCCCCTCGCCGAGCTGCGCGCCGATGGCGGGGCCGCCTCCAACGACTTCCTCATGCAATTCCAGGCCGACATCCTCGGCCGCCCCGTGGTTCGTCCGGCCAACCTCGAAACCACGGCCCTGGGCGCCGCCTACCTGGCAGGCTTGGCTACCGGGGTCTGGTCGGGCGTGGAAGAAATCGAAGGCTTCTGGAAGGCTGATCGCCGCTTCGAGCCCCGCATGCCGGAGTCGCGCCGGGAGGAGCTCTATGACGGCTGGAAACGCGCCGTGGCTGGGCTCGTGAACACCAAGCCGCGGCCTTAAGTCGAAGTTCGACGTTAGTTCCCCCGGAAGGGATTGAAACTTGTCCGATAGTCGAACACGTCCACGCCCTCCCGGCGCTTGAGGAAGTTGACCACAGCATAGGTGAGGGGTGTCGCCGCGGCCTCATAGAGAACCTTGGCCAGGTAGCTGGACCCAATCAGGTTGCCGATGAGGCCCCAGCTCAGGCTGCCGCCGAAAACGGCCACCATCACCACGGCGGTGTCGACGGCCTGGCCGACCAGGGTGGAGCCGATGGTGCGGGTCCAGAGGTAACGGCCGGCGGTGACCAGCTTGAGTTTGGCCAAGACGAACGAATTGGTGAACTCACCGGCCCAGTAGGCGAGCAGGCTGGCGGCTACCATGCGGGGGACGAAGCCGAAGACTTTGGCGAAGGCGGCCTGGTCTCCCCAGTCGGGGGCTGGAGGGAGCGCGGTGACGACCAGGCCCATTGCCGCCAGCAGGGCCGAAGCGAAGAAGCCGATCCAAATGGCCCGGCGGGAAGCTCCGTAGCCGTAAACCTCGGTGAAGATGTCGCCAAAGATGTAGGCGATGGGGAACAGGAGCTGGGCGCCCGAGACGCGGAAGGGACCTAGCGCCACGATCTTGGGGGCGACCAGGTTCGAGACCAGGAGTACTACTACAAAGGCGTGGACGCAGAGGTCGTAGTATTTGAATTTGCTTTCCCTCACTCGTACCTCAAAGCGGTCATGGGATCTACGCGAGAGGCGCGGCGGGCCGGCCAGTAACAGGCCAGCAGGCCGACGAGGAGGAGAAGCGCCGAGACGATGGTGAAGGAGAGGGGATCGACCGGGGAGACATTCCAGATCTGGCGGGCCAGCAGGCGCGTGGAGGCGACGCTGGCGGCGAGGCCCAGAGCAATACCTAGGAGAACCAGGCGGAGACCGCGCCAGACTACCATGCCGGCGATATCGCCGAGCGGGGCGCCCAGGGCGAGGCGGACGCCGATCTCCTGGGTCTGCTGCACCACCGAGTGGGAGATGACGCCGTAGACGCCGATAACGGCCAGGGTCAGGCCCAGGCCGGCGAAGATCGAAAACAGCACCAGGTTGAAACGAGGTTCGGCGAAGACATATTCGTTGAGAATCGCGTCCATGGTGCGGACTTCGGTTACGGGCTGGTCCTTGTCTACCGCGTAGACCTGGGCGCGGATGGCCTGGGCCAGGGCCGCGGGCGGGCCGGAGGTGAGGACGGCGAGGCGGTCGGCGAAACCGGTGACCGTGTAGGGCACGTAGATTTCGGGCCAGACTTCGCGGATCAACTGGTTGTTGCGGGTGTCCTGGACGACGGCGACGATTTGGAACGGTTGCTCGCGCAGGCGGGAAACCTTCACCAACCGGCCGATCGGTTCGGAGGCTGGGAAGTGGCGCTTGACGAAGGACTCGTTGACTGCCGCGACGCTCTGCTCGGTGAGCGTGAAGGAACGGCCTTGGAGCAGGCGAATACGCAGGACGCGCAGGTAGTCCGGGCTGATCTGGTGGATCATAACGCGGCGGGTGTCGGGCGTGGCACTGCCCACAATCTCGACTGCGGCAGCCATGTTGCCGAGGGGGTGCATGCCGGTGTTGACGGCGGCGGCGACGACGCCGGGGACGGATTGGACCTGGCGGAGAAGGTCGTCCAGGAAGGCGACGCGGCGCGCGGCGTCGGGGTAGCGCTTCTCGGGGAGAGGGATGCGGAGGGTGAGGAGGCGGTCGGCGCGGAAGCCCAGCTCAATGCGCTCCATAGCGAAGAGGGTGCGGATCATCAGGCTCGCGCCGGCCAGGAGCATCAGGGACAAGGCGACTTCGGCGACCACCAGGGCGGCGCTGGCGCGGGAGCGGCGGGGAGAGCGTCCGACCAATAGCCGGGAGGTGTGAAACGCCGGGGCCAGGCCGAACAGGAGCGCCGTAGCGATCGAGACGCCGAGGGTGAACAGCAGGACCGCGTTGTTGATGACGGCCTCGGACTCGTCGGGGATGGTGTCGGGCGGGACCAGGGCGAGGATGGCTTTCAGGCCGGGGAAAGCGAGGAGGGCGCCGAGGAGGCCGCCGGCCAGGGCCAGCAGAAGGCTCTCGGTGAGGAGTTGGCGGATCAGGCGGGTGCGGTCGGCGCCGAGCGAGGCGCGGACGGCCATCTCGCGCCGGCGGCCGGAGGCTTTAGCCAGCAGGAGGTTCGAGACGTTGGCGCAGGCGATGAGCAGCAGCAGACCGACGGCGGCAAACAGAATCCAGAGGGCATCGCGGAGGGCGCTGGGGAAGGTCTCCTCGAACGAGAGCAGGCCGACGCGCCACTGTTGGGGAAACTCGGCGGGCTCGCGCCTTTGCAGGTCCGCGATGATGGGACGGAGGTCGGCTTCGGCCTGCGCCGCCGAGACACCCGGCCGGAGGCGTCCGAGCAGGTGGACCAGGCGGACGCCCTCGATGGCGCGGCCGCGCGCAAATACGATCGGGACGTAGACATCGGCGCCGCGCCACATGAAGCGCCGGGGCATGACGCCGACGACGGTGCGGACCGTGTCGTCGAGGCGCAGGCGGCGGCCGAGAACGCCCGGGTCACCGCCAAACTGGCGCTGCCAGAAGCGGTGGCCGAGGACGACGACGGGCTCGGCGTCCGGGGCGGCGTCGGCCGGAGTGAGGATGCGGCCCACCAAGGCGGGCACGCCCATAACCTCGAAGGCATTGGTAGTGACGTGGTTGCCGCGGAGCCGCTGGGGGTCGCCCGCGCCGGTCCACAGGACGTCACTGATGGTGGAGGAGACCACGCCCTCGAAGATGGTGCTCCGCTCGGCGATTTCGAGGAACTGGTCGGGGGTGTAGTAGGTCCGGCCGCCACGCCCGCCCGGGTCCCAGACCCGGACGCTCATCAGGGACTTCACGTCTTGGTACGGGAAGGGGTGCAGCACCACGCCGTAGATCACGCTGTAGATGGCCGTCGTGGCCATGATGCCCAGGGCCAGGGAGGCGACGGCTATGGCGGTGAGGCCGGGGGTGCGGGTCAGGTTGCGGGCGCCGAAGCGGAGGTCCTGGAGGAATTGTTCCAGCCAGAGCATGTGGTACCTTACGAGTGTTTCTCCCAGGAGGTTTCAACGATGCAGAGATGGCTCATTCTCACGATGCTGATTGTAATGCCGGCGCTGGCGGAGAAGAAGATCATTTACCCGCCGGAGTTCCGCCCGGGCGCTCCCTTCAGTCCCGGCGTGCTCGCGGACGGGACCCTCTACGTGGCCGGTCAGACCGGTACCGATTTGAAAACAAACAAGTTGCCGGACAACTTCCCGGCCGAAGTGCGCGCCACCCTGGACCGGATCGGGATCGTCCTCAAGGCCGCCGGGATGGACTATTCCGATGCCGTCAGCGTGATCGTCTACATGACCGACCTCACCCTGTTCCCGCAGATGAACGAGGTTTACACGACCTACTTCAAGGCCAACCGGCCGGCGCGGGCGACCGTGCAGGTGGCGGGGTTGGTCGGGGGGGCCAAGATCGAGATCTCCGTTACGGCCCGGAAATAGACCGGCTCACGTTTGGGGGTTCCTCTCGTCTATCCTCTTGTAGGTGTTGGATGGTGTGAGAGCGCAAACGCTGCCGGGAATCGCGGGAGTGACGAACAAGCCGGCCTCAGCAGTGAGCCACGACGTGGCTCTCATTCAGGCGGCCCAGCAAGGCGACCATGACGCCTTTGAGCAACTGGTCCGCACGTACGATCACAGTGTGCTGCGGCTGGCCCTGAACCTCCTGCGTTCGGAAGAAGACGCGCGCGACGCCTACCAGGAGGCCTTTCTGAAGGCGTACCGCAATCTCGCAAGTTTTCGGTTCGAGTGCAGCTTCCATACCTGGCTGTACCGGATCGTGACCAACATCTGCCTGGACCACCTGCGCCGGAGGAGTGTCCGTAAAGAAGACTCGGCGGTGCTGGAGACGGCCGATGGCCGGCGGGACCTGTTCGATGCCGTGGAGGACCAGCGGTCGGAAGCCGATCCGGAGAGGGAGCTGCTGCGCCGGGAGCTGGGTCACCGCATCGAGGAGGCCCTGAGCAAGCTGGGTCCCCGGGAGCGGATGGTGTTTGAGCTGAAGCATTTTCAAGGCTTGCGGTTGCGGGTGATCGGCGAAATGCTGTCAACGAGCGAAGAGACGGCGAAAAACTGCCTGTACCGGGCCACGCAGAAGCTGCGGGCGGCGCTGGCATAAGAGGAATGAAGATGAGCTGCGAACAGGTACGAACCCAGATCAATTGGTACCTCTACAACGAGTTGAACGAGCCCGAGAGAACGGCGGTGGAGGACCACGTAGAGTCCTGCCCGACGTGTGCGGCCGAGTTGGAGAAGGAGCGGGCGTTCCTGGCGCAGCTCCGCGCCCGGCCGGAGCTGGAGCCTTCCGTGGCGCTGGTGGCCGAGTGCCGGCACGACCTGATGCGGAGCCTCTATCGGGAGGAGCGGCAGCGGCAGCAGGGGGCCATCGTGGTGTTCCACCCCCTGGAGGTCTGGCGGCGGTTGTGGTCCTGGATGGGGCTGCAGCCGGTGGCGGCGCTGGCGGTGCTGGCAATGGGCTTTTTGGGGGGCTGGTATGTTCGCAACGGGGGCACACATCCGCTCAATCCGGGTGAGGCCCAGATCGCCAACATCTCCGGCGTGAACCTGGATCCGCAGGGCGGCGGCCAGGTGCAGATCTCCTTCGACGAGGTCCGGCGGCAGACCCTGAGCGGCAAACCGCAGGATCCCCGCATCCAGAACTTTCTGATCTTCGCGGCAAAAAGTTACGGTAACCCGGGCGTGCGGCTGGACACCATCGAGATTCTGAAGGAACGGGCCAGCGAGCGCGACATCCGGGACACCTTGCTCTACGTGGTGGACAACGACAAGAACGCCGGGGTGCGGCTGAAGGCCCTGGAGGGATTGAAGCAATATGCCCAGGACGGCGAAGTGCGCCAGGCCTTGATCCGGGTGCTGACCAACGACGATAACCCCGGTATGCGGGTGCAGGCCATCGACCTGCTGATGGTGTCGCACACCAACGACCTGATCGGGGTGCTGCAGGACGTGGCCCAGAAGGAAAACAACAACTACGTTCGCATGCGTTGCCAGACGGCGTTGCGGGATATGAATGCTTCCGTGGAGAGTTTCTAGTGTCGGGTCATTTTACTCAGGCACCCAACCTTCAGCCCCGCTTTGAGGCAACCGCTCCCTCCCGGTCGCGGTTTGGTCCGATCGCGATGGGAATTGGTCTGTCGGCCGCCGCTTTACTGGCCCAAGAGGGCCAGTTGACCCGGGAAGGCCGGTACTGGGTCCAGACGATGGAAGGCAGCGCGCCGGCGGCCGGGATGACGCGGTTCCGCGTCAGCTCTATCGGCAGCATCAGCGTGAAGGGCGAGGCCGCCGACCAGGTGCGGTATACGGCGCGGCGGCGGGTGCGGGCGGGTTCGGAGTCGGAGGCGCGGCGGCTGCTGCAGCGGGCCCAGATCCGGATGGCGCGGCGGGGCCCGTTGACGGTGCTGGAGGTGGAGTATCTGCAATGCGGGCGGTGCGGCTTCACCGCCGATTTGAAGATCACGGCGCCGCGTCCGACCGAGGAAGTCATTCTGGAAACGCACGGCGGGTCGCTGGACGTGAACGACATCGATGGCCGGGTGGTCGGCGAGACGGCGGGCGGATCGATCCAGATGGACCGGATCGGCAAAGCGGTGCGGGCGGCTACGGCGGGCGGGTCGATCGTCCTGGGGACCATCGGGGGACCGGTGCAGTGCGAGACGGCGGGCGGATCGATCCAGCTCGGAGCCGTGCGGGGCGATGCCGTGCTGACCACCAGCGGCGGCAATATCGACGCCGACCAGGTGGACGGCAGCCTGCGGGCGGAAACGGCGGGCGGGTCGATTCGGGTGCATCGGGTGAGCCAGAGCGTGAAGGCGGAGACGGCGGGCGGATCGATTTACCTGGGGCAGATCGGCGGGTCGGTGACGGCGGAGACGGCCGGCGGAACCATCACCATCGAGTCGGCGTCGGGCGGCGTGCGCGCCGAGAACGCCAACGGGAGCATCAAGCTGATCGACGTCTCCGGGCCGGTGCGGGCCGCTACCGCCGCCGGCAACATCCTGGCGCAGTTGATGGCCTCCGGCAAAGTGGGCGAATCGTTGCTGGAAACCTCCATGGGCAACATCGTGGTCCTGATCCCGGAGCGCCTGCGGCTGACCATCCGGGCGGACATTGAGGTGGCCAGCAGCGTGAATCGCATCCAGTGCGACTTTCCGGGTGTCCAGGTGCGGATGGCGGACCAAGGGTTCGGTCCCCGCACGGTGGTGGCCGAAGGAGCCATCAACGGCGGCGGCCCGGTGTTGCGTATCCGCAATACCACGGGGACCATACAGATCAAGAAGAGGTGAAGCAGCCATGAAAACAGCCTTGTTCCTATTGTTGATGTCTGGGACGGTTTCCTATGCCCCGGCCCAGGAAGCGTTCACCTTCCACGCTTTCCCCGGCTCGCGCACCTACCTGGGCGTGAACGTGGCGGAGGTGGACTCGGGTCGCGCCCGCGAGCTGAAGCTCAAGGAAGAGCGCGGCGTGGAGATCAAGAAGGTAGAACCCGGCAGCCCGGCCGAGAAGGCGGGCTTGAAGGAAACCGACGTGGTGCTGGAATACAACGGGCAGCGCGTGGAAGGGACCGAGAGCTTCATCCGGATGGTGCGGGAGACGCCGGTGGGCCGCGCGGCGAAGATGCAGGTGAGCCGCGACGGCAACCTCCAGACGTTCACCGCCACCCTCGCCCAGCGCAAGGAAACCGTGTTCAACAAGAACTTCAACGTCGCCATGCCCCCGATGCCACCGATGCCTCCGATGCCTCCCATGCCGAATTTCGAGGTGCCCCGGTCGGTGCTGACGATCCGGACGCCCCGGGTGGGCCTCGAGACCGAATCGCTCAGCGGACAATTGGCGGATTTCTTTGGCGTCAAGGAAGGCGTGCTGGTGCGGTCGGTGGATAAGGACTCGCCGGCGGAGAAGGCCGGACTCAAGGCGGGGGACGTGGTCCTCAAGGTGGACGGCCAGCGGGTGAACCGGCCGCGGGACGTCACCGAGGAACTGCGCAGCAGTGGGGAGAAGAAGACCGTGCCGGTCGTGGTGATGCGGAACAAGAAAGAAATGACCCTGAACGTGGAGCTACCCGAGCGGAGCGGGGACCTGCGGCGGGGGCGCTCGGTGCGGCTGGAGCTGGAGCAGGAGCAGTTATAACGAGGTAGCGGCGGTAATTTTTTCCGTCAAAACTCTTGGAAATGGTCCGAAATCCCTCTGTCAGACAGCGGAATACTAAGCCTCCAAATAGCAGGCGGCCAAAGGGAAAGGCCGCGGTGTTCGATTTCCAGCCCGGATCGGACGGGTTCGGCCCTTGGCGTGCAGCCAGTTCGAGGGTAAACCGTCCGCGTCCCGGAGGATAACCGTGAAAGTTCTGCGATTTGCTCGTGTTGCGTTATGGATCCTCGGACTGCTACTGGGTAGTTCGGCCACTCTTAGATCCCAAACCAATACATTACTGGTGGGATCAACTGTACTGTCCTTCACGCATCAGATCGGAGGATCGCCTCCGGCCTCGCAGGGAGTGCTGGTAGTGAGCACCGGCGCGAGTCTGGCGTTCACCGCGGCAGCGACGACGGTTACCGGCGGAACGTGGCTATCGGTAGGACCAGTGGGTGCGAGCACGCCGGCCACCCTGACCGTGTCGGTGAACCCGACGGGTCTGGTGGCGGCCGACTACACCGGCGCCGTGACGATCACGTCTGCCGGGGCGGCCAACAGCCCGGTCACCGTGACGGTGAACCTGACGGTCCGCAACGTCTCGCCGCTGGTGGTGGGCCCGTCCTCGCTCTCCTTCCATTTCCAAACCGGGGGAACGGCGCCGGCAAGCCAAAACCTGGCGATTACCAGTAGCGGCTCGGCGCTGGGCTACACGGTGGCCGTGGCGACGACCACCGGCGGAGGCTGGCTGTTGGTGAATCCGGTGAGCGGTCTGACGCCGGGCGGCGTGGAGGTCAGCGTGAACGTGGCCGGGCTGAGTGCCGCCACGTACAACGGCTCGATCACCGTAACGGCGGCGGGCGCGTCCAACAGCCCCATAACCGTGCCGGTCGTTTTGACCGTAAGTAGCAGTCCCAAGCTGCTGGTGAGCCCCGCAGCGCTCACGTTCTATTTCCAACTAGGCGGCGCCCAGCCGGGAGCGCAGGCCCTGGCGGTAGCGAGCAGCGGCACGGCCACTCCGTTTGTCGTGACCTCGACGACCACCAGCGGAGGTTCCGGCTGGCTGGTGCCGAGCCCCTTGAGCGGCGTATCGCCGGCCAGCGTCAGCGTGGCGGTGAATCCGGCGGGGTTGGCCGTGGGGATGTTCACCGGGTCGGTCATCATTACCGCGTCGGGAGCGGCGGGGAGCCCGCAAACCATTCCCATCACGCTGTTTGTGACCAGCAGTCCGCTGCTGAACCTCAGTCCGGGAAGCCTCACCTTCAGCTACCAGGTGGGCGGATCTCTTCCCGCGAACCAAAGCCTGGCCCTCACCAGCAGTGGCGGGGCGCTGAGCTACACGGCTACGGCCACGGCGTCCGGCGGCGCGTGGCTGGCCATCGGCCCGGTGAGCGGGACGACGGCCGGGAGCATGACGGTGGCGGTGAGTCCGGCAGGACTGACGCCGGGTACCTACCTCGGAGCCATCACGATTACGGCGGCGAGCGCCGGAAACACCCAGGTGGTGGCGCCGGTGCGGCTGGTAGTCAGCTTCAGCCCGCTGCTGCAGGCGAACCCCGCGGCGCTGTCGTTCGCTTTCCAGACGGGGCAGGCGGGGCCGGCGAGCCAGTCGCTCACGGTAACGAGCACCGGAGCTCCGGTGACCATGGCGATAGCGGCCAGCACGGCCAGCGGGGGCAGTTGGCTGAACACCAGCGTGTCCACGGCCGCGACGCCGGCCACCTTCACGGT
>JBGOUV010000407.1:0-6025 GCA_041477815.1 Terriglobia bacterium | reverse complement strand
GGGAGACCTGGACCGGGCCCTGAAGTATCTGAAGACGGCCAAGGAGCTCGATCCGGGACATTTCTCTCATCCCCAGCTTCTGCTGGCCGAGATCTACCGGCGCCGCCAGGATCCGCAGGCCGCCGCCGCGGAGATGGAAGACTTCCGCAAGCGCCACCCCGACTGGTCACCAATCCAGGCGGTCCCCCAACCGTAGACCCAGCCGGGCGGCCTGTCCGGCTCCGAGCTCCAGGACGAATTGCGTCGGGTCGCGAGGCCCGTAGACCGGGCACGTGGAGGGGTCCGGGCTGCGGCAGGGCGGCGTGTTGGCGGAAAGGAAGACGATCCGGCGGCCCGAGTCCATCCAGAGGATATCGAGCGGAATCAAGGTGCCGAACATCCAGAAGGTCAGCAGTTGGGGACGGTCGAACGGGAACAGCATCCCGCGATCGGCCGCCAGCTCGGTGCGCTGCATCAGGCCTCGCTCCTGTTCCAGGCCGGTGAGAGCCAGCTCCGCCAGAATGGAGCGACCGTCGGGGAGGCGGACCGGAGTGGCGGCCAGGAGCGGTTCGCCCAGGCTGACGTTACGAATGGTCGCGGCGTGGTAGCGGAGCAGGCCGGCATCGAGTCCGGGGGCGGTGAAAGTGGTCTGGGTAATGCCGTCCACCTCCAGGGGCGCCTGGGCGGGCAGGCTGGCCAGGACCGCCGGCGGGATGGTGAAAGATCCCGAAGAAGCCACCGCGGTACAAACGAACCTGGGGGAGGAGAGGGTCACGTAGTCGGCCGGGCCGGTCCAGGAAGCCGTGAGACCGGCGGCACGGGAGCCGGTCAGGGTGGTCCAGGTGAAACCCGGCGCGACGGTCAGGGAAGCGCGGAACGCCCCGATGTCGGGGCCGCCCGGGGCTTCGATCGAGAAGTTCCCAGGACCGAGCGACAGGTTGCGTCGAATATGATTGCCTGGCGGATCGCCGGGAAGGGAAATGCTGCCATTCAGGTTCAGGACCGGGCCGGCGCTCAGGATGCGGCCGGTCGGGCTGAAGGTCGAAGTGCAGGAGCCGGCCGGCGGAAATCGAGCCGGCGGCTCGGACTCGGCAAATAGGGCGGTAGCGGAGTCCGTGAACAGATTCACGTCGCCCCAGCGGCCGGCGCGGCCGGGAAGATTGAAAGCGTCGGAGCAGGGGCCGCCATCAGAGCTGATCGAGATAGTCGCGAAGTTGGCGAAGACCCCGCCTTGCAGCCTGACCAGCAGCGGGACGGCGCAGCCGGTGGGGGCGTCGGCCGGAATGCGCAGGTTGATCTGGTCGACGCCCGCGCAGCAGCCGCTGCGGCCCTGGTAGTCGGCCTGGACCGGGCGTCCGGCGAGCGTGATCTCGAGGGGATCGCTGCGGTTGGCCGGGTTAGGCGGGTCGGCGTCCGAGCCCGGGACCGGTCCCAGGCCGGTCCCCCAGAGGATTACGGTTTGGCCCGGCATGGCCGGCGCGGCGGGCGCGTTGAGGGGGAGGCTCGCAGGCGTGACGAAGTTCTGGGCAATCGCCGGACCCGTCCCTCCACTGTTTCGCGTGAAGACGCCGAAGCTGGACTTTACGACCTTGAACGCCTCCAGGTTGCTGGTGCGGCCATTGAACGTCACCGACACCGTAACCAGTCCCACGGGCGTCGCGGAGGGCAAGATGGCGTTGATCTGGGTGGCGCTGACGAACAGCGGGATGGCGGCGAACGTCTGGCCCAACTGATGCACCAGCCGGACCGACACGCCTGCCAAGGTCGTATCCACAGGGAAACGGGAGGCCACGTTGCCGGGGAACGGCGGGCCCAGGTTGGCCCCGAAAATGGTGAAAACAGAACCTTGAGCTATAGCTCCGCCCGGTGAGGACGGAGCCTGATAGGCCGCCGCGTTAACAATCCCCCCGGCGGAAACAAACGGCTGAGCCAGCAGCGCCGGCGTGGCGAGCAAGAGCAGGCCGCAAGTAAGCCTCAACGGGGTCGAGGCTTAAAGGGAATGCGGATTCTGTGGCGCGTGACCGCTGGGCCCGACGCTGTGACCGTGCACGCCGTGGTGCAGGATGGTGGAGTGCCCGTGGATGGTGTGTCCGTTGGCAGCGCCCTCCGGGCCATAGTGATGCTGACCCTCCACCACCGCATCGGTGGTGCCGATACCAATGCCAAGCGCCAGAAGCAGGTCCATCATCAGCGATAAGAAAATCATCTGTTCTTTCCCCTTGTACTCCTAAAGTCGAATCAATGCCGAACTTCTCTTCTGCGCCTCCGGTGCACGGGAACACCGGCAGCAAACCTGTCCAGTACCAAAATAGACGCTCCAGTACCTCTGTGTCAAGTGGGGAATCGTTTTATCGTTTTATGACGTGATATAACGGACCCATATGCCGCCAGGGCTCCTGACGGACCTCTACGAGCTCACCATGGCGGCCGGCTACTACCAGGCCGGGAAGCTCGGGGAGCGGGCGACGTTCGAGCTGTCCATCCGGCGGCTGCCGGCAAATCGCTCGTACCTGATCGTGGCGGGAGTGGAGCAGGCGGTCGAGTACCTGCGGGCGCTGCGGTTTAGCGAGAAGGAAGTCCGGTATTTGCGGGGTTTGGCGGCGTTTGGCCGGGTGGGGGAGGGGTTTTGGGACTACCTGCGGGGATTCCGGTTCACCGGACAGGTTTGGGCCGTTCCAGAGGGGACGCCGATCTACGCCGGGGAGCCGGTGATGCGGGTGACGGCGCCCCTGGCCGAAGCGCAGATCCCGGATACATACCTGCTGGCGGCGGTGACGTTCCAGACCTTGATCGCGACCAAGGCGTCGCGGATGGTGGAGGCGGCGCGGGGCCGGGCGGTGGTGGAGTTTGGGACGCGGCGGGCCCATACGGCTGAGGCGGGGGTTCTGGGGGCGCGGGCAGCCTACATCGGGGGATGTGCGGGGACCTCGAACGTGGAGGCGGGGCGCCGGTTTGGGATTCCGCTCTACGGGACGGCGGCCCATTCCTGGGTGCTGGCGTTCGCGAGCGAGCAGGAAGCTTTCGCGCGGCTCCAGGAGCTGCTGGGAGAGCGGACGGTCTACCTGGTCGATACCTACGACACGGAGCAAGGGGTACGAAACGCCGTCGCCGTGGGGGGACCTTTCTGGGGGATTCGCCTGGATAGCGGGGACTTCCTGGCCGAAAGCCGGCGGGCGCGGGAGATCCTGGATGGGGCCGGGTACCGGGAGGCGAAGATCATGGCCAGCGGGGATCTGAACGAATACCGAATCGCCGAGCTGGTGGATGCAGGGGCGCCGATCGACGCCTTCGGCGTGGGGACGGAGCTGGCGACGTCGGCCGACGCGCCGTCTATGGGTAGTATCTATAAGCTGGTGGAGATCGCGGGCCGGCCGGTGGCGAAGTCCAGTCCCCAGAAACCGTCGTGGCCGGGGGTGAAGCAGGTGTTCCGTTATCCGGACCGGGACGTGGTGGGACTGGCGGAGGAGCATCACCCGGGTGCGGTTCCGCTGTTGGAGCCCGTGGGAACGCTCGCGTTGCGGCGGGCGACGGGGCCGGTCGGGGAGCGCACGGTGGTGAGGAGCGAGCGATTGGAGTCGTTGCGGCGTATGCTGAAGGTATGATCCTGATCGACGAGGATACGCAACTCGATTTCTTGCTGCCGGCCGGGGCGCTCTACGTGCCGGGGGCGGAGCGGCTGCTGCCGGTGTACGAGAAGATCTTCCAGAAGGTGCGGGAGCGGGGGATTCCGGTGTTGTCGTCGGTGGACGCGCACGCGGAGAACGATTCGGAGTTTCGGGACTGGCCGGCGCACTGCGTGGCCGGGACCCTGGGACAGCAGAAGGCGCCCGGCACACTGCTGGCGGCGAGACAGGTGGTGCCGAACCGGGCGGGGGTGCCGCTGGACCGGGGGGCGGCGCAGTGGATTGTGGAGAAGCAGGCGCTGGACATTTTCACGAACTCCAATTGGGAGCGGCTGCTGGCGCTCTATCCGGGGGAGGAGTGTGTGGTGATGGGGGTGGCTACCGATTACTGCGTCCGGCACGTGGTGGAGGGGTTGCTGGGGCGGGGGCGTCAGGTGGCGATCGTAGCCGACGGGATATGCGGGATTGATGTGGAGGGGTCGGAGAGGCTGGTGGCGGGATGGAAAGAGCAGGGGGCGCGGCTGATAACTACTAGCGAGTGGTAACGAGCCGCAGCCGGCCCCACACGTCCAGCGCGGGGGCCGGTTTTTAGTACACTAAGTGCAGTTAATCCCGGAAGGCAGCTTACGGTCTGTTCGCTCCCAAAATTCGTTGAACTTCGCTTTCGCGTAGGGGCACAAGGCGGTAATAGTAGAATGATTGTGCACGAACCTCATGTCAGAGGCACCGACGCCATCTTGAGGGCATCGGCGACACGGACAGGACGCGGCTGCGTAATATGGAAGACCAACAGCTAAAGGAAGCGCCCGAGATCACGCGCCGGCGGGCTCTCACGATTGCGCAGATACTTCGAGGATCAGAGTATTCGCTGACCCTCTTCTCCGCAGAAGAGGTCGCTGCGCTGGAGCTGTTCGAGAAGAACGGCAAACCTTACCTAACATGCCTGGGTACTTCAAAGGCCCGACCCGCAAAGCCGGAGGAGATCGTTAGGCAGCTCTACCTCCGGAAGTTGATGGAGGAATACGGCTATTCCCGCGATCGTATCGCCCTCGAAAAGCAGGTCTACTTCGGCTCGTCTGTCCACGAGAAGGCCGCGGACATCGTGGTGTGGGAGAAAGGCACCACCGATACGCCGTACATCATCGTCGAATGCAAGAAGCCCAAGCGCAAGGACGGGCTGGAGCAGCTCAAGAGCTATTGCAACGCCGAGGGGTCGCCCATCGGCGTGTGGACCAACGGTGGCGAGACGATCTATCTCCACCGCGAGGATCCCAATCTATTCCGCAACCTCGACGGTATCCCGCGCGCGGACCAGACCCTCGCGGACATGCTCAACCAGCCATGGACGCTGGAGGACTTAGAAAGAGAGAACATCCTCGTTGAGGAGCGGACTAGCCTTAAGGACGTCATCCTCGACATGGAGGATCTGGTCCTCGCCAACGCGGGGGTGGACGCCTTCGAGGAGGTGTTCAAGCTCATCTACGCCAAGCTTTACGACGAAGCACGGGCGGCGAGGTCAGCGAAGGGCAAGCGCAACCTAGACTTCCGCGTGGGTGGACGCACGCCGCGAGAGTTTGCGGAAGTCGTGGACCGCCTCTTCGCAAGAGCGTGCGACGAGTGGCCGGGCGTCTTTCAGCCGGGTGAGCGTATCGGGCTGGAGCCCGATCACCTGAAGGTATGTGGTTCGGCGCTCGAGCGCGTCAGACTCTTCAACTCGAACCTCTCCGTGATTGACGAAGCGTTCGAGTACCTGTCGATTAAGGCCGGGAAGGGGGAAAAGGGCCAGTACTTTACACCACGACACGTGATCGACATGTGCGTAAAGATGCTTAACCCCACTGCGGAGGAGTACGTAGTAGACACGGCCGCTGGATCATGCGGCTTTACGGTTCATTCCATCTTCCACGTCTGGGGCGACGTGTTCACTGCGAAGGGCCCGAACCAGTGGCAGGCCCACTACGCCGGAACGCACGTGTACGGCATCGACTTCGACCCCCGCTCGGTTAAGATTGCCAAGGCTCTCAACACCATCGCAGGAGACGGCAAAACGAACGTCTATCGGGCCAACTCGCTCGATCCGAGGATGTGGTCCGAGGAGACGCGCGCGGGATTGCGACCGCGGCTGCGTCGCTTCAAGAACGCTGGCGACGACCAGGAGAATCAGAAAACCTTCCGCTACTTCGATTTCGATGTGCTGCTGACCAACCCACCTTTCGCCGGCGATATCAAGGACAACCGCATCCTGTCGCAGTATGATTTGGCGAAGAGTCAGAAAGGCAGGTTTGAGAAGGCTGTTGGGCGCGACATTCTCTTTATCGAGCGCAACCTCCAATTCCTCCGGCCAGGTGGACGAGCAGCCATCGTGCTGCCGCAAGGGCGTTTTAACAACTCAGGGGACGAAAGCCTCCGCCGCTGGATCGCCG
>JBGOUV010000073.1:0-20677 GCA_041477815.1 Terriglobia bacterium | reverse complement strand
GGGGCGTCGCGGTCACACACCAGGGGCGGACGGTGGAGCAGGAGGGTCACCTCGGCTTCTTCGCCGGCGCCGGCGACGACCTCCCGCAGTTCCTGGAGCACCTGCCCGGGTGTCTCGCCGGGAAGGGTGCGGCGCTCGATCTGGAGGTGGCAGTCCGGCGAATAGGTAGAGAGCCCGGCGCCGCCTTGGATCAGGGCGCAGTGCTGGGAGGCGGGTCCGACCAGCGGGTGGACGCGGCGGCGGAGCTGGTCGCGATCGAATTGCTCGAGGGCGGCGATGATGCGGCCCATCTTGCCGATGGCGCTGACGCCGAGGTCCCAGCGGCTACCGTGAGCCGCGCGTCCGGTGGCGGTGATGCCGGCCCAGACGAAACCCTTGTGGCCGAGGATGAGGCGGCCTTCGCTGGGTTCGGTGACGATGCAGGCATCAGCGGTGTGGCGGCGGACGAAGTCCTGGGCTCCGATGCTGGCGTATTCCTCGTCGGCTACGAGGGCGACCAGGAGGCGGCCCGGGAGAGGGGAGCGGGCGAGCGCGGCGGCGGTGGCCATGATGGCGGCGGCGCTGCCTTTCATGTCGTAGCTGCCTCGGCCGTAGACACGGTTGCCGTCCCGGCGCGGCTCGAAGGGGGGAATGGTCATGCCGGCAGTGGCCACCGTGTCCAGATGGGCGCACAGGACGAGGGTGGGACCGGCGGCGGCGCCGGTGGCGGCTACGGCGTTGGGACGCCCGGGAGCGGCCTCCTCCAGCCAGCTCTCCAGACCCTGGGCGGCCAGCCAGTCGCGGGCGAAGGCGGCGATGGCGGCTTCCCCGTGGGCCTCGTCGGGGGCCAGAATAGGGTTGACCGAGGGGATGCGGATCAGTTGCTGGAGTACATCGAGAGTGGTGGTTCGCATAGCAGGTGTGGATGGTTCAGCCAAGCTCGTGGAGCCACTCCTTTACGGTCGCGGTGCGGTGGTGGCGACGCCGCCGGTACGGCTTAGCACTGCTCCGGGGAGCTCGCCGGTAGCCTTACCCCCGTCTACCACGAACTTACCATTGACCAGTACGTAGTCCACGCCGTCGGCGTACTGGTGGGGCTCGAAGAACGTGGAACGGTCGCGGAGACGGTCCAGGTCGAGCACCACCAGGTCGGCGGCGAGGCCGGGGCGGATCAGGCCGCGGTCCGGCAGCTTGAGGATCTGAGCGGGAAGGGAAGTCGAGGACCGGATCGCCGCTTCCAGGGTGATGGCGCCCCGCTCCAAGGCGTAATGGCGGATCTTGCGCGGATACGACCCGTAGAACCGGGAGTGGACGTCCGGGCCGTCGGCGGGCAGGGCGATGCCGGCGTCGGTGGAGGTGGCGGTCCAGGGCTGGGCCATAATGGCTTCCGCGTCGGTTTCCCAGACCGAGAAACCGCGCAGGCGCGCGCCGCCCGGACGGTCGCGGTAGCCTTCGTATTGCAGCTCCAGGGCCATCTGGACCGGCGTGATCCCGCGGGCCTTGGCCAGATCGTCGACGCTCTTGCCGACGAAGGTCTTATCCGGATGCTCCATCACTACCACGTTCTCCGGCCCACCGCGCCGGGAAATCTCGTGGCCGATGTCGCGGCGGACCTGCGCGGCCTTGGCGTCGTCGGCCATGGTGGCGCGCAGGGTGGCGGGGTAGTTGGTAGGGCCGCGCTGGCGTCCCCGGGCGGAGGAGAAGGTATCGTCGCCCAGGGCCCAGGCGGGGACGAGCACGGCGGCGCCGTTGCCCCCTGTGGAGTTGTAGGGATACTGGTCGGTCCAAACATCCACGCCGCGCGAGCGCGCCCGTTGGATCAGGCGAATGGCCGCCTGGGCGGAGCCCCAGTAGTGGGCGCCCATGGCTTTGGCGTGCGACCACACCACGGTGGCGCCGGTCTGCTCGCCGATCTCGATGGTCTCGGAGACGGCGTCCAGCATGGTGGGCTGTCCGGCCGGATCGGCGCTGGGACGATACCAGCGCGGGTCGGTCGACTCGCTGCGCTGGTGCACGCTGTAAACGCCCCCGAAGCGAGCAATCTCGCGCACCAGCTCGATCAGCTCGGGCGTGGTGCTCCAGATGCCAGGGACGTACTCCAGGCCGGCGCTGAGTCCGAACGCCCGGTCCTGCATGCCCTGTCGCACCAGCTCGCGCATCTGGCGGATCTCGTCGGCGGTGGCCGGCCGGCGGAAATCCTTCTTCATCACCAGACCGCGCACGGTGCCGTGACCGACCATCAATGCTGCGTTAGGACCAATACCCAGACGCTCCATGTCGGACCGCTGCCGGGAGAGGGGCCAGGGCCCGCCGCCGTCCGGGTTCACCAGAACCGTAGTGATGCCTTGGGTGACCAGGTTGGGGGCGGCCCGGCGGTGCGGATCCTCCGAGGTCAGGCCGCGGTCGGCGTGCGAGTGCATATCGATGAAGCCGGGAACGAGGATCTTGCCCTTGGCGTTGATGGTGCGGCGAGCCTGAGCGCCGGTGAGGCGGCCCACCGCGGCGATCGCGGGGCCCCGGACGCCGACGTCGGCATAGGTGGCGGGGTTTCCGGTTCCGTCGAGTACCCGCGCGCCGGTGATGACGACGTCAAACGCCGGTTCCTGGGCGGCCAGCAGCAGAAAGCAGGCAGCGGTCCACATAGGGACCATGATACCGTCGGGAACCCCAGTCAAGCTCTTTTCCGGAAGGGATTGACCACTTTGACGCCGTAGTAATCCTGCCCGTGATGGAGGTCCTCGGAGAGAACGGTGTGGCAGCCCTGCGCCCGGGCCGCCTCGATGATCGCGGCGGCCCAATAGGAGATTCGGAAGCGGGCTTTCGACGCCAGCGCCGCTTGGAGCAGCTCCACGGTCATCTCTTGTACGGGGAACCGGAGAAACGACTCGATCAGCAAGCTGGCCTGTTCATGAGTCAATCGGTCCGGCTTTCCAGACCGGGTCGCCTGCACGTAAAACTCCTGCAGGACCTGGACAGACAAAGCCAGATCATCGCCCTCCAGAACCGACAAGGCCACGTGCGACTTGGACTGCTCCCGGGGGGCGGTGCTGGCGGCGTACAGCAGGATATTCGTATCAACGAAGCGCATGGCGGTCGTGCACTTGCCGTCGGGTCAGCCGATCGCCGGCGCGAAAACTCCGGATGGTAGCCAGAACTTCCTGTTGCAGCCGTTTGCGCTGCTCCCAACCCGACTCTTCCTCACCCAGGTCCGTGAGGAATTCGCGAACCAAAGCACTGACTGAGGTATCCCGCTCGGCGGCGCGAATTCTGGCCCGGCGGTAGATCTCGTCGGGAAGGGAGACTGTGATGTTCTTCATAGGAACATATAGGAACACAGTATCACAGTCAGCCTGCTCGGGGCCTGGCGTTTCCGACGGAATGTATGATGGTAATGTATGATGGTAATCTTAGAATGGAAGTTCTGGTTACGATGCGAGTGAGGAGTTTGGTATTCACCTTGTTGGGTATGTTGCCGGCCGTGGGGCAGACCCCTCCCCGAACCCGGCGTGTGTTTCCGCACGGAGCCATTTACGTAGTTCACTCGGCGGCGCGCAGCGTTCCATCGACGCCGGAGTCAGGCTTGGCGCCCGGCTCGCTATGCGACATCAATATCACGGGCCTGTACCAGCCGTTCGGCAGTCTCCTGCCGGACGACACGGTGACGCTGCGTTTCCGAGCGCCAGGCGCAGCGGACGCCCGAGATCTGACCATCCTCGCCACACAACCTTCCTTCGGCGGACCTCCGCATCAGTTCACCGTGTTGGTGCCGCGCGACACTCCCACGGGGCAGGCGGAGATCCTGGCCGGGGCCGCCAGCGGTAAGCATTTTTCCACCAGTGTCTGGATCGCCGCCTCCGGCTTCGGCATTTTTACCAAAGCAGGAGCGGGCTTTGACGCCGCTGTCGCCCAAGTCTGGCGCGATGGGCCGCGCGTGCCCGGCCTGACCACGCCCGTGCAGGCTGGGGAGTGGGTCACGCTCTGGGGCACGGGACTCGGAGCTGCCGCCGCTTCCACTGTCGCGGTAAAGGTCGCGGGCATCAGCGTCGCGCCCGGATATGCCGGGCCCGCGTCCGGTCTGCCCGGTGTGGATCAGATCAACTTTCAGTTTCCAGTAGGTGTCCCCGACGACTGCTACGTCCCGGTCGCGGTGGAAGTAAATGGTCGCGTCCTGAACACCCCCAGCATCGCCGCGGCGAGCGCGCCGGGACCATGCCGTCACCGCCTCGGCCTCTCGGCCGATGCGCTCGCCACGCTCGACCGGGGAGGCCGCGTAGAGTTGAGTCAGACCTGGGTGCACAGCGATGTCATCCCGAGCTTCAGTACCCCCGGCCGCTACAACCGCTACGACACGATCAGCCTGGATCTTTTCCTGCACGATGGCGCCAGCGTGCAGGGGATCACCGGCCTGCTGACGACTCCGGCTTCGGACTGCCAATTGAGTCTGGCTAGCGGGGCGGTGGGCATCTGGTACGACGTCATGAACGGCCTCGATGCCGGTAGACCCGTGGTGACAGGTCCAGGAGGTGTGCGGCTCGCGATGGACGGCAGCTTCTGGCATTATTACACTACGCCGTCCGATGCGAGCTACACGCTGGACACCCTACCGCCGTCCTCCTTCGGGCCGGGCGAATGGGCACTACGGCTACCCGGAGGGATCGACATCGCCACGTTCCAGCTTGCCCTCCCCATACCGCCCGCGCTGCGCTGGAGCAATCGAGCCACCGTTTCCCCTGTCTCCCGCGCCAGCGACTTGACCCTGAGATGGGATCCCACGGGTTACACGGACCGCCAATGGATGCAGGGCAGCATAGGTGCGAGCGGCGCTTTCGTGTCCTGCCAGGCGCCGGCCATGGCGGGCATCATCACTATTCCGGTATCCCTCATCGCCCAACTGCCCGCCAGCACAGCCATGGTAACGCTGCTGCTGACGCCGACCCGCCGCAACCCGATCCTCTACTCGCTACCCTTGGTGAAGGGCGGGTCGTTCCCGGGGGTCTTCACTTTTAGCTATCTGGAAGCGATCACGGTCGAACTCCGGTAGAATATCTCACTCATACCGTAGCGCCACCATCGGATCCACCCGCGTGGCCCGTCGCGCCGGGAACCAGCACGCAGCGAGTCCCACTGCCGCCACCACCGCGATCACGCCACCCAGCGTGACCGGGTCGTGCGGCGACACACCCCAAAGCTGGTTGGCGATGACCCGCGTGACGCCCAAGCTCGCCAGCAGGCCACCCAACACCCCCAACCCGATCAGCCGCAGCCCCATCCGCAGCACCATGCCCAGCACGTCCGCGCGCCCCGCGCCCAAGGCCATGCGAATCCCGATCTCGTGGCTCTGCCGCGAGACCGTATAGGCGATCACGCTGTAGACCCCGATGGCCACCAGCGCCAACCCCACGCCCGCAAATACCCCCAGCAGGATCAGGCTGAAGCGCGGCTCGGCGTACGAGAACTGCTTCAGGTAGTCCTTCAGACTGCCCGTCAGGGTCAGGGCGACGTTGCGGTCCACGGCCCAAATCTCCCGCCGCACGGCGTTCAACAGGGTCAAGGGCTCCGGGGAGGTTCTCACCAGGATCCCGCGCTCGAAGGCGCCGGTGATGGTATACGGGATGAACATTTCCGGCCGGACCGGCTCTTGAATCCCCTGGTTCTTGGCGTCCGCCACCACGCCCACAATCTCGAAAACCGGATTCGGCACGGGACTATCCGGGAAGGTCTCCAGCATGCTGATCTTGATCCGTTGTCCGAGGGGGTCTTCCTGGCCGAAGTACTTGGTCACCAGCGTTTGATTCACCACCGCCACTTTGCGGGCGTCGTTCACTTCCACCTCCGACAACAGCCGCCCGTGCAGCACCCGGAGCCCCAGGGTAGGGAAGTACCCTTCACTGCATAGCTGGTAGATAGCATCCCATTTCTCGGTATGGGTCTTGCCGGGGATCTCGATGTCGCTGCGAATCCCTCCGTAAGGCGGCAGGGTGCTGGTGGCGGCCGCCGCCACCACCCCCGGCAGCGCGTGCAGCCGTCGCAGGAGCTCACGGAAGAAACGCTGCTTGGCCGCCGCCGTCGTGTACTGCCCGCGCGGCAACGGCAGGCGGGCCACCAGGATGTTGTCCGGGTTCAACCCCAAGTCCACGTGCTGCAGTTTGACGAAGCTGCGCATGAGCAATCCGGCCCCCGCCAGCAGCACAATCGACAGCGCCACCTCCACCACCACCAGCGTGTTCCGCAACCTACCCCGGCGGAATCCCCCGCTGACGCCCTTGCCGGAGTCCTTCAGCGGCTCCACTACGTCTCGCTTCGCGGCCTGCAAGGCGGGAGCGATTCCGAACAGCAAGGCCGTAAACACGGCCACCCCCAGGCTAAACAGCAGCACCGGCACATTCAACCGGATCACCGCCTCCTGCGGTATGGCGCCAGCGGGAATCATCGGCACCAGCGCCTTGATGCCGCCGTAGGCGAACAGGCAGCCGACCGCCGCGCCGGCCAGGGCCAACAGCAGGCTCTCGACCAGCAGTTGCCGGATCAATCTCCGCCGGCCGGCGCCCAGCGCCGCGCGTACCGCCATCTCCTTCTCGCGCGCCGTGGCCCGCGCCAGCAGCATGTTGGCGACGTTGGTGCACGCGATCAGCAGCAGCAGCCCCACCGCCGCCGCCAGCGTGTACAGGGTCTTGCGAAACTGCCCGACCAGGCTGTCGATCCAGCTCGCGATCTGCACGGTGAACTTCTTGGGATAATTCTCGGGATACACTTGCGCCAGCCGTTGCGCGATCACGTTGATGTCGGCCTCCGCCTGTCGCGGCGTGACCCCCGGCTTCAGGCGCGCCTGGAACATGAAGTACCGCCGGCGCAGTTGCGGATCGCCGCGGTTCAGGGTCACCGGTCTCCACAGGTCGGCGCCCAGCTTGGTGAACCGCAGGGGCATGACCCCCACCAGCGTGGTGGGCACGCCGTTCAGCACAAAACTGCGACCCAGCACGGACGGATCCAGGTTGAAGTGCTTGAGCCACATCTTGTGGGCCATGACGAACACCGGCGGAGCCCCAGGATTGGCGTCCTCCGGCAGCAGGCCCCGGCCCACCAGCGCCGGCACCCCCAGAAAGCGGAACAGATTCGGCGTCACCTGCCCTCCGGTGAATTGCTCCGTGCCTTCCCCCGTGGTGTAGAGGACGTCTTCCATGGTGCCGCCGATGATCTCCTCAAAGACGTGGTTCTGCTCCTGGTAGTCCAGGAACTCGGGGGTCTGGAAAAAGTTGCGGCCGCCGGGCCGGCTGCTGCTCACGTCATGGATCTGGATGGCGACGACCTTCTTGGCGTCCGTGTAGGGGAACGGGTCGAGCAGCACGTTCTGGATCACGCTGAAGATAGTGGTGGCGGCGCCGATCCCCAGGGCCAGCGATAAGACCGCCAGGGAGGCGAAAGCAGGCTGGTTGCGGAGTCCGCGCAGTCCATAGCGGAAGTCCTGCCAGATCGAATGCATGGGAGTTTAGACGGAAACAGCGGCGTTTGGTTATCTGACCAGGGCAGGGTTGGGCTAAGATGCTGGGTGGAGGCCCTTATTATGAAGCGGAATCGAAGAGAATTCTTGCAGCAAGGAGCCGGAATCGCCGTGACGCCGATGATCCTGCCGCAGGCGGCGCGCGGGGCCAATGACCGCATCGTGTTCGGACTGATCGGGGCCGGCGGGCGGGGGCGGGGCGTGACCTCGAATTTCAAGGAGCGTGGGGCGCAGTGTGCCGCTATCGCCGATATCTACGAGCCGAACCTGGAGCTGGGGTTGAAGGTGGCGGGCGAAGGGGCCAAACCCTACATCGACTACAAGGAACTGCTGGCGCGCCGGGACCTCGATGCGGTGCTCATCGCCTCGCCGGACCATCATCACGCCCCTATGCTCTACGCGGCGCTCGAAGCGGGTAAGGACGCGTACCTGGAAAAGCCCATGTCCCGGTCGATCGAGCAGGGCAACGAGATGATCCAGAGGGTGCGGGCGACCAAGCAGATCGTCCAGATCGGGATGCAGCGGCGCAGCTCGCCGTCGGTGCTGGCGTGCAAACGGCTGATCGAAACCGGAATGCTAGGCGAGGTCTATCTGAGCCGGGTGCAGTGGTTCTGGAATGTCTCAAAGCCTTTGAACAATACGCCGCTGCCGGGCAAAGTGGACTGGGACCAGTTCTTGGGACCCGCCCCCAAGCGCCCGCTCGAGCCGATGCGCTTTCGGAGCTGGCGCGTTTTCTGGGACTACTCCGGAGGCAACATGACCGATCAGGGCACTCACCTCATGGATGCCGTGCAGTTCCTGACCGGCAAGGGGACGCCGCGGTCGGCGGTGTGCCAGGGGTTCGTCTACCAGATGAAAGGGGCGGAGACGCCGGATTGCTTCAACGCCAGCTTCGAGTACGAGGGTATGACGGCTACCTGGACCCTCAACTACAACAACTCCTACCAGAACGGCTGGACCATCTTCCTGCACGGCACACAGGCGACCATGATGCTGGACAACGACGGGTTCCGCATCTACCAGGAGCCGTTCGCCAAGAATCCGAATCCGGGATACGAGTTCAAGGGGCCGATCTCGACCCAGGCCCACGTGGACAACTTCCTGGACTGCATCAAGACGCGCAAGCAGCCGAATGCGCCGGTGGAGGTGGGACACACGGCGGTCTGCGGCCCGCACCTGGCCAACGTGGCGTGGCGGCAGAAGCGCGAGGTCAAGCTGAGCGCCGACGCGAGGACAGTGTCCAGTGGCTAGTGGCCAGTGTCCAGTAGTGACCGTTCCCGAACAGAGGGTGCTGCTGAGAGTCAGTTGGGAGACCTACGGGCCGCTCCTCGCCGAACACGCTGTAAATCACTGCTGTTTTCGTAGGATACGAAGGCCCGAATCGGACGCTGGCTCGGCTCGCAGAGATCGTTGCCGAGGAAACGAATCGTGATCTGCATCCCGCGGGCTCCACAACTTTCAAGCGCCAGGATCTGGAAAAGGGGTTCGAAGCGGACTCAAGCCGAGCGGTTTGCGGTAAGACGGAACGGGACCTGCTGGTTGACCCTTCGCCCGACCTGATTATCGACATCGACATCACCAGAAGCTCGCTGCCCCGGCTGCCTATTTTTGCTGCGGTGGGCGTTCCGGAGGTCTGGCGCTACGACGGAACGCGCGTCACCTTTTGCCGGCTGGCCGAAGGCAGCTACGTCGAGGCAGAGCGGAGCATCGCGCTGCCACTGCTGACCAGCCGGCAGGCCGGCGTGTTTCTTGCCGAGAGCCGGCGCGAGAAGAGTCCTGCCTGGTTGTGGCGGGTCCGGCAGTGGGTTCGGGCGAGTAAGTTTCTCTGTGCCTCTGGTCGGCTCACAACGCCGGCGACTGCTTCTGTTCCTTCTCCTGCTTGTTGGCGATGGCGGGCCGCAAGGCGCTCATTGTCTTCAGGGCGCTAAACCAGAATGGAGCACCGAGGCTGAGGAGGGCAGCAGAGAAGAAAGTTCCCCAGAAGTGCAGGTTGGAAGGCGGCCACAAGTACTCCCAGAAGGCCCACCAACATCCCCTCGGCTGGTGCGGCCAGCTCGGCGCCAGATCCCAATCGTGGTAAGGCTCGGGGATCAGTTGGAACTTGCCTTTCGCCAGAGTGTACTTAACCGATGCCGCTCGGTCCAACAGCTTATCCGGTTCACCTTTTAGCCGGCCGTCAACCTTGAGTTGATATTCGTCGATGATTGTCTTGGTTTCAGCCGCACCTTGCATGGTTTTCTGTAGCCATTCCACGGCCTCCTCCCGGCTCCCGAACGAGTGTGGCGCGTCGTTCGCCTTGATGGCTTTTTTCACTCGGTCGTTTTGCAGGTCGTTAAGGGCATCCAGGTAGGCGTTCGGAAACTGGCTGGCCGAGTCGGGAGGGTTGCTCTTGACCTGATCCGGCGTGGTCGGCGCTGGGGG
The DNA here is from genome assembly GCA_041477815.1 of Terriglobia bacterium. Classification (GTDB taxonomy): domain Bacteria; phylum Acidobacteriota; class Terriglobia; order Bryobacterales; family JACQDG01; genus JBGOUV01. The sequence goes on along the minus strand of JBGOUV010000073.1, from coordinate 10,779 downwards.
CTTCTCGGACTTTTGGCCGGGTTGTAAAGCCGTGGCCTGCTTCATCATGGTGTCAGCGCTTTGCACGAGGCCGGCGCGTATTTCCGCATCGGACGAGATCTGTTTCAAAAGTCGGAAGGCGTCCAGATGCAGCGCAAACGCCAGCGCGACAGAAAACGCGATAGTCCAAAGGCGGGTATGTGCCGCGAACCTCTGTGACACGCGGTCCATGGCAGCGTTGAACCAGGATTTCAGATCATTGACGGACGCCTCTGCCGTGTTCGGAACCTTCTGGAGCAATTGGTCGATCTGAAGTGCCGCGGCGCCCGCCGCCGGGGGCAGGGCCGCAACCAACTCTCTCACCTGGGCAGCGAGGGCTTTCAACTCAGGCCCCGACGTACCCCTTGCGACATTGGCGATCTGGTGCATCGCCTGCTCGACGGTGAAATTCGCCGGAGCCGTGCCGGCCGGGGCCGGGGTTCCCAGTTTTTCGAGGATTCCAAGCAACTCCTCGGGCCGGACGGTGGTCGCCAGTTTCCACCGGCTGAGCCACGGCGTCTTCTGAAGCACCCAGCCGAAAGCGCGCGCCAGTCTGCCGCTCTCCTCGATTTTAGAGAAGCTGGAATCGGAGATCAGGGGATGATTGAGCACGCGATCGGCCATGGCCTCGGCGTGCTGCGCGAACTCGGGATGGACCATTTTCAAGAGCTGGGCGACACCCCATTTCAAGTTTGTCCCCCGCAATCCGAACAGCCCGGAAGCCATTTGCACCAGAATCGTCACGATCAGGCTCACGCCCAGCATGACAACCGCAAAAGCGATGAAGGTGTCGAGATGTTCGAGTGTCATAGAACCTCCCTTTACTACTCAGTCGAGCAGGAGCGTAGCACCCTGGCAGAAGACTGTCAATCCAAGAGCATGAAAAGGCAGGAATACTCAGAGTTTCTACTCCAGATTCACACCATATTTTCTTTTCCAGGGGCGAGTTAATTCTCAATTAACCGACCAGCCGGCAGGCCGACGGGTTTCTGGCCGAAAGCCGGGCGGCGCGAGAAGAGGCCTGTCTGGTTGCTCCGGGTCCGGGGTGGGTTCGAGCGCAGTAGTCTATTGTATGGGCACCGGCCCGGTCACCGGCAGGGCCATGTTCTTCTCGTCGACGATGTTGGCGTACGGGTCGAGGCCCTGGCCGTACCAGAGGACTGTCCCGGCCGGGGCCTCGTTTTGCAGCAGCAACAGGACCGTGTTGCCTTCTATCACGGTGTTGAAGTGCTGAGGGTCCTTGCCTCCCTCGGGAACTTGCAGGGAAAAGCCCGCGGGGCGCCCGCGGCTGACCAGTCTGCCGTTGACATCGCTAAACTCCACGCGGACGCGACGGCGGTCGGCGCCGTCGAAACGGGCGGAGGCGAGGCGGGGGCCGCGTTGGGCGCGTTCGGTTACCAACTGGGCCAGACGTATTCCTAATACTTTTAGGCCGGGGGTGCCGACGTGGATCAGGTCGTCGAGGGCCAGGTCGATGCCGGTGACCATGCCGGCGTGGGGGATCTCGGTTTCGAGCCGCCGCTGGATCTCCTGGACGGCGTTCCACTCCCTGGCTTCGCCCAGCCGGATGACGCGGCCGATCTGGACGTAGTAGAAGGGGAGGTCCGGTTGGCCGAAGTCGGTGCGGATGGCCTGCACCAGCTCCTGCATGCGCTGGGCGTAGACTCCCACGCGCTTGGGGTTGGCGTCGGATTCGCCCTGGTACCAGAGGACTCCCTTCACCCGGCCTCCCACGGCTTTATGACGCCGGACCATGGCGCCGTAAAGCGAGGCGCCGCCCTGGTCGCGGAGAGCGGGGCTCCACTGCTCCATGGAGGTGCCGCCGTGGGCGCAGGGGACCAGGCCGATGGGAACGCCGGTCCACCGGACCAGGTGCGTGGCGAAGGGCAGGCCGAGGCCGGCGCCCTTGACGCGGCGGCGGGCGGCGTCCAGGGCTTCCGCGCCGGTCAGACGGGGTTTGCCGCGCCAGTGAAAGGAGTCTACGGCGTCGGCCAGGGTGTGGAGGGGTTCCTCGGCGAGACGCCAGTGGTCGAGCATGTCGAACATGTTGACCTGGCCGTGGGGCGGCTCGACGTCGATCAGGTTGCCCACGCCCTGCATATTGCTTTGACCTGCGAGGATCCAGAGGTCGCCTACCAGAAGGTTGGTGCGGACTTCTACCAGCAGGGTCTTGCCGGCGGCGTCGAGCCAGCGCAGCTCGGCCCGGTAGGGTCCGCCGGTGGGGACGGTGAGGGCGCCTTCCCACTGGCCGGCGCGGGGCTGGGCGAGAAGAGACCAGTCCCGGCCGTCCACCGGATAGAACTGGCGCAGGAGGCGGGCTTCGACGGAGCGGGCGGCGGCCGGGGCGGAGCCGCTGAGGTGGATCTCGGCGACGCCGCGGTCGTTGCGTTGGTAGACCTGGTCATCGGCCATATTAGTAATAGTCTGGGCAGAGAGGCCGGCGGCGGTCAGGGCGAACAGAGCAAGAGTGAGTTTCATGGGGTCACGAACCAGACGGGACGTTGAAAGCCGGGTTTCGGCGCGCCCTCGGCCCAGTGCCGGGTGAGCTCGGCGGCGAGATCGACGATGCGCGCCATCTCCGGGTAGCGGATTTTGTCGGCGGTATCCGAGGGCTGGTGGTAGTCGGGGTGGACGCCGGTGAAGAAAAAGATGGCGGGGACGTTGAAGCGCAGGAAGTGGTAGGAGTCGATGAGGTAACTGACGCGCCAGAGGGGCTGCTGGTCCTCTACGACCTGGATCTGGTGGGCGCGCCCGAGCTCGACGGCCTTCTGGTAGAGCGCCGGAGAGCCGTGGGCAATGGCTTGGACCTGGCCCTGGCTGCGGCCGATCATGTCCATGTTCACGTTGACGACCACGCGGTCCATGGGAACCAGCGGGTGGAGGGCGTAGAAGGCCGAGCCGAACAGGCCGCGGTCCTCGCCGCTGGTGAAAAGGATCAGAACGCTGCGCTGGGGAGGCGAAGCGGCCAGGCGGCGGGCCAGTTCGAGCACGGCGGCGGTGCCGGAGGCGTTGTCATCGGCGCCGTTCCAGACCCCGTCCTGTCCGGCGGGGACGTCGTGGGAGCCTAGGTGGTCGTAGTGGGCAGTCAGTACGACCCACTGGTCGCGCAGAGTGGGGCTCGATCCTTCGAGGCGTCCGAGGACGTTGGAAGCGCGCCCGTCACGGATGGGGGTCTCGATGCGGATGGCGACGCGTTTGCCCAGGGCGCCGCGAGGGAGCTGGTCGGGCGGCGAGCCGAGGGCCTGGGACAGGGCCTGGGGGGTAACGATCAACAGGGGGTTCAGGGCGGAGAGCGGCTGTCCGCCGGGGCCCAGGCCGGGCTCCCGGACGAAACCGACGGGGGCGTCCTTCATCTGGCCGAAGAAGCCGGCTTCGGCGTCGGCGGCGGCGTTGGCGAGGTCGGGCGAGGCGTAGACCAGCAGTTGGGCGCCGCGGGCGGTGGTGGCGAGGAGTTTGCCCATGGCCCTGTCGGAGCCGAAGACAGCGTGGGGGTCCGGGGTCCAGTCGGCGCCCTTGCGGGCCAGGACGGCCTTACCGCGGACGTCGAGGCCTTCCAGGTGATTGACCTTTTTCTCCTCGGCGACGACGCCGTCGCCGGCATTGACCAGCTCCAGGTCGATGGGGCCGGGGGCAGGGTCGCGGCCGAAGTTCAGAAAGACATAGGTAGAAGGGGCCAGGGTGCGGCCGGCGAGCTGGACGGCGACCCGGGCTTGGGCCGGTGTGTAATCGCCGGTGCGGTACCACTGGCGGTACCCGTCGGGCAGGCCGGGCCGGACGCCGGCTAGGCGGAGTTGGGTCTCCAGGTAGGCGGCGGCGGTGTCGAGCCCCCGGCCGGGGGTGCCGCGACCCTCCAAGGCATCGTCAGCCAGGAAGCGGACATCGGCTTCGAGGTGTGGGGTGATGGAGCCGGCTGGCTCGGGAGGCGCCGGCGTGGGGCGGCAGGCTACCCCGCTCAGGAACGGTAATACGGCTAACCAGACGCGAAACTTCATTCTTTCTCCTCTAATCGATTCCTAGATTCTGCCGATTTTCCTCTGTGAGGTCAATGCCGGGCGGACGAAATGCTCCAACTACAGGCTACACGACGAATCTCCGCGCCCGCGGATCCGGACCGGGTCCGGCTCGCGATCTCCCGGCTGCGGGCCCTACCGGCGTTCTATCCTACGGTGCAGAAGGCGCAATGCCTGTTGAATGACCCCCTCACCAGCAACGCCCAGATCGAGCAGGTCATGTCCACCGACCAGGCGGTAGCGGCGCGGGTGCTGCAACTAGCCAACTCGGCTTACTTCGGGCTCGCCAGCCGGGTCACCACGGTCTCGCTGGCGCTGACCTTGATCGGCCGGGAGCGGGTCTCGACCCTGCTGCGGCGCTTTCTGGTGGAGGAGATGATCCACATGCTGTCGGGTCACAAGCCGGCAGCCACCCGCATCCGCGAGATCTCGGTGGTGACGGCCACAGCCGCCCACAGCATGGCCGAGAGGATGCTGCGGGCGGACAAGGAAGAGATCCTGCTGGCGGGCCTGCTGCACAACGTGGGCGAGCTGGTCCTGCTGTCGCAGTTTCGTGCGGACTATGAAGAAATGCTCCGCCGGCAGCGGCAGATCCCGCGGAGAGAAGCGGAAATGGCGATGTTTGGGGTGGATTCGCCGCTGGCGGGCAGGTGGCTGCTGGAAGCCTGGGGACTCCCCGAGTATTTCCTCGCGATAGTGGAGCATTGGCCGGACCCGTGGGAAGTGCGGTTCCCCCCTGCCCCGGTGGTCTCGATTACCCTGGTGCATACCGCGCGCCGGATGGCGGAATGGTGGCTGGAGGGCCGCGGGAGGGAGGAGGTGGAGGCGTTCTGCTCGACGCGGTTGCTGAGCACGTTGGAGGTGGGGCGCGAGTTTCTTCTGGATTCGTATAGCCAACTACCGGCGGAAATCGAGCGGGTGAAGGGAACGTTGGCCTAGGAAAGCCTGACCTCACCGAACTCTCCAGGACCGGGCCCCCTACACCGCCATCTGAAAGGCCCGGGGACGGAAGAGGAACTCCACGATGTTCCCTTCGTGCGGCTGCAGCCAGTCCAGCTTGATGGTGGGGATCGGACCCAGGTTCAGACGATCCACGTGGTGCGCGTCGATCAACTGCCGCTGCCACTGGTGATCCTCGGTGATCGCGCTGCACACCAGCGTGCCGCCGATCTTCTCCAGCATCTTCTCCTGCGGGCACCGCACCACGCTCACGAACGGGAACATGAACTCGGTGTTGGCCGCCGCTGCTTCCGCTGAGTCGCAATGCAGCACCGTGGGCCGCAGATAGCCGCACCGCTGCTTCTCCACCAGCCGCGGGCCAAACCGGGACGTGACGTGCTCTACGCCGGCCTCGTGCAGCAGCCCCGCGATCGCATTCCAGATGGCCTTCGCCGCGCCCGGCACCGTAAACGCCGCCAGCATCGACTGCGAATCTTGCGGCGGCTTGGGCTCCACCGGCCCGATCCGCTCCGCTATCGCCGCGGCGATCTCCTGGGTGTGCCGCGACGCCCAGATCCCCGAGCAGTTGATGCAGCCCCGGCCGCTGTTGAGATATACACTGTCGACCATGATGTCCAGGTACCGCTCCCAATGATCCACCACGTCGTCGCCCAGCAGGATCTTGCTGAAGCCCGGCCCATGCACCTGCACGCGCGGATCGCCCTTATACCTCTCCACGGTCGCCGTACCGCCGAAAATCATGCTGCGACCGCACCGCCGGACCACCTCCGCCCCCACGTCGCCGAGGCCCGGATAAATCGAGATGGCCTCGCGCGGCACGCCGGCCTCGCCGAAGGCCGCCGCCATGCGGTAGGGGGTCCATGGCTCCTGCGGCCCCGGCTTGAGCACTAGTCCTATCTGCATCGGAATCACAGGCATCCACAGCGTGTGGACCCCCGGTGAGTTCGACGGCAGCACCAGTCCCAGCACCGGCGACTGCGCCTGGTAACTCACCGTCACCCCGCGCGACTCGGTCCCGTAGCCCTGGCTCAGGATCTTCAGGTCGAGGCCCCGGGTCAGGCAGTCCAGGATGCGCTCCATGTTGCTCAACACGAAGTGGTTCTTCTTCATGTTGGCCTTGCACATGTGCTCCGGCATCCCGGTGGATGCCGACTGCTGCCGCGCAAAGTCGTCCGGCGACTGCACCCCGTCGCCCATCGGCAGAGTGGCGTTCAGATACAGTTCCCCCGCCTTTTTCATGATCCCGATCAGCTCCGGAATCGGAATCCCGGTGAGGACCTCCCGGGCGCGGCGGGCCTGCCGCATGTCCCGTCCCAGCAGCCCGACGTTGGCCTGGCTGACCTTGGCCAGGACCTCGCCGGTCTCGAAGTGCACTACGGTGTCTTGCTCCAGACTGGTATAGGGTTGACCCCAGCGCAGAATAGGCAGATTGAGCATAACTAGTAGACTCCTACGGTAGTGGTGGCGGAAAGCTGCCGGAACGGACGGACCCCGCTGACCCCGTCCCACGGATACTTCTCATAGGGTGGTTCGCGCTCGCCCTCGTCGCGCTCCAGAAAGCCGGGGATGAAGGTTTCGCGGGTGAGCGTGGTCAGGCGCACCCGCCCGGTCCGGCCATAGCCGACCACGCGGTTGTAATCGTCGAACGCCACCACCTCAATCACCGCCCGAGGCTGGGGCGCGTAGTAGGTAATCTTGTAGCCGTCGCCCGGCCCCACCGGCTTCGAGCAGGCCAAGCCCATCAAGGTATTGCCGTACGTCGGCGTCATGTAGACGCCCTCACCCAAAAGCTCCTCCATGGCGAAGCGCGTGAACTGCGGCGTAAACTCGGTGCCGCCGGCGAAAATACCGGTAATCCCCGCGCCCCGTACGCTCGTTCCCCGATTTTCCAACTCCTCCGCCAGGGCTTCCAGCAGCTTCGGTGTCGTGAACAGGCAGTGGATGTCGTGCCCGGCTCCGAGGATCGTAACGGCTTGGTCGATGACGTGGTTCTTGTACATCTCCAATTCCGGCATCCGCCCTTGCCGGATCAGCTTGATGACCCAGCGAGGATCCAGATCGACGCCAAAACAGATGCCCCCGCGATGCTGGGCCAGATGCTCGACGGCCAGCCGCAACCGGCGTGGTCCCGATGGTCCCAGCATGAGCCAGTTCGACCCTCGCGGAAAATACCGGTCGGGCAGGGTGTCGGAGAACATCTCATAGTCAATCCGGAAGTCCTCGATGGCCACCCGGCTCTTGGGAATCCCGGTGGTCCCCCCGGTCTCAAATACGTAGGCGGGCTGACCCGCCAAACCCCGAGGCACCCACCGGCGCACCGGCCCGCCGCGCAGCCAGTCATCCTCGAACGGCGGCAGCTTCCGCAGATCCTCGAAGGAGTGGATCTCCCGGCGCGGGTCGAATCCCAGCTTGGACGCGAAGTCCAGCCAGAACGGGCACCCGGTCTCCGGGCTAAAGTGCCACTGAATGATCTCCCGCACGTGGGCGTCAAGCTGCTGCTGGGCCGCGGCGGGGGTCGCCGTCTTCATGCCGTTGGTCTCCTGGTGGGTTGGGGCAAACTACTAGAGTAGCGGATCGCGCCGAGCGCAGACAAGTGGGCAAAGTTGAGACCCGCTTGACATCAAGATGTACTCAGCGTTACCATCAAGATGTGCGCACGACCTTGACCCTGGAAGAAGACGTCGCCGCCCATCTCCGGGCGGAGATGCGGAGATCCGGCCGGTCACTTAAGCAGACGGTGAATGACTGTCTCCGTCTCGGTTTGCACGCTGCGCGGGCGCCCAAGCCGCCCCGGCCGTTTCGCATCCAGGCCAGGAAACTCGGCTTGCGCGTCGGGGTGGAATACAACAACGTTTGGGAACTGCTGGAGCGCCTGGAAGGACCCCGCTTCAAATGAAGTTGCTCGACGCCAACCTGCCCCTCTATGCCTACGACTTGTCCTCGCCGTTCCATGAAGCGACCCGATCCTGGCTGGAGAAAACCATCTCGCGCTCCGAGCCCGTCGCTCTCACCTGGGTGACCATCCTGGCGTTTCTCCGGATCGCCACCCATCCACGCGTCCCGCGAGCGGGTTCCGTGGCCGACGCCCTGTCCGCCCTTTCCGATTGGCTGGCGCATCCGGCGGTGTCCATTCTCCAACCCGGAGAACGTCACTGGAGTATTCTGAGCACTCTGGTCCCGGAGTCTCAATCCCGCGGGCCGGTGATCATGGACGCTCATCTGGCGGCCCTGGCCATCGAGCATGGCGCCACCCTGTGCACGAACGACCGCGACTTTGCCCGCTTCCCCCGACTTCGAACCTTCAACCCGCTCCGCTAGCCTCAACGCTCGAGCCGCACCAGGCTGCGGTCGATCGACGCCACCGTCGGCCGCCCCGCCTGACCCATAGCCCGGGCCAGCTCGGTCTGCAACAGCTCCAGCACGCGCTGTACGCCGGCCTGTCCATAGGCGGCCAGGCCCCACATCACCGGACGGCCCACCATGACGGCCTTGGCGCCGATGGCCAAAGCCATCAGGATCTCGGTGCCGCGGCGAAACCCGCCATCCACGAGTATCGGGATCTTGCCGCCCACCGCGTCCACGATCTCCGGCAGGACTTCGATGGTGGCGGGCACGGTATCCAGCGCGCGGCCCCCGTGGTTGGAGACGATCACGCCGGCCGCGCCGTGCTCGGCGGCCAGCCGCGCGTCTTCCGCCGTGAGAATGCCCTTCAGCAGCACGGGTGCTTTCGCGTAGGCAACCAGCTCCTCCAGATAGGACCAGGTTAGCTCCGGTTGGTACAGAGGCTGCAGCCGGTAGGGTGGAGCCTCCCGCGCGGCGCGCCGCCCGGCGGCAGCTGCTACCGCCGGAACGCGCATCATGTCGATACCATTCTTCAGGTTTCTCTCCCGCTGCGGGAGATGCGGCAGGTCCAGGGTCCAGCAGACCGCCTTGCATCCGTGGGCCACCGCTCGTTCTACCTTCTCGCGGGTTCCTTCCACGTCCGGACCGGCGTAGAGTTGAAACCACAGCGGACCGGTGGCCGCCGTGGCGATCTGGTCGATTGTGTAGCTGGAGTTGGTACTGACCCCCAGGATGGTCTTGGCGGCGCCCGCCCCACGAGCGGTGGCCAGCTCCCCGTCCGGGTGTACCCGCTGGTGGCCGCCCATGGGGCAGACCAGCACGGGCATCGCCACCCGCTGCCCGAACAGCTCCACCGCCAGATCGAGCCGGCTTACGTCCACCAGAAACCGCGGGCGCAGCATCATGTGGTCGAAGGCCTCGCGATTGCGCCGCAGGGTCCACTCATCGTCCGCGCCGCCGGCTACGTAGTCGTAGGACCCTTGATCGAGCTTCTTCCGCGCCACCGGCTCAAACTCGAAGACGTTGACCATCTCGTCGAGCGACGGGAGACGCTCCGCCACGTAGGGCAGGCCCTGGCGCTGCGCCCGGACCAGTGGAGAGCCGGCCATCCACACGAGCAGGTTCCTGCAAGCGTCGCGCCGCGTCATCAGAATGTTGTCATCCTCACCAGGCTGCGGTCGATGGCCGTCAGGCTGGCGCACCCGGTCATGCCCATGGCCCGAGCCAGCTCGGTCTGGAGCAGCTCCAGCGCGCGTTGGGCCCCCGCCTGCCCGTACGCGCCCAGTCCCCACACCGTCGGCCGCCCGACCATTACCGCCTTGGCGCCCAGGGCGAGAGCCTTCAGAATGTCGGTCCCCCGGCGAAAGCCGCTGTCGATCAGGATCGGAATCTTGCTGCCCACGGCGTCGGCGATCTCGGGCAGCACCTCGATGGTGGACGGCACGCGGTCCAGCCGCCGCCCGCCGTGGTTCGAAACGATGATACCGGCGGCGCCCCACTCCACCGCCAGGCGCGCGTCCTCGGCCGTCAGGATACCTTTGATCAGTACCGGGACCTTGGCCCAGCCGTACAACTGGTCCAGAAACTGCCAGGTGAGCCTGGCTGCGAGCGAGGGGGCCAGCCGGTACGGCGCCGGCGCCTGCGAGACGGTCCCCCGCCCGCCGGGCTGGCGTGCCCGCGGCGCGCCGGCGCTGGGCGCTCCCGCCGAGCGGTCGCGCAGCAGCCTCTCGCGGTTCGGGCCGTACTGCGTATCCACCGTGAAGCAGATGGCCTTGCACCCGTTCGCCACCGCGCGTTCCACGCGCTCCCGCGTGCTGTCCAGGTCGGCGGCGGGGTAAAGCTGAAACCAGAGCGGGCCGGTGGCCGCGGCGGCGATCTTTTCGATGGGATGCGTGGCCGAGCTGCTGATCGCCATGATGGTCTTCGCCGCACCCGCGCCGCGCGCCATCGCCATCTCGCCCTCGGGGTGCGAGAGGCCCTGGCTGCCGGTGGGCGATACCAGGATCGGCATGTCGATCCGCGAGCCGAACAGGTCCAGCGACAGGTCCAGCTTGCGGGTGTTGCGCAGAAACCGGGGCCGCAGGCTGAGGCGCCCGAACGCCTCGCGGTTGCGCCGCAAGGTCCACTCGTCGTCGACCCCGCTGGCGACATACTCGTAGGCATTATGGGGGATTTTGGCCTTGGCCACCGGCTCGAACTCGAAGACGTTCACCAGGTCGTCGAGCGCGGGCAGGCGGTCGGTGGGAGCCGGAAGGTCCCGCTGCTGCGCGCGCACCAGGGGAGAGCCGGCCATCCAGAGGAGCAGGTCGCGAGTGGCTTCGCGCCGGGTCATGGGGATCGGCCTTTTACGGTAGAGCAGGCCGGGGGCGTTGTCAAGGTGGTTGAGATTTTGTGTCAAACCTCGATAGAAATGTCCCCTGTTTCGCCTCAGTAGAAATGTCCCCTTTTT
>JBGOUV010000586.1:0-2902 GCA_041477815.1 Terriglobia bacterium | reverse complement strand
GGACCTGAATCTGTAACGCCCCAATCATCCCACCTTCCAGTGTACACGTGGCCGAGGGCGGGGGCAAGGAGGCTTACGTCACTGGTCCCGGATTGAAAGGCGCTAGGGTATTGTGGAGACCCCAATGGTCGGCCCACGTCTGCTTGCGGCCGCTGGCTACATCGAGGAGGAGGCGGAAGAGCTCCCAGCCTACGTCTTCGATCGAGGCGTGACCGGTGGCGATGCGGCCGGCGTCGAGGTCGATGAGGTCGGGCCAGCGCTCGGCCAGCGCCGTGCGAGAGGATACCTTGATTACGGGGACCAGTGCCAGGCCATAGGGGGAGCCTTCGCCGGTGGTGAAGACGTGGAGGTTCATGGAGGCCAGTTGCTGGGTGCCGCAGATGAAGTCGCTGGCGGGGGTGGCGGCGAAGACCAGGCCCTTGGCGGTTACGCGGTCGCCATGCGAGGCGACGTGGGTTAGGGCGGTGGAGCCGGACTTGGCGATGGAGCCGAGGGCCTTCTCGACTACGTTGGCCAGGCCGCCGCGTTTATTGCCGGGGGTGGGGTTGGCGCTGCGGTCGGCGTCGCCGCGACGGAGGTAGTCGTCATACCATTGCATCTCTCGGATCAGGGCGCGGCCTACTTCCTGATTGATACAGCGCGGCGTCAGGAGGTGGACGGCGTCGCGGACCTCGGTCACCTCGGAAAACAGGACGGTGGCGCCGGCGCGGACCAGGAGATCGGCCGCGTAAGCCGACCGCCGGGTTGCAGGTGACGCCGGAGAAAGCGTCGGAGCCACCGCACTGGAGACCGACAATGAGCGACGAAGCCGGGCAGGTGGTGCGGCTGCGCCGGTCGAGCTCGGCGAGGCGCTTGTCGGCGGCGGTCAGGATGGCGGCGACGATGTCGCCGAAACCGCGGTGTTGCTCGTCCTGCAGGCGGATCAAGTAGGGCTGGGGGTCGAAGACGGGGAAGCGGTCGGAGCCGAAGAGGCGCTGGGGCTGGAGTTTTTCGCAGCCGAGGCTGACCACCAAAGGGGCGCCGCCCAGGTTCGGGTGCAGGCTGATGTGGCGGAGCGTCTGAATGGGGATCTGGGCGCCCGGAGCGTCGATGGCCACGCCGCAGCCATAGGTATGGGTGATGGCGACAACGTCATCGACGCGGGGGTAGCGGGGGAGAATCTCGGTCTTGATGCGGCGGACGGCGTAGTCGACGGTAGGGGCGACGCACTGAACGGTCGTCGTAATGCCCAGGATATTCTTGGTGCCGGTCGAGCCGTCGGTGTTGGGGTAGCCCTCGAAGGTGTGGCCTTCGAGGGGCGGGAGGGTAGGGGGAACGGCGGTGGCCAGAGGGAGTTGGTCGAGCGGAGGAGCGGCGGGGAGGTCGAGGAACTCCGGGCGGACCCAGAAGCCGCTGCGAATGGCGCGGTTGGCGTAGCCGATGATCTGGCCGTAGCGGCGGACGGGCTCGCTCGGGTCGATGTCCTGGAGCGCGACTTTGTGGGACTGCGGGATCAACTCGGCGAGGGTGAGGCCCTCGGGGTTCACGATGATGGCCACGTTGTCGGCCGAGTGGACCTTTATGTAGAGAGGTTGCACAGCCAGATATTGCGGAAGCGGACGGGGCTGCCGTGGTTTTGGATGACAATCGGACCGGGCCGGCGGGAGTCGTTCTGCGGGTTGCGCTTGGCTTGGCCGGTCATGCCCGGAATGGCAGTGTTGTTCTGGACCAGGACGCGATTGTGGAACACGGTGAGGACACCCTTTTCCTTGAGCTCGGTGTCGTCGTAGCGTGGGGCGCGGAGGGCTATGTCGAAGGACTGCCAGAGTCCGGGATGCTTGGAGGCGTTGCGCAGGGGCGCGGCTTCCAGGTAGAGAGCGCCGCAGCCGTTCTTCTCGACGGGACGGCCGAAGGAGTCGATGATCTGGACCTCGTACTTGCCCTGGAGATAGACGCCGGAGTTGCCACGGGAGCGGCCGGGTTCGTCGGGGATGCGGAACTCCAGGTGGAGCTGGAAGTCGCGGTATTCGTCACGGGTGCGGATATCACCCGTGTCGAGCACGATTTCGAAGTAGCCCTTCTCAACCTTCCAGGCGGGGGCTGCGCCCGTCTTGACGCTGACCCAGGCTGTGAGGTCGTGGCCGTTGAAGAGCACCGTGGCGCCGGAGGGAGGGGGGGTGAGGGGCTCGTCAGAATCGTCCAGGCCGGCGGCGGAGAGCGGCAGAGCGGCCAGCCCGGCAGACAGAAAGGAGCGGCGGTTCATGGGAGCTATTGTCGCACCTGAACGGCGCCGCTGTCATGCGACTGGCCGGCCCCGGCACCACCGAACCGCGACCGCAAGGGAGCGGATCCCACCGCTTTGCCGAACCCTCCGCTCCCTTGAAGACGCAGCGAAGAACCGGCGAAACTACCCGGCCCCACCGGCCGCGTCTTCATCACTTTTGGTGGGCCGCAGGCCCCTGGGGCACTCCCTTACGGTTGAGGCTCGGGGCTGCCGCGCCGGACTTAGAAGTTCAGCCGCAGCGAGAGCTGAATCTGCCGGGCGGCGCCGAGGCCGACCGTCTTTTCCACGGTGGAGCGAACCACGCCGAAGGAGCCCCCGGCCGCGGCTGCGGTGAAGGCTTGGCCGGGCTGCAGTTGGTTCGTGCCAGTACCCAGGGCGTTGGCCAGAGCGGCCGATGGGTTGGCGAAGTTGGCGCGATTGAAGAGGTTGTACAACTCCGAGCGGAACTCCAAGTTCACCTTTTCCTTCACCGGAAAGCGTTTATGGAGGGTGAGGTCGAACTGCGCCAGGCTGGGACCCGGCAGGGCGTTGCGGGCCAGGTTGCCGAAGGTTCCCGGGGCCGGCAGGGAGAAGGCCGCCGGGTTCAGGAAACGGGTCTTGTCGGAGCCGGTCAAGTACGGGTTGACGCCTGCGACCAAG
>JBGOUV010000081.1:0-19567 GCA_041477815.1 Terriglobia bacterium | reverse complement strand
GTGCCAATTGCCACTGGAAGCTCCTTGTTCATATAACGTCTCCTCTAGAGTTTGCGGCAAAGTAAGCCCAGCAACCGCTATTCACACTTTGTGTTAACAGCAAGGGATTCTGCGCCATACTGATGTTGCTATGCGGCAAGGCTTCAGTCAAGGCCCATTTTTTCTGCTGCCTCGTAAACATAAACTCTCAGTACTTGAGTCAGTACTTAAGATGGATGTGATTGCCTTGTCGTACTGTGGCGCACAGTACTATCGGACTGCCGCAGTGTGCCGGCCAGCACATTGCGCCACGTTTTCCGGGTTAGCGCTTGGTGGCTTGCTCTTGGGCGAGGCGGACCTTCACCGTGTCCAGCTTCTTGCGGATCTTGGCGATATCCTCGGGATTCACCTCGGACTTGACGCTGGTTTCCCACTCGCGGAGGGAGCGCTGCCACTGCTCCTGGGCCAAGCGGATCTTGCCTTGTTTGAAGTACACGTCGCCCAGGTGTTCGTGGACGGTGGCGTCGCGGGGAGTCTTGGCCAGCGCCCGCTTCAGGTAGTCCTCGGCCAGGTCGAGCTTGTTCTGCCGGTAGTAGACCCAGCCGAGGCTGTCCAGGTAGGCGCCGTTATCGGGGTCCAGGTCGACGGCCTTCTTGATGAGCTGCTGGGCTTCGTCCAGCTTGACGTTGCGGTCGGCTAACATGTAGCCGAGGTAGTTGAGGGCGGAGGCGTCTTCGGGATCGATTTCGAGGGCGGCGCGGAACTGTTTTTCGGCCTCGTCGAAGAGCTTCTGGCGCTCCAGCAGGGAGCCGTAGGTGAAGTGGACGCCCCGCTTCTGGTCCTTGGTCTGGGAGTAGCCCATGGCCTTCTCGATGGTCTCGCGGGCTTCGGCCCAGAGCTTGCCCTTTTCGAGGACTTGCGCGAGGGCCAGGAGGAGCTCGCGGTCCTCGGCGGTGTTCTTCAGCAAGGCGCGCAGGATCTGGGCGCCCTGTTTGGCCTCGCCCATGTCGGCCAGAAGAGAGGCGCGGACCACGGCCACCGAGCGGTCCTCGGGGTACTTCTTGAACACGGTCTCGGACTCGGCCAGGGCGCGGCGGTAGTCGCGGGCGGCGCGGGCGGTTTCGATGAGCTGGACGCCGGCGCGGGGGGCGCTTTCCGTATCCGCGTCCATCATGGCCCGAAAGGCCTTCTCGGCGGCGGCGAAGTTTTCCCGGTTGCGCTCCAGCATGCCGACCTTTTCCAGCAGGAAGGAGCGGTTGGCGCGCTCGCGGGCCGTCGCCTCCGCAGGCTTGGCCTTGGCCATGGCGTCCAGCACCTTTTGGAGCGTGGCCACGGCCTGATCGATCTTGCCCTCGGCCTCGTAAAGGAGGGACTCGTTGTAGGGGATCTCGATCAGCTCCGGCGGGGCGATGGCCGCCGCCTTCTGCAGGAACGAGCGGGACTGCTCGAAGTTGCGCTTCTGGCGGTAAATCTGGCTGATACGGAGATAGTTCTCCGGGTCCTGGGGGTCGTTCTTCGCCAGGACCTGGTAGTGTTCTAGCGCTTTTTCGTACTTCTCGGAGAGGAAGAGGCTGCGCGCGAGCAGGCGGCGGGCCTCCACGTTGGCGCGGTCCTCTTGGACTGCCTTTTCCAGAGCCTCGACCGCCTTCTCAGGCTGGTTGGCCTGCTGGTAGGCCGCGCCCAGGGCAGCCAGGATGCGGGACCGCGGATGCTTTTCGGCCACCTTGGTGAGCATCTCGATGGCGCCGTTGGTGTCGCCGAGGGTGGAGTAAAGCTCGGCCAGGCTGGTGAGAGCATCTTCGGAGGTGGGGTCGAGGTCGAGCGCGGCCTTGAGAGCCTTTTCCGCCTTGACAGAGTCGCGGCCCACCCGGTAGAGGCTGGCCAGGTGCAGGTGGGACTCCAGGTCCTTGGGATCCTGGGCGATGATTTGCTCGTACTGGTCGATGGCGCGGCGCAGGAGCTCCTCGTTGAGCTTGGTCTGGCCGGGGTCGGCCAAGTAGCCGCGGAAGATGCGGCCGAGTACGCGGCGCATTTCGATGTTCTTGGGATCGCGCTGCAGAATGGCCTCGGCCTCGGCGACGGCGTCCTGCAGGCGGCCGGCGTTGGCGTAAAGATCGACCAGCTCGGAGCTGAGGTATTCGGAGCTGGGATCGGCCTTAATGGCCAGGCGGTATTCCTCGATGGCCTTGTTCAGGTGGTCGGTGGAGCGGTACTCGCGGGCAAGCTGCTCGTAGAGGTGTCCGAGAGAGTAGTGAAAGTAGGCGGCGGAGCGGTCGGGCGATTGGGGATAGGCGAGAGCGGCCGCCAGCAGAAGACACGCGCCCGCGCGCTTAACGGTGAGAGGAAAGGTCATGGGCTCGGATGTCTCCAGCGGCCATCTGCCCCTAGTATAGCAGCAGTGGCCCGTGGCCGGTGGCCAGTGGGGAACGCGCGCGGCAGTGGGCAGCTCGGGAGGGGGGCGGCCGTCAGAATGGCCGCTGGTCCGCGGTCGCCGGCCACGGGCCACTGGCCACCGGCCACTGCTTGGCGCGGCCGACGTCGCGCAGGGCCTCCAGGTTGTGGGCGCTTAGCCGGGCCGGCGCCCAGAGGTCGACCACGCGCAGGGGTGACTTCAGGCAGTCGCTGCTATTGTGATCCGTCGAACGCAGCAAGGCGTGCATCAGCTCGTGGGCGAGTACCCGGGCGATGAGGCGATGGTAGAGAACGGGCAGGGTCGGGCGTGGGAAACCTTGGCTGCGGGCGCCGGCTATAGCGGCAGCGATCTGGTCGCAGTCGACGGTCACATGAGGGATGACCTCGCCGTCATTCACCGCCGTCCAGCCCAGCCTCACGTGGGGTTCGTGGCTGGGCGTCACCTCCGCCACCCGGCCGAAACCGCAGCGTCCGCGTACCTCGACCACCACCGCCCGCGAGAAGCTGTCCGGTTGGACGCCTCCCTGCATGACTTGCCAGTGAAGATCGAGCCGGGAGGGACGAAAGATCTGCGCTACGTCCTGCTGGATCTGCTGGAGGTAGTGGCGCGGAGGCTGGTGCTCGAACGACAACATTACTCCCACCGTGGGAGGGAGATACTCGGGAGAAACCGGCGGCGTCGCGGCGACGGAGGGGACGCTGCACAGAAGGAATGCCGTAATGATTGGTCGTGTCATCTCCACTCCCTACTGCGGATTCTCGGGAGACACGACCACTAACCACTTGTTAGCGAGTGCGTTATACTGGGGTTGGCGGAAGACCCGCGCACTCTTGCGTCGTGTTTTCCCAGCCCGCCCGAGGTGGCCGCCTCGGGCGGGTTATCTTCTTAGACTCCGGTGTGGCGCAAAAAGTAAGACGAGTAAACGGGGTTTTTGTTCCCTCTTCCTCCGGTTGCTAACCACCAGGTCGTTTTCGACCGATTAAGACGCAGGATGCTCACACACCGTGGAATGGCCCTGGACGAGTTTCTCCGCCTGCACCAGGAGTGGCTGGAGTCTGGTGGCGTGGCGGGCGTACGGGCGGATCTGAGGGAGGCGGACCTCAGCGGGGCGGAGCTCGACGGGGCCAACCTGGCGAAGGCGCGCCTGCAGGGAGCGCTGCTAGTGTAGGCGAGCCTGTGCCAAGCGATCCTGAGCGGGGCCCAGATGCAGGAGGCCAACCTGACCGAGGCCCGGCTGAACGGAGCGAACCTGAGTCATGCCGCGCTCTCGGACAGCAACCTGATGCGGGCTAATCTGATGGAGGCGGTGCTGGTGGAAGCGGACCTGCGGAGGTCCTGGCTGCGGTATGCGCGTCTGGCTATGGCCAAGCTGGCCGGGGCGGACTTTACCGAAGCCCGGATGGACCACGCCGATCTCCATCAGGCGGACCTCTACAAAGCCCGGCTGCAGGACGCCGGATTGGCCAGCGCCAACCTCCGGGGCACCGACCTGGGGCTGGCCGACCTGGCGGGGGCCCAGCTCAAGCACGCCAATCTGGGACTGGCCAACCTCAGCGGAGCGATCCTGCGGAGCGCGCAGTTCGACAGCGCGCAGTTGACCCGGGCCAACGGGAACGGGGCGAATCTGCAGGGAGCGCGATACCTGACGCCCAAGCAGTTGACGACGCTGCTGACCAACGAGGAAACGGTGCTGCCGGATGGAACCAGGGGGCCTTATCGGGTCACACTGGTGGGGCGCCGGTAGAACAGCAACCTGCTGCGGCCGCCGGCGGAGGCTCCTCACCGCCGGACCGTCGCAGGCGGCGTGCCGAAGGATATCCAGAATGTGCTCCGGGAACAGGCGCGCGGCTTCGCGTCCGGTGCGGCAGTAGCAGGCGATCAGGTCCAGGCTGAAGCCCGCCGTACATTTCCTTATACTGGAGGCCATGTCTGAGGGGATTCGGATTCAGGCTTCCGAGTTGCTGGCGTTCAGCCGGGGGCTCCTCACTGCCGCCGGCATGCCCGAGGACCGGGCCGGACTCGTCGCCGAGGCGCTGGTCGCCGCCAACTTGCGGGCGGTGGACTCGCACGGGGTGCAGTTGATCCTGCATTACCTGCCCGACCTGCGGGCCGGATTCATGAATGTCGCGACCGACGGCCGGATCGTTTCCGAAACCGCCGCCACTATGGTCCTGGACGGCGAGGACGGGGTGGGCCACTGGATCGCCCGAAACGCCTGTGACCATGCTATCCGCCTGGCCACGGTCTCCGGTCTGGGCATGGTGACGGTGCGGAATTCGAGTCACATCGGCATGGCGGCGTTTTGGGCGCGGCGGATGGTGGAGCGCGGCCAGATCGGCCTGGCCTTTACGAATGCCACGCCGCTGGTCGCTCCCTGGCAGGGCGCCGAGAAGCGGCTTTCCACCAACCCGATCTGCATGGCCGTGCCCGGCGGACGGCGGCCCGCCTGGCTGCTGGATATGGCTACTACTACAGTGGCAATGGGTAAGATCATCAAGGCGGTTCATAAGGGAGAGGAGACGCTGCCGTCCGGCTGGGCGCTCGATTCCCGGGGCCGTCCTACCACCAGCACGGCCGCGGCCCAGCAGGGTCTGCTGATGCCGTTGGGCGGCTACAAGGGCTACGGCCTGGCCATGATGGTGGAGATCCTGTGTTCGGTCCTGTCGGGCGGGCGCATGGGTCCCGAGACCGGCGATCCCCGGGAGGGCCAGGGGCCGCTGGGCTATAGCCAGTGCTTCCTGGCCATCGACGTGGGACGCTTCCTGCCCGTCGAGGATTTTGGCCGGCGCATGGACGTCCTCATCGATATGATGAAGTCGGCGGCCCCGGCCGAAGGGTACGAAGAGGTGCTGGTGGCCGGCGAGCCCGAGTGGCGGGCCGAGGAACTCCGCCGTCGCGAAGGAATTCCCATCGACGCCGGCGTCTGGGAGAAGCTGGTAGCGGAGGGGAACGGAATGAAGGTACCGGCGCCATGCGGCGTGGATTTTTGATTCTGGCCGTGGCCGCGCGTCTGGCGGCCGAGGACGTGGAAGCACGCAGCCCCCACTTCCGCGTAGTCGGCGCGCCGCAGAACGCTTCCACCGCGGCCGTCTCCCTGGAGCGGCTCCACAGCCAGTTGGCCGGGCTGGGCTTTTCCGTACCGTCCGGCTCCACCGAAGTGGTTCTGTTCGCCAACTTCTCGGACATGCAGCCCTACGCCCCGCCAGGCCGCGCGGCAGGCTTCTTCCAGCAAGGCACGGACGCTTCCTTTCTGGCGGTCGACACGGACTCCGGGGATTGGCTGCGGGCCTTGGCCCACGAGTTCATCCACCGCGTCCTCCAGCAGCGCCTGACCAGCCGTCCGGAGTGGCTCCGCGAAGGTCTGGCCGATTTGCTGAGCAACCTCCAGCCGGCCACCGGCGGCCTGAAGCTGGGCCTGCCCGTCCCCGGCCACCTCGAAGCCCTCCGATCCCGGCGCGATCCCGCCGCGCTATTCTACGCCGAAAGCTGGGCCGCCACGCACCAGGTCGTGGTAGGACAGGGTTCCGGCCTGACCCTCCCCCAACGTATCGAAGCCTTGCCGGCACGTCTGCGGTGGTCCCCCCAGCTCCCCAACCCTCTCCCCGCCGAGGTATTACCGCTACTCCCCACCCCCGAGCCGGAGGTCCACGTTCGCGCCCTCCCTCCTTGGGCCCGCGACCACCAACGCGCCGAGCTGCTGCGCGCCCGCCACCAAGCCATCCACGCCCGCGCCGCCCTGATCGTCCTGCGCGCCCGCTTTCCGCACCGTCCTGAGCCGCTGGAGTCCCTGGGAGCCCTGGACATGGACCTGCTCCGCTACGACGACGCCGAGCGCCATTTGGCCGCGGCCGTCCAACTGGGGTCGGTCAACGCCGCCACCCACTACCGCTACAGCCTTCTGCTGATGGGCCCAGGCCATCCCTCCGAGGACGCCGTCCGCCACGCCCGCCGGGCCGTCGAGTTGGATTCCGTTCCGCCTCTCTACTGGCTCGCCCAAGCCCATGCCGAAATGCAGTTCGCCCGCTGGGAAGCCGCCCGCACCAGCCTCGACGAGGTGGCCCGTCGCGCCGCCGATCCCCTGTTCGAGGAGCAGGTACGGGTGGAGCGGGCTGAAGTCGAGCGTCGCCGCGAACAGGCTCTGCGCCCGCCGCCGAAGCCCGCGCCGCCGGTCAGGATCAGGAGGGAGCCGCTCGCGCCGCCGGCCGCCGAAACTCCCCCGCCTCCCCCGCCGGCGCCGGTTCCGCCTCCGCCTCCCCTGTCCATTCCCGGAACCCTGACCTTTTGGGGCTATCTCCGCCGGGTGGAGTGCACCGGCGAGGGCAAGATCCTGACCGTGGCCAACCCGCGCTTTACGGTGCGGGTCCGGGAACGGCCGGACCACCCGGCGCAGCTTTACTCGCCGCCGCGAAATTTGCGCCGCCTCTCTTGTACTCTGAAGGACGTTGAGGTAAACGTGGTCTACCGCCCGCTGGCCCGTTTCGGACCGCTCAACGGCGACCTGGTGGCGGTGCTGTTCTGAAAGGCCTTATGAACCGCTACCTGTTCCTGTTCCTCTTCGCCGCCGCCCTGGCGCCCGCCCAGTATGACGTGATCATTCGCAACGCCCGCGTGATCGACGGCGCGGGCAACCCCTGGTACCGCGGCGGCATCGCCATCCGCGGCGACGCCATTGCCGCCCTCGGGCCGCTGGCCGGGGCCACCGCCGCCCGTACCATCGACGCCGGCGGCCGCGTGGTGGCTCCCGGCTTCATCGATATCCACACCCACTCCCGCCGGGGAATCCTCGACGTTCCCACCGCTGAGAACTACGTCCGCCAGGGCGTCACCACGCTCATCGAAGGCAACGACGGCGGCTCGCCGCTGCCGCTCAAGCCCTTCCTGGACGAGGTGGCGGCTAAACGAGTCTCGGTGAACTTCGCTACTTTCGTCGGCCAGGGCTCGATCCGCCGCGAGATTATCGGCCTGGTGAACCGCCCGGCCACGGCGGCCGAGATCGACCAGATGAAGAACCTGGTCCGGCGGGCCATGGAGGAGGGCGCCCTGGGACTCTCCACCGGCCTGTTCTACGTCCCCGGCAACTACACCCCCACGGCGGAGGTCATCGAGCTGGCCAAGGTCGCCGGCCAACTGGGCGGCATGTATATTTCTCATATGCGAAACGAGGCCGAGGGGGTGCTGGACAGCGTCCGCGAGACCATCGCTATCGGCGAACAAGGAGGCCTACCGACCCAGATCACCCACCACAAAACGGTCGGACTGCCCAACCACGGCCGCAGCGTCGAGACCCTGAAGCTGGTCGAAGAGGCCCGCGCCCGCGGCGTCGACGTTACCCTTGACCAATACCCCTACACGGCGTCGTCCACCGGTCTGACCGGCCTGATCCCTCAATGGGCCCAAGAGGGCGGCGAAGCCGAGATGCGCAAGCGTTTTCAGAATCCGGCCACTCGCGCCAAGATCAAGGCCGAGATGGTGGACCTGATCAAGTTCAATCGCGGCGGCGGAGATCCGAAGAATGTAGTGCTGGCGCAGTGTCCTTTTGACGCCACTCTGAACGGCAAGAGCCTGGCCCAGGTCACCCAGGAGCGGGGTAAAGAACCCACCGCCGAGAACGGCGCCGACGCGGCCCTGGACCTGCTGATGCGCGGAAGCTGCCAGACCGTCTACCACGCCATCGCCGAGCCCGACGTCGAGCGCATCATGAAGTATCCCTGGACCATGATCGGCTCCGACGGCGAGGTGCCCATCTTCGGCCGCGGGGTCCTGCATCCCCGCAGCTACGGAACCTTCGCCCGGGTCCTGGGAGTCTACGTCCGGGAGCGTAAGGTCATCACCCTCGAAGACGCCGTCCGCAAGATGAGCTCACTGCCGGCCCAGCGCCTGCGCCTGTTCGACCGCGGGCTGCTGCGTCCGGGCATGAAGGCCGACGTGGTGATCTTCGACCCGGCGACCGTGGCCGACCGGGCGGCGTTCGGCAACCCGCACCAGTATGCGGTGGGGTTCTCCCACGTCTTGGTGAACGGGGAGTTGATCCTGGACGAAGGCAGGATCACCGACCGCCGGCCGGGGCGGATCCTGTATGGACCGGCGAAGCGGTAGAGGCTTGGTAATTAGCGGTTGCCCGGCGCCCGAGACAAACCGCGCAGACTCCGAACCTTCTCCAAGAACGCCTCGAGCGTCACTCGCGTCTCCGGCTGGCCGGCCCGGACTACTCCCGCCTTCGGGCTGCCGGAAACCACGATCTCCTCTCCGCGAAGCTCGGCCAGCGGCCGGCGCCGGTGATCCGTTACCGTCTCGACGCCATTCGTATCGGTCTGCACGAAGAACACGCCTTGCCACAAACCCAGGGTCGGCCCAAAGGGTGTGGAGGTGTCCTCGGCCAGGAACAGCACCACGCGATCGCCCGCCTCCAACGACGGGAAGCCGGAGATCAACTGCCGGATTCCGTCCACCGTGCCGCCTTCCATCGTGAAACTGAAGGCGGCCGGGGCAGCGCCGGAGACCGAGTGGGTCTCCGTGATGTCGATCTTGCTGACGATCCGGCCGCTATCCGCGTCTCGATAGGATATAATACGGTCAATGCGCCCGATCGTGATCCGGTTGGCCTTGGCGCTCAGGTCCTTGAAGTTCAGGGGAACTACTGTCGACCCTGGGAGCGCCCCTGTCATCCCCAGTAATATGACCAAAGACATAGTGTGCTTACGGTGTTTTCCCACGGGAATTCAGGCCTCCTTATTGTTAGTACAACCGCTAAAGCATCTTATCATAAAACGGTCGCTGCTTTCCACATTTCTGATGAGAGGGGTGCGTGAATGATCGGCAGAACGTCCCTATTGTTGCTCGGTTGCTCCTTGCTGGCGTGGTCCGCCGAGACGGGCAATCCTGTGGCCGCGGCAGGCTGCCGCAGCGGCGGATTCGTCCTGATCGGCTCGTCTTCCTTCGAAGTGGCAGGCAAGGCGGACTCGACTTTGAATGTCACCTTCGACCCAGCCAATTACCAGAATAATGGATTCGACGAGGCCTTACGGACAGCGATGACGAAATGGAGCAGTGTCTCCGGATCCAACTGGAAGTTCAACTTCACCAGCTACAGCAGCGATATCTCCGGCCGGGACGGCAAGATGAGCGTCCTCCGTGGCGGAGGATATTCCTTTCCGGAGGGAGTGTTGGCGGTCACCCGGACCAGCGTGTCGACAGAGACGGGCCAGATCGTCGATGCCGACATCATCTTCAGCCCCGGCCTGCCGCTCAACTCCTTTCCCAATAACCAGGAGTACGACTTCGAGCTGGTGGCTCTGCATGAGATGGGCCACGCGCTGGGACTCGGCCACAACGACGACTGCGGCACCACCACACCTACCATCATGCACTCCACGGTAGACGTGGGCGAGCAGAAGCGCGACCTGTACGACGCCGAAATCGCGGGCGTGAAGTTCCTCTACTCCGGAAGCGGCTCGCGGGGCGTATCCGCGGCGCCGCTGGGCGTGGACTTTCAGGGAGTGGAGGGCGGGCCGTTTCCGGGGACCCAAACCATCACGCTCACCGGCGCCGCCGGAACCACCTGGTCGGCAGCGACCTCCGGGGAATCGTGGCTTGAAATCTCTCCGTCTTCGGGCGGCGTAGCCGGGGCTCTCACGGTGCGGGTCAAACCGGAGAATCTGGCCTCGGGCCTGTATGGCTCGAGCAGCCCGAAGTCGATCCCGCCCAGCACCGCCGCGTTTGTGCTCGTCAGTTCCGCGGCCGGGTCGCAGCATCTTCCTATAACGCTCAATCTCCTGCCTCCGGCCTTGCGGGTGATTCCGGGGTCGCTCAACTTCGGCGCGCTCGCCGGAGGGCCGAATCCGGAGCCTCAGATCCTCAGTTTGATCGGAAGATTGGGGTCCGCGTGGTCCATCACTTCGACCGCCCCCTGGCTGCGGCCGACGCTCACCAGCGGCACGCTTACGGCCACTCTGTCGGTGAACGTGGTATCTGCCGGAATGGCCGCGGGGAACTATTCCGGCAGCCTTCGTGTAACGGCAGGCGACGTTACGCGAGAGGTGCCGGCTCAACTGGAAGTGACCTCGGAGCCCCGGCTGCAACTCGATCCGGCGACCATCTCACTGACCAGCCCGAGGGGCGTCCGGCTGGAGACGTGCGCCGCGGTGAGGATTGGCAGCTTTGGAAATGCCCCGGTCAGTTGGACGGCGAGCGCCAGCGAGTCCTGGCTGAGCGTATTGCCCGGCTCGGGCCAGGCTCCCGGCCCGGCCTTCGTCTGCGCGGTGGCGGGCGCTCTCGCGGTGGGCAACTATGCGGGTTCGGTAACCATCGCGTACCGCGGGCCGAACAACCCGCAGACCATCGCCGTGGCTTTCCGGGTGACGCCGCCGGCCGCGGTGAGCAGGGCGGTGAGTGGCGCCACCTTCGACGTGGACCAGCCCATCGTCGCCGGTCAGTTGGTTACGCTGTTCGGTGAAAGCCTGGCGCCCCGCACCGCGCAGGCCGGCGGTTTCCCGCTTCCGACCGAGCTGGCCGACTGCCGCGTGCTGGTAGGCGGAATTCCCGCGGCCCTGCTCTATGTCTCGCCAGGACAGGTGAATTTCGTGGCGCCTGCCGCCCTGGCCGGCGTGGCGGGCTCGACTACCGTGATTACGGCGTATAACGGACGACTCGCCGCGCCCTCGGTCCGCGCCCGTGTCGCCGCGCGGGCCCCCGGAGTGTTTACGGTTCTGGGCAACGGAGCGGGAGCGGGCGCCATCACGCACGCCGACGGCTCGCTGGTCAGCGCTGCGGCGCCGCTCGATCCCGGCGAGATCGTTTCGGTTTACCTGACCGGACTCGGTCCGCTCGATCCGTCCGTGCCGGATAGCGACGCCGCGCCTTCCAGCCCGCTTTCCCGCGCCGTGGGAGAGGTGCGCCTGCGCATTGACGGCAAAGATGCGGAGCTGCTGTTCGCCGGAGCCTCGCCCGGATTTGCCGGACTGCAGGTGGCCATTGGCAGGGTCCCCGAATCTCTCTCCCGGCGCTTCCCCGCGGTGGTCGTCGAATCTCAGGGCGTGTCCTCCAATGCCACCACGGCCGGCGGGCCGAGCCTGCTGGAAGTCTCACCGGCTTCGCTCTCAGTGGGCAACGACTCCCTGCTGACCATCCGGGGGGTCAATCTGTCCGGGGCGAGCGGCGTCCTGGTGGGCGGCGAAACGATTCCGGCAACCGTGACCGACGGACCCTTGCAGACGCTTCGGGTGATCCTGCCGGCGCGGCTGTTGAAGCCGGGGCCGCTGTCGGTGGCCGTCGTCGATACGAAGGCGCCGGCGGAGCCGAGTAACGCCCTGGCGGTCCGGGTAGAATAGTCCTCGATCACTCGTGGCGCAGCGCCACGGTAGGATCCACCCGGGTGGCCCTTCGGGCCGGCAAGTAGCAGGCCAGCAGCGCCACCGCCAGCAGCACCGCCGAAACGCCGGCGAAGGTGGCCGGATCGCCGGCGGTGACGCCGTAAAGCTGCGAGCCGAGCACTCGGGTGAGGGCGTAAGCGCCGGCGATTCCCGCGGCCGCCCCGGCCAGCACCAGCAGCATGCCCTGTCGCAACACCAGCCGTAAAACGTGGATGGCGGTCGCGCCCAGGGCCATGCGGATGCCGATCTCGTGGGTTCGCTGGGCTACCGAGTAGGCCATGACGCCGTAGATTCCCACCGCCGCCAGGGCCAGGGCGACGCCGGCGAAGATTCCCAGCAGCAGCATGTAGAAGCGCGGCTCGCGGACCTGCTCGGCCAGGTACTGGTCCATGGTACGGAGGGCGAAGAGGGGCTGGTTAGGGTCCACTTCGGCCACGGCGCGGCGCAGCGCGGGGGTCAGGAGGGTCAGCGGCGTGGTGGTGCGCATCAGGTAGGTCATCTGGAGGCGCGGCTCGGACAGCCGGGCCTGATAGACCAGGGGCTGCTGCAGGTGGGCCACGTACATTTGGGGCTCCGGCTCGCGGGCGATCCAGCCGTGACGAATGTCGCCTACCACCCCGACAATCTCGCGGGGACGCTCGTCCGGGAACGGCTGAATCCGGATCCGCTGGCCGAGCGGATCTTCCTTCGGCCAGTAGCGCCGGGCCAGGGCCTGGTTGATGATCACGACCCAGGGGGCCTCGACGCCGTCCTTCTCGGTGAAGTCGCGGCCGCGCAGGAGGGGCACGCCGAGGGTACGGAACAGGTTCGGTGTGACCGGGTGGTAGCCGGCCTGCAAAGACTCCTTCTCGGAGTCCGAGCGCGGGCGGCCCTCGATGGTGAAGACGAATCCACCCACGCCGCCGCCCAGCGGCGCGTAGGTGATGGCCGCCGCCGACTCCACCCCGGTCACCGCTTGCAGCCGGCGCCAGACCTGGTTGTGAAATTCGCCGATGCGCGGGCTGAGCCGCACGATGTGGAAGCCGCCGGAGGCCCCCACGTCCTCGGCGTACTGCTGCCGGGCCAGCCGGATCTGAAACGTGAGCAGGTTGCGGGTCCGGAAGCCCGGGTCGATGCCGTGCAGCTTGGCGAAACTGTGTATCATCAAGCCGGCCCCGATGAGCAGCACCACCGCCAGCGCCACCTGTACCGCCACCAGAGGTCCCGATGCCGCCCCGCTGTGACGCTGCGACGCGGCCTCCCGGAGATGCGGCGACCGGGCAATGAGCCAGGCCGGCAGGAGCCCGAACAGCAGCGCCGTGCCCATGGCGATGAGCAGGGTGAAACCCAGAACGCGGGCGTCGAGGCCGGCCTCCTGCAACCGGGGCATGTATCCGGGATGAATCATAATCACCAGCTTGAGCCCGCCGTAGGCCAGGCCCAGACCCAGCGCCGCGCCCGCCAGCGACAGCAGGAGGCTTTCGGCGAGGAATTGCCGGAGCAGCCGCCAGCGTCCGGCGCCAATGGCCGTGCGGATGGCGATCTCCCGCTGCCGCGCGGCCGCTTGGGCCAGCAGCAGGTTGGCCACGTTGGCGCAGGCGATCAGCAATACAAACCCGACCGCCCCCAGCAGGACCAGCAGCGGCGTCCGCAGCCCTCCCAGAAACGCTTGGTGGACCGGCTGCACCTTTACGCTCCATCCCTTGTTCATCTCCGGATTGGAGAGAGCCAGGCGGCCGGCCAGACCCGCCATCTCCGTCTGGGCCTGCTGCAGCGATACGCCCGGCTTCAGCCGCGCCATCACCCCCAGGTACCGCGACCGGCTCTGGATATTGAAGTTGGCGAACCGGAAGGGCATCCACAAGTCGGCTTCCTCGACGAAGAAGGTAAACCCCGGGGGCATTACACCGACAATGCTGGTCTCCTGCCCGTCGATGCGTAAGGTCTTACCGATCACACCCGGATCGCCCGCGAAGCGGCGCTGCCACAGCCGGTGGCCGATCACGACCACTAGCGGCGCGCCCACGCGGTCTTCCTCGGGCAGGAACCAGCGGCCGAGGACGGGCTGCACTCCCAGGGTCGGGAAGAAGGTGGCACTGAAGCGCTGTCCCTGGGCCCGCTCGGGGGTGTTCTCGCTCGACAGGTTCACCGGCCACCCGAACTGCACCGCGCCCATCGTGTCGAACACCTGGCTCTGTTCCTTCCAGGCCAGGTAGTTGGATACCGTCGCGCCGTTGAAGTCCTCCGGGCGGTTGGGCGGCGTCTCCCAGATCATCACCAGGCGATCGGGATCCTGGAACGGCAGCGAGCGCAGCAGGACCGTGTTGACCACGCTGAAGATGGCGGAATTGGCTCCGATGCCCAGAGCCAGCGACGCCACCGCCACGGCCGTAAAGACCGGCCGCTTCAGCAGCAGGCGCAGCCCGTAGCGAAAATCCTGGAAAACGTTCATCCGGTCAGAATGGCAGCAGCTTGTTGTCGGCGATGGCCTTGATCACGATGGCCGCGCCTAATAGAGTGACCACGGCCGCGCTGCCGAGGGGCAAAAGGCGGGTGGTCTGGTCGGTTCGGGTGAAGCGGGAGAGCAGAGGACCGGACAGGATCATGGCGATACCGATGCCGATCAGGACCGCCGCCAGGCCCAGACTGAACGACACCAGGAGGATCAACCCCAGGGCCAGTCTGTGGAGCGAAACGGCCATCAGCAGCACTACCATGGCCTCCGGGCAGGGAACCAGGCCTCCGGAGATGCCTAGCGAAAGCAGTTGGCCGCGCGAAACCTGGGGTGGAGTGTGGTCGTGGTGGTCGTGGTGGTGATCCGGGTGATCGTGATCGTGATGGTGGTCGTGGTCATGA
This sequence comes from Terriglobia bacterium, assembly GCA_041477815.1. Classification (GTDB taxonomy): domain Bacteria; phylum Acidobacteriota; class Terriglobia; order Bryobacterales; family JACQDG01; genus JBGOUV01. The sequence continues at coordinate 4,972 of JBGOUV010000081.1, read as the reverse complement.
TCGTGGGTGTGGCCGGCGCCGCGCCACCTGGACCACAGCAACCATAACCCCATGCCCAGCACCAGCAGGCCGCTGGTAACCGACAGCCACGGGTAGATGCGATCCAGGAGGATGTATTGGGAGGCGTAGAGAGTCAGCAGGCCAAGGACGAAGACGCTGGAGGTATGGGTGATGGTGACGACCGAACCCAGGTAGACGGCGTCCCAAAGGGTGCCGCGCGAGCCGACCAGGTAAGCGGCCACCAGGGTCTTGCCGTGGCCGGGGGTCAGGGCATGGGCCCCGCCCAGGAAGAACGCGATGGCCAAAGCCACCGCTATCCCCCCACCCGAGGCGTGCAGGATCTCCACCAGACGCGCTTGTTCACCCATCGGCCCAGTAGACCAAAGATGAGTGGCAATTTTCAAGTACCGGTCCCAGGGCGCTGCTGGCTAACGGTCGCGGCTTCCATGAGAAGGCCGGCCCGTGTCAACGGGAAATGTTGAAAAGCTGCGAACTTTCACTGTGTGCGATCGCCGACCAACGAGAGACGCCACCGAACTCCCAACCATATTGTTCGTCATAGAAAGGTTTTTGGGCTTGTTCCTTTTGAAACCCTCCTTTGCACTTCGAGTGCGTTTCCCGGGAAGCATATCGCCGCCCGCTGGCGAGGGACTCATTCCATCTCGGGGGCGGTGGTGGACAGGGATTGCAGGGCAGCCTCGATATCCTTCTCGGTGAATTGGCGCCGCGGATCGTCGCCGGTGAGCCGGTACCGGCGGCGGCCGTCGCGGTCGTAGAGGAACACCGCCGGAATCCCCAGAATGTCCAGCTTTTCGAACGCCTTCAGGATGTTCTCGTCGAGGAGATAGTTGTCGAACGAGGCGTTCTGCCTTTGCAGAAAGCGGCGGGCCTCCTCGACCGCCGCCTGGTCCTCGCGGTTGTCTACCGAAAGCGACACGAACCGGACCCCGTGGTCCCGGTAGCGCCGGTGCATCTCCACCATGCGCGGGAACCGCTCGATGCAGGGGGGGCACCAGGTGGCCCATATGTCTACTACCACGATGTGGCCGCGCAACGCTGCCAGGCGGCGCTGAAACTCGTCAAAGCTGACCTGCTGGAGGGTGATGGGCCGCAGACGGGAGCAGCCCGCAGCCAGCAGACAGGCTGCCAGAACTAGCGAGTCGCGTACTCGACCGTGCATCCTTGGGCGCGGGTCTCGGCCACCGCCGCCGGTTTGCCTGCCAGGGCGGCCCGTACGGCGTCCCGGACGTAGTGCTGCGTGGGCTCGCCGTTGGCGTGGTGCACGGCGCCGTCCCGCATCATCTGGGCCGGCGAGTTGTGCAGCAGACCCATGTAGACGATTTTTCGCTCCTTGTTCAGGACGAAGAATTCCGGGGTACGCGTGGCGCCGTACTGGCGGCCCGTTTCCTGCGTGGGATCGTGGAGGTAGAGAAAGTTGTAACCGATCTTAGCCGCGTGCTCCTTCATCGCCGGCATCGTGTCGTCGGGACGCAGGTTTACCGCGAGGCCGACCACCCGTACACTCTTACCGCGGAACTCGTTCACCAATTGGAGCAAGTCCTTGTCGCCGCCCCGTACCCACGGGCAATGGTTGGCGAGAAACACCAGCACCACGACGTCTTCCTGGAAATCCGCCAGGGACCAGGTCTTGCCGTCGGTGCCCGGCAGCTTGGTAAAGCCCGGCGCCTTCCTGCCGATGTCGACCGTAGTGTTGTACTTGCCGGCCCAGAGCAGCGCCCCGGCCAGCCACACCAGTCCCAGCGGGCCCCACCATCGTTTCCTGGTCACTGCTTGACGTCCAGCTTGAAGTTGATGACCACTTCCTTGCGACTATCGAACGAGCTCAGGGTGCGGGGCCCGACTTTGGCCTCGCCGAACTCGGCCTTCAGCTCGTAATCCACGTCCGGATCCAGGCCGTGGAAGCGGTAGACGCCCTTGTCGTCGGTGTAGAAGGACTTCACCTGTAGGCTCTTGGTGTGCTTCAACTGCACCACCGCCTTGGCAATAGGGTTCTCCTGGGTGTCGGTAACAATGCCGTGCACCGAACGGGTGGGCTTCTCCTTCTGAGCGAGCGCCACCGGAGAGAGCGACGAGAGCGCCATGGCTCCCAGCAAAACCAACCCATATCGGATCGCTCGTCTCATAGTGTTTTCCTCTCTATACATCTAGATGCGCCGTGCAGCAGTGGCGTTGCCCCTATTGTACCTTTTGTAACGGCGCCAACCGAAAGGTTACGTCCAGACGCTCATCGCCGGCGACTTCCACGGTCTTGCTGGCGGATACAAATCCCGGCGCGCCCACCTCGATCGTATAGCGCCCCTTGCCGGCGGGCACCCGCACGGCAAACTCTCCCTGCAAGTCGGTGGCGGCTTCTTTCTTGTCCTTGGGCCGCTCGACGTGGTAGACCACCACCCGCGCCCCGCGCACCAGGAACCCGCTTTCCTGAAACACAGTGCCGGCCAGGATCGCCTGCGGAACGAATTTGGATTTTTTCTTTTCCGCCGCCCCCGCCACGCCCAGAAGCACCAGCGCCAGCCCCGCAGCCAGCACCGGCCTACATGTCCAGTTCTTCTTCCTCTTCATCGCCGTCTTCTTCTTCCATGGCTTCCAGCTCCAGAGGATCCGTGGACACCACTTCCAGCTCCGCCCCGCACTCCTCGCAGTTGATCAGGTCGCCCTCTTCGATTTCTTCTTCGTCCAAGTAGAACGAGCCCTCACAAACCGGACAAGTCGCCATAAAAAGCCTCCTCAGTCTATTTACACAATCGGCGGGCCGTTGCCAAGAGGAAAATTTAAATTCGGAAGGTGTTACGATGAGCCGATAGCCGATGGCTGACCGCCTGAACCCCCGCCGCTACCCCGATCGGCCCGTGGTGGGCGTGGGGGGGATCCTCTTGGAATCCGGCCGCGTGCTGCTGGTTGAGAGGGGCAAAGAGCCCCAGAAGGGGCTCTGGTCGCTGCCCGGCGGAGCCCTGGAGGTGGGGGAAACCCTCCTCGACGCCCTGCGCCGGGAAATCCGCGAGGAGACCGGCCTGGAGATCCGGGTGCTGGAGGTGGTGGAGGTCTTCGAGCGCATCCTCCCGGACCAGGACGGCCGCACCGAATACCACTACGTCCTGATCGACTACCTCTGCGAAAGGACCGGAGGCGTATTGCGAGCGGGGGACGACGCCGCCCGCGCCGCCTGGGTGGAGCGCGACCAACTGGCCTACTACCCCCTGACTGCCGGCGCGCAAGTCGTGATCGAGAAGGCCTTCGCCATGCGGGACCGCCTGTTGTTGTCGGTATGAGCCCTCCCGCCGAGCAGGTTCTGGAATTTCCCCAGGTGGTGGCGATCCTGCGGCGCTACATAGCCAGTCCGCTGGGCGCCGCGTTGCTGGACCAGCTTCATCCCCTCCCGGACCGCGCCGAGGCCGAACGCGAGCTGGCCGACGTCGCCGAAGCCATGGAGTGGCTGCGGGCGGCGGCGAGCGATAAGCCGCCCGTATCCTTTGGCGGCCTGCACGACTTGCGTCCGGCGGCCGCCCGCCTCACCATCGAGGGCGCCGCGCTCGAGCCCCTGGACATGTTCCATCTCCTCGATCTCCTGGACCGGGCTTCGGAAGCCCGCCTGACCCTCGCCGCCTCCCGGTTGAGGTTCCCGCGCCTGGCCGCCCTGGCCGATGAGATCGCCGAATTTCGTCCGCTGCTGCGGGAGCTCAGCGGCAAGATTCTCCCCAACGGCCAGCTTGACGACCACGCCAGCGGAGCGCTGCGCCGCATCCGGCGCGAGATCGAGCAGCAGAAACGCGCCGTGCTGGATTCGCTGGAACGCTTCGTCCGCGCTCACAGCGAGGAGGGAAGCCTGCAGGAAGAGTATGTCACCATCCGCAACGAGCGACTGGTGGTGCCGGTGAAGATCAGCCAGAAGCGGCGCATCGACGGGGTGATCCATGCCACCAGCTCCACCGGCCACACGCTGTTCGTCGAGCCGCTGGAAACCATCGAGTTGAACAACCAGCTTGTGCGGCTGGCTGAAGAGGAGTCACGCGAGGTCCACCGCATCCTGCGGGAGATGACGGAACGGCTGGCCGGCTATGCCGATGCTATCCGTCACGCCATCGACATCCTGGCGCGCCTGGAGGCGCTGTTCGGGCGGGCCCGCTTCGGCGTGGCCTACGGGGCGGTGATCCCGGCATTCTCCCCGGCCGAAGCCCCGCGCCTCCGCCTGCGCGCCGCCCGGCACCCGCTGCTCGAAGACCTGCTGCGCCGGAAGGGCGAGTCGGCGGTGCCGGCCTCGCTCGATATGGACGCCCAGCACCGCGTCCTGGTCATCAGCGGCCCCAACACGGGCGGCAAGACGGTGTCTCTCAAGACGGTCGGCCTTCTGGCGCTGATGGCCCAGGCCGGTCTACCGGTCCCGGCCGGCGAGGCGGAGTTCCCCTGGTTCGACCAGGTGCTGGCCGACATCGGCGACGCGCAGTCCATCCAAGATAGCCTGAGCACGTTCTCCGCTCACGTCGCGGCGCTGCGCGGTATGATCGACAGCGCTTCGGACGGATCGCTCGTCCTGCTCGATGAGCTGGGCGCGGCCACCGATCCCCAGGAGGGCGGCGCGCTCGGCGTCGCCGTGGTCGACCATTTCCGCCAGGCCGGGGCCTTTACCCTGGTCTCGACGCACTTGCCCGCGCTCAAAAGCTACGCCGCCCATACCCCTGGTGTCTTGAGCGCGTCCGTCGGCTTCGACCAGGAAACCCTGGCCCCCACCTATCAGTTAAGTGTAGGGCTGCCCGGCCAGTCGGCGGGACTCGAAATCGCCCAGCGCCTGGGCCTGCCCCCGGAGATCATCGACCAGGCCCGCGCCAACCTCACCCGCCAGGATCTGGAAGCAACCGCCCTGATCCGCGAGCTGCATCGCCGCAAGGACGACTACACCGCGTCGCAGGCGTTACTGGAGGAAGAGCGCGCCCGCCTGGAGCGCCGCCAGAAGGAC